>NZ_SJPQ01000002.1:436587-736587 GCF_007859945.1 Pseudobythopirellula maris | reverse complement strand
CGGGGTCTTTCGACACGAGCTCGAGCCCCTGGACCGTGAGCCCGCCGCCGAGCGTGACGAGCACCTTCACCCCGTGCTCGTGGGCGGCGTCGCAGAGCGACGGGTTCGGCATGGCGTCTGTCGTGACGAGCTCGCCCTTGGCGTCGGTGCGCAAGAAGGCGTGGCAAACGTGCGTGAGCTCATCGAACGGGAGCTGCTCGACCGGCAGGTCGCCGTACGTGGCGTAGTAGCCAACCATCACGCGTGGCGGCGCCGCGGCGGCGGCCTCGGGGAGAATGCTAGCAAGCACTAACAGAACTACGCTCGTCAAACGCCGCATGACAATTCGCTCAAACCGAGTTGGGTGTGGGGGTTGGATGTGGGAGGCGTCTCAGACGCCTCCCACAGAATAGTGGGAGGGGTTATTTACCGGCGCCTACATTCGCCCACAAGAACGACCAGAGGTCGGCCGCCTCTTCGATGCGTTTGCTCGTCGGGGTGCCGGCGCCGTGGCCGGCGCGGGTCTCGATGCGGATCAGCACCGGCGTGTCGCCCGCGTGGCAGCGCTGCAACTCGGCGGCGAATTTGAAGCTGTGCATCGGCACCACCCGGTCGTCGGTGTCGGCCGTTGTGACCATCGTGGCCGGGTACGCGACGCCCTCCTTCAGGTTGTGGTACGGCGAGTAGGCCCGCAGCACGGGGAACATCTCCGCGTCGTCGGCCGAGCCGAACTCGTCGCGCCAGAACTGGCCGGCCGTGAAGGTGTGGAACCTGAGCATGTCCATCACGCCGACGGCCGGCAGGCAGGCGCCGAACAGCTCGGGCCGCTGCGTCATGACGGCTCCCACGAGCAGGCCGCCGTTGCTGCCGCCTTGGATCGCCAGGTGCTTGCTCGAAGTGATCTTCTGGTCGATCAGCCACTCGGCGGCGGCGATGAAGTCGTCGAACACGTTCTGCTTCTTGTCGAGCTTGCCGGCGGCGTGCCACGCCTCGCCGTACTCGCCCCCGCCGCGCAGGTTGGCCACCGCCAGCACCCCGCCGCGCTCGACCCAGGCCGTGCGGCTCGGCGAGTAGCCGGGGGTGAGCGAGATCGTGAACCCGCCGTAGCCGTAGAGCAGCGTCGGGTTCGTGCCGTCGAGTTCGAGCCCCTTCTTGTGCATCAGGAAGATCGGCACGCGGGCGCCGTCTTTGCTGGTGTAGAACTCGCGGCGGACTTCGAGGCTCTCCAGGTCGGCGGCGACCTCGGGCTCGCGGAGCTTCGTGACATCGCCCTGCGCGATGTCGTAGCGGTAGGTCGTGGGCGGGGCGTCGTAGCTGGTGTAGTAGAAGAAGGTTTCCTGGTCCTCTTGCTTGCCGCCGAAACCGCCGACCGAACCGACGCCCGGCAACGCGACCTCGCCGAGCGGCGTTCCCTCGACATCGTACAGCCGCACAACGGCGGCGACGTCCTCGAGGTACTGGGCGAAGATCTTGCCCCCCACGTACGAGGCGCCCTCGAGCGTGGCGTCGGACTCACGCACGAGCTCCTCGAGGTTCTCGCGGCCCGGCCGGGCAAGGTCGAGCGCCACGATCCGCCGGTTCGGCGCTTGGTAATCGGTCGTCAGGTAGATCCGGTCGCCGTCGGCGCCGAAGGGGGACCACTCGTTCTGGAAATCGTCGAACAACGGCGTCCACGGCGCGTCGTGCGGGGCGGAGGTTTCGCGGTAGAGCAACTGGTTCTGGTTGTCGGTGCCGGTGAACACCCTCAGCAACAGGTAGCGACCGTCCTCGGTCGGCGAGACGCCGAAGCTCCAGTCGGGGTGCTCCGGGTTGCTGTAGAGCGTTTGGTCTTCGGACACCGGTGTGCCGAGGCGGTGGAAGCAGATGCTCGGGTTGAGCGCCGCGCCTTGGAACGCCTCGCCCTCGGCGGGCTCGGGGTAACGGGTGTAGTAAAAGCCCGACCCGTCCGGCGCCCACCCGATGCCGGAGTACTTGACCCACTCGATGACCTCGCCGGTCTCTTTGCCGTCGGGCAGGCTCATCACGCGGATCGTCTTCCAGTCGCTGCCCGCCTCGCTCCGTTGGAAGGCGAGCCAGCGGCCGTCGTGGCTCGGCGAGTAGCCGGCCAGGGCGATCGTGCCGTCCTCGCTCCAAGAATTGGGGTCGATCAACACCTCGCCGTCCGCCTCCGCCGAATCGGCCAGGTAGAGCACGGACTGGTTCTGCAGCCCGTCGTTCTTGCGGTACAGGTAGCGTGGGCCCGCCTTCTGCGGCGGCGAGTAGCGGGCGTAGTTCCACAGCTCGGTGAGCCGCTTCTCGAAGGACTCACGCTCGCTCAAGCCGTCGAGGTAGCTGCGCGTGAACGCCTGCTGACGCTCGACCCAGTCGGCCACGCGGGGCGACTCGCGCACGTCCTCTTCGAGCCAGCGGTAAGGGTCGACGATCGACACGCCGTGGTAGGTGTCGGTGACCGGCTCGCGGTCGGTCTCGGGGTAGGGGCCCACGCCGGGAAGCTCCTTCGCCGCCGCTAGGCAGGCTGTCATGGGGGTGGTGGTCAACAGGCCGATCGTGATCGCCGCCGCGAGTGGGATGCACCGCTTCATCGCCGCCCTTCCGGTTCAATGCATAGTGGTCAGATCCTAGCCCACCATGATCGCCGCACCGGCGCGAAGACGCCACCCGACCCCTGGGGATGGGCGATAGCTGGCGAGACCAGCCAAGAAATAAAGGGGCGCCAACGCCTTGCACGCGTGCAGCCGGAGCGGCTCGCCCCTCAGCCCGCCGACTCGTTTCGCTGCGGCCGGCGCAGGTTGCGGAGCTTGTTGCGGAGCTCGGCGTTGGCCGGTTCGAGCGGTTCGTCGGGCGCGTAAACGCGCGGCGCTACGGCGGGAACTGCGGTCGGCGGCTCGGGCGAAGCGGGTTCGGCGAGCTCGGCGCCATCGCCTTCTTCGCCAACGATCCGCAGGGCGATCGGCTCCGGCGAAGACTCCTCTGCGGTCTCGATCTTGGCGGGCCGATGCCGACGCGGAACCAAGTACTTGCCCAGGGGCCCGCACAGCAAGGCGGGCAGCAGCACCAGGTCGCCTACCAACGCCGCTGACAACAGCACCATCATCAGCAGCCCGAACTGCCGGGTCGGCGTGAACGTGCTGGCCATGAAGACCGCCATGCCGATCCCGACGATCAGCGTCGTCTGGATCATCGCGACGGCGGACCGCTCGAAGGCGTGGCGGACCGCCTCGGGGCGCGAGAGGCCGTCGTTCAGGCCGCGACGGAACCAAGTCGTAAAGTGCAGCGTGTCGTCGACCGCCACGCCGAGCGCCACGCTGGCGGTCATCATCACGCCGATGTCGAGCTTCACGCCCAACCAACCCATCAGGCCGAACACCACCGCGACCGGGAAGACGTTCGGCGCCATGGTCACGAGCCCGCCCATCGGGCTCCTCAGCACGATCATCATCACGCCAGCGATCAGCAGCACGGCCCACAGCAGGCTCTCTTTGAGGCTCGCGATCAACTGCCGCTGCGTCTTGTAGACGAGCGGCACGATGCCCGTGTACGTCGCCCGCGTGATCGACGCGTCGCCGGTCTCCCAGCCGCCGCTGGCGTCCTTGCTAGCGGTGCCGCAGTCGATGAGCGTGACCGGCGCGTCTTCGCCCAGTAGCTCTTGAGCCTTCAGCAACGCGCGGCGGTCGAGGCAGACGACGGCGTCGAACGCGGCCAACTGGCCGGCGAGCCGCTCGAGCTCGGTCGCCTTGCTGCCGGCCATCCGTGTGAGGTTGCCTTGGGCGACCGCGTCGCGCCGGCCCGACGCTTCGCGGAGCAACTCGACGAGCATCGCCTCGGCCGAGTCGGCCGGGGCGGTTTGGTCTTCGCGTTCGCCGCGGAAGAGCAGGCAGAACCGGCCGTCGCGGCAGCCCCCTTCGGTGGCGGCGACCATCCGGTCGCGGGCCCGATAGGCGCTGAGCACCGGCTCGACGCGTTGCCGGAGGTCCTCGACAAACAGCCCGTAGTCGACGTCGTCGAGCGCCGACAAGCGGGCGCTGAGGCGCCAGAGCTCCGCCCCGGTTGGCTGGCCCTCGGCGTCGCGTTCACGCGTGACGTACTCGGCGAGATCGTCGCGGCTTTGCTCGAACGCCAGGCTGGCGGCGTAGTCGCCCGCTGCGCCGAGCGGGTCGCCCGGCGGGGGAAGGAACGTGGCGGCCGAGAGCGTGCGGCCCACCGGCTCGAGGGTTTCGATCCGGCCCGCCAGCCGCCGCGCCAACTCGGCCCGTTCCCGCATGGTCATGCGGTAGGCGTGGGCCCCCTCGGCCAACTCGTCGGGCTGGCGCAGGCGGCTCTCGTCGAGCCGCACGACAACCTCCATCGGCACGAGCTTGCCGAGGTTCGCCTCGAACCAGGCGTAGTCTTGCACCAGGTCGCAGCTGGGGTCGATCAGCTTGAGCAGTTGCACGTTCGCTTCGGTCCGGACCACCCCGCCGCCGAGCGCCGCCAACGCGACGAGCGCGATCGCGCTCACCCAGGCGTGGCGTTCGGTGACGAAACGTCGCCAGGCGTCGAGCCAGCCGGGCAGCCGCTTGGGCGTTTTCTTGCGCCGCGGCAGCCGCGGTGGGTAAACATGCAGCACGGCCGCCGAGACGGCCAGCAGCAGACCCACGCTCGCCACAACCGCGCAAGAGGTGAACAGGCCGAACTTCTTGATCGGCAGCACGTCGCTCGTGGCGAGCGACACGAGGCCGACCGCCGTCGTGAGCGCCGCCAGCACGCACGGCAAGCCGGCCGAGGCGATCGCCCGCTCCACGGCTCCGTGGCGGCCGTGGCTGGCGCGTTCCTCACGGTAGTAGTTGATCAGGTGCACCGCACCGGAGAGGGCGAGCACGTACACGACGGCGGGCGCCGACATGAGCACGGCGTCGGCTACCCCCAGCCGCGGCGATGGCAACCCGAGCACGAGCACCTCGAAGGCGCCCGCGTAGTAGACCATCGCGAGGCACAACGCCGCCCCGGCGATCGCCACGCCGAGCGCCAGCCCGGTGAGCCGCAGGCTGCGGAAGCAGAAGTAGGTGAGCGCCAGGCCGACGATGCCCGAGAGCCCCGCCAAGCGGATCAGGGTGCGTTGGCCCTCGCGGTCGATCGCCACGTTGTCGGCCGGCGGGCCGCCGACGTGGAGCGACGCGACCGGCACGCCGCATTCTTCGGTAGCGAGACGCTCAAGCTCGTCGAGGGCGGCGCGCATGCCGCGGTTGTCGCTGGAGGCCGCCGCCGACATGGCGGCGACCATT
Source organism: Pseudobythopirellula maris (assembly GCF_007859945.1). Lineage (GTDB taxonomy): Bacteria > Planctomycetota > Planctomycetia > Pirellulales > Lacipirellulaceae > Pseudobythopirellula > Pseudobythopirellula maris. The sequence goes on along the minus strand of NZ_SJPQ01000002.1, from coordinate 731,347 downwards.
CCCACGGGCCGCTCGTCGTCATCGGCGCCGGCGGCCGGGGGTGGACCGACCAGGGCGCCCTCGAGCCGAGCGATGGCCGCCCCGCGCGACAGCCCGGGGCCATCGTTCATGAGTTGGTTGACCAGCCCCGGCCCCGTGAGCACGCGGGTGAAGAGCTGCCGGCCCTCGGCGTCGCGGGCCTTGGGCAGCTTGGCGGCCAGCATCCGCATGCGGTCGTTCTGACCGAGCGTGCAGCCGTCCCACGACACGACGACCACGGCCTCGCCCGAGAAATGACGCTGGAACCAAGCCAGGTCGGCCGACTCGCTGTAGCTAGCCGGCAGCCAGTCCTCGGCGCGGTTGGCGCTCGACTCGATCGTGCGGCGGGCGGCCCGTGGCGTCATCGCCACGACCAGCGTCGCGACGAGCGCGAACCACAGCCAGTTCGACAGGCCCAGCGTGTGGCGATCGAGAAATGTCGGCGCTCGGGACATCGCGTTCGGGCGCTCGTGGCCGCGTCGCTGGAACTAGGGGAGAAACATCGACTCGTCGGCGGCCTACCAGTAGTACTCCGTGCCGAACGACACGCCGTGGTAGAACGGGTCGCCCGACACGCTGAAGTCGATCTTCTCAGGCGTGAAGTCGAGCTCATCCGGGGCCAGCGCCACGGAGGTGACGTACATCACTTCGTAGCTCGCCCGCAGCGACAGGTTCGGCCGCAGGTGGTAGCGTCCGACGATGCCGGCTTGCATCATGTACGACAGCTTGTTGCGGTTCACTTCTCTCGAGAAATCGTCCGCCGTTCCGGAGGGCGAGTTGTTGTACGCCAAGCTGCGGCTGAGGCTGGCGTCGTTGATGAACACGCCGTTCTTGCCGTGGAACGAGACGTTCCAACGGTCGGTCTCGTAGGTCAGCCCGAGGCCGAACTGCGGCCCGAACAGGTTGTTGCTGGTCTTCACACGGAAGTCGCCGTCGGTTGATCCATCGGTTTGGTTGACCGAACGGACCCCTTGGGCCTCGAGCAGCAGCTCCTCTTCGAGGTCGAACAGCCGCAAGCCGAAGAGGTACTCCTTGGTGTAACCGTGCGGCGCCCGACGGACCCAGTTGCCCGAGGGCATCAGCTCCATCCGATCGTGATTCAAGCGTTCGGCGACCCGGTAGTTCCACTCCCAGCTGTGGAACCGGCTGTCGTAGTCCATCGACATCGAATCGGATTGATCCAGGCTCGGGGTCGTGCTGTCGATCAGCACCGAGGTGGTCAGCGTGATCCCGCCAGGAAAGGTTGAATCGGCCTGTTGACGCTGGTAGTGCTCGCCGCCGCCGAAGACAACCATCTCGGCCGTGTGGTCGCGGTTGTTCAGGTCGCGAAACAAGAAGCGGCCGAGCGTCAATCGACCGTGGCCTTCGCTGCCGTGATCGCTCACGTTCACGCCGATCGCACCGATGTCGAACAAGTTGTTGCCGAAGGCGACCGTGTTGGTGGCGATCGAGAGCTCCTCGCGGTCCCAGACGCGATCGTACACCACGCCTTCGAGGTCGGCGTACCATATCCCACGCCGCAGCCAGGTGGCCGAGCTCTCGGTGAGCGCGGGCATCTGGTTCATGGCGTAGTCGTCGTACGACATTTTCACGCCGCTCGATTCGGCCGACTCGACGCGCATCACGTCGTCGACCGACGGCGCCGCTGAATCGGTCGGCTCCGCGCCGAGCGTGGGCCCGGGCATGGTGAGCGTTTGACGGCTCGAGGGAGGCATCTCCTCCATCGGCGTCGGCAGATTCTGCGCAAGGGCCGGCATGGTAAGGGCCGTCAATATCGCGGCAAACGCCGCGGCGGTCGTGATTTGGGGACTGGCCACCTGTCGTTTCTCCTCAGGCACGCGTGTCTTTCCCTGCTAGGGAGGCCTTCTAGGGCCTTGGTTGCCGCTGTCCGATCGGAGGCGCACTCCGCTTAGAACAGGGCCGTTAGTACCGGTAGATCGACCTTGTGCAGCCCGGAATGGAGTCATTACCGGCAGAATCCGGAAAATCGGCGCCCGCGGCGCATTCCTCCTAGTTTCGCGCGAGCGGCCCATCTAGCGGTGGAAGCCGCCGGCTGCGGCGGTAGAATCGGGGGCTTGGAAACACCGTCTCCCCCGCCCCGGCCCCTTTGGGCCGCGCGTGGCGGTTGAGGAGACCCTCGCATAAACTCCCCCAATTGGCGGCCCGATGTCGGTAGACCCCTACTCGCCTTGTCCCTGCGGCAGTGGCAAAAAGCTGAAGTTCTGCTGTGGCGATTTGCTTGGCGATATCGAGAAGATCCACGCCATGGTCGAGGGCGATCAGCCTCGCGCCGCGCTCAAGCGTCTCGAGCAGACCCTCCAGAAAGCGCCGGGCCGACCCTCGCTGCTCGACTTGAAGGCCTCGATCGAGTTGTCGATCGGCGACCACGACGCCGCCGAGCAAACCGTCGGCCAGCTGGTCGAGGTCGACCCCAACAGCCCCTCGGCGCACGCACTGGCGGCGATGCTAGCGGGGGCGCGGGCTGTCGCCCCCGCCGAGAGCGGCGACGGCCAGGCCGAGCCAAGCCAGCACGCCGATAGCATGCTCCCCAGAAGCCGAGCCGAAGAGACCGTCGCCGACAAAGAGACGGTCCGCCAAGCGGTCGACGCGTTGCAACGCGCGCTCGAGCTGATCGAGCGCGACCTGCCGCTGCGTGTGCTCGAAGCCGTTGGGGCGGTGGGGCAGGCCTTGTTGGTCTCGGGCGACCTGATCGCCGCCCGGGCCCACCTGTGGCTGTACCAGGGCATCAGCGGCGGCGAAGACACCCGCGCGATGCAGTTGCTGATGCGGCTCAACCAAATGGGCGGCATGCCGCTCTTGCTGCGCGACCAGCTCTACCTGCGCGACACGCCCGAAGAGCACGCCGCCGAGGCCGAGCACGACCGCGCTCAGCTGCTCGCCAGCCGCGGCATGTGGCGGGCGGCGGCCCAGAAGCTCGAGGCCTTGTGCGAGCAGCACCCCGACGAGGCGACCTTCGTCTACAACCACGCGTTGCTGCTCGGTTGGCTCGGCGAGACCGACCGCATGGTCGAGGGCTTTCACGCCTACGCCGCCGCGTTGCCAGCGGAGGGCGATTCCTTGGCGGACGACGCGGTCGAGACCGCTGCGATCGCCCAACTGCTCGATCGCAGCGGCGATCAGGTGTCGTACGACGTGGTGCGCGTGACTTACGCGATCGCCGACGAAGAGGCTGTGGTCGAGCGGCTCGCCGTCGACAAGCGGCTCGTGCCGCACGATGTCGACCCGAACGAGTGGAAGGAGAGCCACGGCCCGGCGCCGCGTCGCGCGTACATGGTGCTCGACAGCCCCGCGCTCGACAGCCCCGACGGGCTGACCCTCGCCACGGCGCCGCGGATCATGGGCTTTCTGTCGCACTACGGCCGGCGGACCGACCGCGAGGAACGTCTCGTGCTGGTCACGGACCGCGACGACGATTTCGACCGCGTGCGGGCGATCGTGGCCGAGGCGGCCGGCGACGCGTTGGGCGATGAAACCGAGACCGAAACGATCGACCAGACGCCGGCCATCGAGCGGGCTTTCGCCTACCGGGCGCACCTGCCCGAAGGCGCGACCCCGGCGATGCGGCGCGAGCTGCAACTCGCCCACCGCCGCGACGTGATCCTCAACCAGTGGCCCAAGCTCGAGCAAACCACGCTGGCGGGCAAGTCGCCCGAGGCCGCCGTGGGCGACGACACGCTGCGGCTGCCGCTCGCCGCGGCGATGCTCATCCTCGAGCAGACCCCCGGCATGGGCCGTCACGCCGAGGCGTTGCGCGAGCTTCGTGGGCGTCTCTCGATGGCCGAGCCGACACCGATCGCGCCCGCCGACGCCGACCCCGAAACGCTGCCGCTCGTCCGCGCGGCGCGTCTCGACTTGACGGCGGTTTCCGACGACACGCTGGCGAGCCTCTACCAGCGAGCGACCCTGGCCGGCGCCACGGCGCTGCTGCTTCGCGCCGCTGCCGAAGTGGTCAGCCGTCCTTCGCTGGCTGGTGTTGTGTCGACCGACGAGGCTTTCGAGCGACTCATCTCGCTCGAGGACGACCACGAACGGGCCCTCGAGTGGGTCGAGCGCGCCCGCCAAGCGGCCGAGGCCCAGGGCAAGAGCTCGGCGCCGTGGGACATCTTCGAGCTGGAGCTGCTGGTCATGCTCGGCAAGTCGGAAGAGGCCAACACGATGATAGCGCACCTGCGCGACGAGCACCTCAGCGAGCCCGGCGTTCCCGAGCAGCTCTACCAGTTGCTCTACTCGCTCGGGGCGATTTCTGACGATCCCCGCGACGCGCCCGGCGCGCCCCCCGAGGCCGGCATCCCCTCGCCGCCGCAGGGCGCCGAACCGGCGGGGGCGATCTGGACCCCCGATGGCGAAGCGGGCGGCGCCGGCGGCTCGAAGAAGCTGTGGACCCCCACGTGAGTCGCGACCCCTATCCCACCGACGGCGCAGACCCGCCCGACACGCTGGCGGACGAAGCCGCCTGCATGCGCCGTGCCCTGGAGCTCGCCGCCCGCGGCGAGGGGGCGGTCGAGCCCAACCCGATGGTCGGCTGCGTCGTGGCCCGGCGGACCGACGCGGGCGCGTACCGCGTTGTCGGCGAGGGGTGGCACGCGCGGTTTGGCGGCCCCCACGCCGAGGCCGCGGCGCTGGCTCAGGCGGGCGACAAGGCGCGCGGCGCCACGCTCTTCGTCACCCTCGAGCCGTGCGCCCACACCGGCAAGACGCCCCCCTGCGTCGAGGCGATTTTGCACGCCGGCGTCGAGCGGGTGTTCGCCGCGGTCCGCGACCCCGACCCCCGGGTCGACGGCGGCGGCTTCGAGCGCTTGCGTCGCGAGGGGGTGGCGTGCGAGGTCGGGCAGGGCGGGGCCGAGGCGCTGCGGCTGCTCGCCCCCTACCTCAAACTTCAGCAGCGCGGCCTGCCGTGGGTTATCGCCAAGTGGGCGATGACGCTCGACGGCAAGATCGCCGCCGCCGGTGGCGACAGCCAGTGGATCTCGGGCGACGAATCACGCAAGCAGGTCCACCGGCTGCGCGGCGTGGTCGACGCCGTGGTGGTGGGCCCCGGCACGCTCGCGGCCGACGACCCGCTGCTCACGGCCCGCCCCCCAGGGCCCCGCGTGCCGCTGCGAATCGTCGTGGGTCTCACACGGCCGGGACCCCCGACGCGGCGTTTGTTCGACTCGCTGGCCGACGGCCCGGTGCTCGCGGCGGTGGGCGCCGACTACCCGGCGAGCGACGCCGAGGCGTTGCGATCGCGGGGCGTTGAGGTGCTCGTGACCGAGGGCCAAGACCTTGGCGGGATCGCCGCCTGCACGCTCGAAGAGCTAGGCCGACGACGGCTGACGAACGTCTTGGTCGAAGGGGGCGGCGGGCTGCTCGGCGCGCTGTTCGACCGCGACGCGATCGACGAGGCGCGCGTGTTCCTTGCCCCCAAGGTGATCGGCGGGGCGGGGGCGCCCGGTCCGGTGGCCGGCACGGGGCTCGAGCGGATCGCCGACGCCCGCGTGTTCGAGCCGCTCAGCTGCGAGCAGTTTGGCGACGACCTGTGTGTCACCACGCGCCGTCGGCCGCCGCTCTAGGCGCCGCGCCGCCCGCCGGTCAGAAGCTCATCGTCTGCGCCGGGGCCGGGTCGGCGGGCTTGTCGGCCATCGGGTCGGCGTCGTCGCTCGCGGGAGCATCGCCCTCGGTCTCTTCCGCCTCCTCCACGCCTTCGGTCTGCCGCTCGCGCCACGGCTCGCCGCGTTGGTAGCTCGCCAGCTCCTTCGAGAGCTGGCCGTCGTAGTCTTCGTCGCCCATGGCGACCGCCTTGGCGGACCACTCTTGGGCCTGTTCGAAATCGCCGCTCTCGGCGTAGGCGGCGGCCAGGGTGCTGAGGATGTGGGGCTGCTCGTACTCGGTGAGCTCACACGCCTCACGGGCCAGCTCGATCGCCCGTGCCCCGTCGCGGAGGTCGTCGTTCGGTGAGGTGGCCAGGGTCCAGGCGTAGTTGTTCAGCACGCCCGGGTTGTCCGGCGCGAGCGTGTTCGCCCGATCGAAGTCCTCGATCGCCCCGGCGTGGTCGCCCACGAGCAGCCGCATGTCGCCGCGCAGTTGGTAGGCGATGGGGTTCGCGGGCGCCAGGTCGATGGTGCGTGAGAGCGCTTCGATGGCGGGCTCCGTTTGTTCACGGCTGACGTGCATCAAGCCGAGTTGCAGCTGCACCCCGGGGTCATTGGGGGCGGCCTGGGCGATCTTTTGCATCGTGGCGAGCGCCTCTTCGCCGCGGCCGAGCACCTCGAGCAGCCGGACCCGCATCAAGTGGGCGCTTGCCAGTCCGGGCTGCAGGGCGAGCGCAGTCTCGACATCGCCGAGCGCCTCCTGGTAACGCTCTTGGGCGTTGTACAGCTCGGCGCGGATCAGCAGCGAAGTGAGGTCGTTCGGCTGAAGCTCGATCGCCTTGTCGAGTTGCTCGAGCGCCGCTTCGGTGTCGCCAAGCTCGTTGTATACCTTGCCGCGGAATTGGTACGGAGAGAGCGCTTCGGGGGCGAGCTCGCTGGCGCGGTTGAAACTCTCCAACGCCTCCTCGTTCTTCTTTTGCATGAGCAGCGCGAGCGCCTTGAGTTCGTGGACGGCGAAGTTGCCGGGCTCGAGCTCGAGGGCGTGATCGATGTCGGCCAGGCAGGACTCGGCGTCGCCGGTGGCTTGGTGGTGCTTGGCTCGCAGCAACAGGAATTCGACTTTCTCCGGGACGAGCTCCACCGCCCGGTTCAGGTCCTTCAGGCGCCGGCCGCCGTCCTCCCGGGCCACGCCGCGCAGGGCGTACGCCTGCGCCAGCTTGTCGGGTTCGATCTGATCGAGCGCCGGGTCTTGGGCGGCCGCCTCGGCGGCTTGGATCACCTTGGTGAGCGCCCGGCGGGCCTCGCTCTTGTTGCCCATCTTGAGCGACTGCAGGCGGCCGATCAGCATCCACGCGTCGGTCAGCGATTCGTCGAGGCTCACGCAACGCATCAGGTCGGTCAGCGCCATCGAGCGGATTTGCGTCCAACGCGGGTCCTGACGCGGGTCGACGTTCTGGTTCTTGAGCACCGCGGCCGACAGGGCGGCGGCGCGCTGGAAGATCGTGGCTGTGAGCACCTGCTCGGCGAAGTCGGTGTTTTCCGCGTCGAGTCCCTTCTCCAAAGCCAGATCAATCAGGTCGACCACCTTGTTCAGGTCGCCGATGCCGGTTGCTTCGAACTTCATCTCCAAAGCGCGATCGAGGTCGGCCTGGCCGGGATTGGCGTTGGGCTCGGGGTCGGCCTCTTCGCGTGCTTCGGGTTCTGAGGCGGCTTCGCTCTCGAGGGCTTCCTCCGGCTCGTCGGCGGGTTCCTCGGCTGGGGCCGCCGATTCCGAGGTTGCCTGTTCCGAGGTTGTCTGTTCGGCGGGCTCTTGCCCAACGGCGGGCAGGGCGGACCAGGGCAGGGCGAGGCCCGCGGCGAGAAGCAGGGCGATCGGGAGCGACAAGACGTGGCGGCGCATCGGGTGACTCTTTCTGTCGGCTGGCGTAGCGATTCCGTCCGGGGCCGTTCGGCCGAGCTGCATAGGCCCGGCGTCGGCTCTAGGGGGCATTATTGCGGTAGACTCGGCCGAAGGCCATGTTGGTTTGCGGCGTCTGCGCAGAGTGTGCGACGTGGCAGCAAAGCGCATGGTTCCGTACGCCGCCCGGGCGGCGGCTGTTCTCGTTGCGGCGACGGGCCTAGAATCGTCGCTCCCCAGAGGGTTTGCCGCCCCCCCTGCCCCACGGCTGGGGGGACGCGCCCCCCTTCCCCACCGATTCATTACCCGAACCCGCCCCCACGCCATGGAAGCCGGCATCGTCGGTCTGCCGAATGTCGGCAAAAGCACCCTGTTCAACGCGCTCACGTCGGCCGGCATCGCCAGCGAGAACTACCCGTTCTGCACGATCGAGCCCAATGTCGGCGCCGTGCCGGTGCCCGATTCACGGCTGGACGTGATCCAGGGCTACATCAAGACCCAGAAGGTGATCCCCGCGATCCTGCAGCTGGTCGACATCGCGGGCATTGTCCGCGGCGCCAGCGAGGGGGAGGGCCTGGGCAACAAGTTCCTCACGCACATCCGCAACGTCGACGCCATCCTGCACGCCGTGCGCTGCTTCGAGGACGGCGACATCACCCACGTCGACGGCTCGGTCGACCCGCTCCGCGACATCGAGACGATCGACACCGAGCTGATGCTGGCCGACCTGCAGTCGGTCGAGTCGATGCTCGACAAGGCGAAGCGCACCGCCCGCACGGGCGACAAAGACGCGAAGCGTCGCGTCGGGCTGCTCGAGCAATGCCACGCCCTGCTGGCCGACGGCAAAGCGGTGCGGGGTATTCAGCTGGAAGACCCGGCCGATCAGAAGGAAATGGCCAGTTTCCAGCTGCTCACCGCCAAACGCGTGCTCTACGTGGCCAATGTCGAGGAGGACGATCTGAAGGGCGAGGGCGAGCTGGTCCAGCGTGTTCGCAAGCACGCCGAGGCCGAGGGGAGCGAGGTCGTTCCCGTTTGCGCCCGGCTCGAGGCCGAGCTGAGCGAGCTCGACGCGGACGACCGGGCCGAGCTGCTCGAGTCGGTTGGCCTCGAGGAGCCGGCGTTGGCGTTGCTGGCGCGGGCGGCCTATCGGGTGCTCGGCCTGCAGAGCTACTTCACGGCTGGCGAAAAGGAAGTGCGGGCCTGGACCGTTCCGATCGGCGCCACGGCCCCGCAGGCGGCCGGCGTGATCCACACCGACTTCGAGCGTGGCTTTATCCGGGCCGAGGTCTACTCGGTGGACGACCTGACCGAGCTCAAGAGCGAGAAGGCGATCCGCGACGCGGGCAAAATGCGGGTCGAGGGCAAGTCGTACACCATGCACGACGGCGACGTTTGCCACTTCTTGTTCAACGTTTGACCCGCGGCGCCTGCTTGCCGGGCGACCCACGAAAGCTCCCGGCAGGTGCTTTCGAGGGGGGCTTCGATGGATTTCCGCTCCCCCACTTGCCGAAAGTAATCTGCGTAGCTAAGATTCCTGGATTGAGATTGGTTCTCAGTTTCTAGACGCGACTTGCAACGCAGTCCCCCGCCGCCCCATGTTGCTCAACGCCTTCATCCGCCTGTTTCATACCGGCCGTGGGACGAATTCGCCCCGATCGGCGACCCCCGGCGACTGCTCCGTGGCCCACATGGCCGCCGGCTCGGTCTGCCGCGTGGAGTGTGTTTCTGGCGACGCCTACGAATCGACCCGGCTGCGTTCGCTCGGCATCTGCGAAGGACGCGAGTTGCGGGTGGTGAGGGCCGGCAACCCGCTCATCGTTGGCGTTCTCGGCACGCGGGTGGGCCTGTCGCAGCAGCTGGCCGCCTCGGTCCGCGTCGCTTCGTGACGTCCTGACCCTTGCCGGAAAGAAGCGTCAGCGTGAGTCGCGCCGAGACCGACGCCGAGCCCAATGGGCCTAGCGGGCTCCCGATCCTCCAGCCCGGCCCGCCAACCGGCGCCCAGCCGATGCCTTCGGTGGCGCTGGTGGGCAACCCGAACGCGGGCAAGACCTCGCTGTTCAACCGGCTCACCGGCATCCGGGCGCACACGGCCAACTTCCCCGGGACCACGGTCGAGCACCGCCGCGGCGTGGCGATGGTGGGCGACGCCGTCGCCCCGCGCTCGATCGAGCTGATCGACCTGCCGGGGCTCTACAGCCTCGACGCCGTCACGCCCGACGAGCAGGCCGCCCGGGCGATGCTGCTGGGTGAGCTTCCTGGCGAGCCGGCGCCCGAGGTGGTGGTCGTCGTGGTCGACGCCACGAACCTCGAGCGCAACCTCGTGATCGCCGGCGAGACGATCGAGCTCGGCCGGCCAACGATCGTGGCGCTCAACATGAGCGACCTGGCCGAGGGCCTTGGCCTGCGACTTAATCTCACCGAGTTGAGCGAGCGACTCGGCTGCCCCGTGGCGCCGGTCTCGGCCCGCACCGGCCGCGGGCTGGGCGAGCTGCGGGCAGCGCTCGCGGCGCTGGTGGAGCACCGCGAACCGCCGCGGATCGACCCGGCGTTGGCGGCCTGCTCGTCGTGCAGCGCGTGCCCGGTCGGCTCGGCCGAGCGGCTCTCGCCGCGGTTCGAGTGGGCCAGCACGGTCCGCCAGGCGGCGGTGGAGAACGCCCGCGTTGCGTCGCACGAATGGACCGACCGGTTGGACCGCGTGCTCGCCCACCCGGTGTGGGGCGTCGGCGTGTTCGCGCTGGTGATGCTCGCCACGTTCATGCTGATCTTCTCGTTCGCCTCGACCCCGATGGACCTGATCGACGGCCTGTTCGGTTGGGCCGGCGACACGGTGGGCCCGCTGCTCCCCGAGGGGTTGCTGCGCAGCTTGGTGGTCGACGGCGTGATCGCCGGTGTGGGGGGCGTGCTGATCTTCCTGCCGCAGATCTGCCTCTTGTTCTTCACGATCGCGCTGCTCGAGCAATCGGGCTACCTGGCGCGTGCGGCGTTTGTGACCGACCGTTGGATGCAGAAGGTCGGCTTGCCGGGCAAGGCGTTCGTGCCGATGCTCTCGGCCCACGCCTGCGCGATACCGGCCATCATGGCGACGCGCGTCATCGAGGACCGACGCGACCGTTTGGTCACCATCCTGATCGCCCCGCTGATGAGCTGCTCGGCGCGGTTGCCGGTCTACGTGATGGTCGTGGCGATGCTGTTCCCCGACGACCCGCTGAAGGCCGCCCTGCTGTTCGCCGGCGCCTACCTGCTCGGCATCACCGCCGCGCTGGTGATGGCGTTCCTTTTTAAACGCACGATCCTGCCGGGCGAATCGAAGCCGCTGCTCATCGAGCTGCCGAACTACCGCACGCCGTCGCTGGTGAACGCTGCGATCTTGACGCTCGACCGCGCTTGGGTGTTCGTCAAGAACGCCGGCACAGTGATCTTGGTGATCTCGCTCGTGCTGTGGGCGCTGGCCACGTTCCCCCGGACCGACCGTGCCGATTTGCCCGGGGCGACCCAGCAGCGGATCGCTGCGTTCGAGGCCGCAGGCGACCAGCAGGGGGCTGATGCCCTGCTGCAGCAGGCGCAGCTGGAGCATTCGTTCGTCGGCCGCATCGGCCAGACGGTGCAGCCGGTGTTCGCCCCGTTGGGCTACGACTGGAAGATCTCGGTGGGCGTGATGACGTCGTTCGCCGCCCGCGAGGTGGTGGTCTCGACGCTCTCGATTCTCTATGGCCTGGGCGAAGAATCGGAGGAGGGTTCGCTCGTCGGCGCTCTGCAGGCGTCGCGCGATGATGATGGCGAGCCCGTCTTCACCACCGCCACCTGCCTGAGCCTGCTGGTTTTCTTTGTGCTGGCGATGCAGTGTCTGCCGACCCAGGCCGTCACGAAGCGCGAGACCGGTTCGTGGGGATGGGCCCTGCTGCAGCTCGGCTACATGACCGTGCTGGCGTACGTGGCGGCTCTCGTGACGTACCAAACCGTGTCGCTCTTCGGCGCGTGACAGCGCCCGCACAATCGCTACAGCACGCGCGACTGCGCCGACGTTGTCCCCTTAGCCGATGACTCACGGTCGTCGGACCGCTGCGATTGCGATTTCCGTCGCGCATTCCGGCGACCGTGGGTCGTCGGCTGGGGTCGCTCGCTTCGTTCAGCCGGGTCGTGGGCTAGAGTTTTCCGTAGCACGGGAATCCATTGCACGCCCCACTCGAAGGCCCCCTCACGTGACCGCTCAACTGCTCGACAACTGGACCTCGCAAGACTTCGGCGCCTTGGAACGTGGGGTGCTCGTCGCCCGCCACCGGCTGGCCGAGACCGGCCTGTTTACCGACGAGGCGCTCGCACGGCTGATCGACTCGCACCCGGCCGACCGGCTGAGCGTCAACACGATGGGCTTCGACCCGGAGCACTTCGACTGGCGCGAGGGCTCGCGCGGCGACGTCTCGGGCGAGGTGCTCGTTGATCTCGTGCGTCGCGGCCACCTGTGGGTCAACATCCGCGGCCTGCTCGACAACCAGCCCGAGTACGCCACGCTGATCAACACGCTCTACGACGAGCTGGAGATCGGTTCGCCCGGCTTCACGGCCCGCGACCGCTCGGCGAACCTGCTGCTCTCGTCGCCCACGGCCTGGGTGCCGTTCCACTTGGACCTGCCGGTCAACATGCTGTGGCACATCCGCGGCAAGAAGCGCGTTTGGGTCTACCCGCCGTTCGACACGCGTTTCGCCTCGCCGATCGTCATGGAGCGGATCGCCGTGGGCGAGTTCTCCGAGGAGGCGCCGTACGACCCGTCGTTCGACCAATACGCCCTCACCTACGACGCCGAGCCGGGCCAGCTGATCACCTGGCCGCAGCTCACGCCGCACCGGGTGAGCAACCTCGAGGGGCTCAACGTGAGCCTGTCGACCGAGCACAAGAACCCCCAGGCGAAGCGCCGGCTCAACGTGCTGGAGGCCAACCACTGGCTGCGCCGCAACTGCGGCCTTAACCCCGCGCAGGACTGGAGCATCGCCAGCGCTGCGGGCCCCGCGGCCCGCGCGAAGGAACTGCTGGCGCGCGGGGTGCGGTTTTATCGCAGCAAGACCGGCGTCGCGAAGGAGCGGTTTGCCTACCCCAAGACGTTCGTCGTCGACCCCAGTACGGAGCACGGCTTCCGCTTGCTCGAGGGGATGGAGGAGAAGGTCGTGGCGCCGCACGAGGAACTCGAGGCGATCAGCTAGAGCGATCAGCGCCCACGCACCACGCCGCTGAGCGGCCGCAACGCGCGGGGGCTCGGCCGGTAGCCGAACACCTCGGCTGCCGCCAGCACGTCGTCGGCCGGGGCGCCGAAGATCGCTTGCAGCAGGATGTCTTCGCCGTAGATTGTGCGGATGCCGTCGACGTCGTCTGGCAGCAGGAACGCGCTGCCGAGCCCGTTGTAGCGGCCCGCGTAGAAGGGGTTCATCACCGCCTGGACGCCGCCGGGGGGCGAGGGCTCGTGCCCCAGGCCGAGCGCGTGGCCGATCTCGTGCACGCAGACCTCGAGAAAGTCGAAACCGCTGGGGTCGTCGCCGAGCACCCAGCTGTCGGCCGAGTCGAAGTGCAGGTCGCCCGCCAGGCCGTCGCGTGCTGAGTAGGGGAAGTAGGCGTGGGCTAGCGTGGCGCCGGGCGTGTCGATCGGGTGGTGCCCAAACCTCAGGTTCGGCCGCCTCCAGGCGAAGTACGACCGGTCGAATTGCCGCACGGGCGGCCCTCGGTCGTCGACTTCTTGGAAAGTCACCACCGTTTGCTCGGCCCACAGCCCCAAGGCCTCCTCGACCGCCGCGCGGATCTGCGATTCGGACATCGAGTCGGAGAACTCACCGTCGAGCAAGTTGCTGTAGCTGTAGGTGAGCGTGATCGGCGTCCCGGGCGCGACTTGCGGCCATTTCCATTCGGGGTTCTGCACAACGAAGGTGTTGTTGTGGCTGCGGGGCGGGACGTAGCCGGGGGCGTACATCGTGCAGGAGTAGCCCCCGCCATCGAGCCTCGCAACGCACGCGCCGTGCGCCGCCTCGGAGCACGCTATCGGCGCCTCGCGCTGCGCGCAGTTAGTTGGGCAACACTCTGGCGCGGAGTGACGCACGCCCCATGTCAAAGCCCCGATTGATAGCGCCACGCCGGCCAATAGGAGGAAGGGGAAACGCATAGTCGTAGGCTCCTGATTGAATGAGCGACTTGCGTGTGCGCTCAGAGGTTAGCCACAGTAACCATCCCCCGAGCGAGGGTCAAACTGCCCGGCGTCAATTCGCCGAAAGGTTATTGCGGTTGGCGTGGCCACCGAATGGGGATGTTCTCCAGAAGCGTCTTTTCCTCGCGGCGCCAAGCGAAGATAAACTTGCTCACTCTAGAGCGGTTTTCGAGTTGGTGTGGACGAGCGGGGAAGCGATTGGCGGCGTGGCGAGGAAGCCGAAGCAGGCAATGCGGTGCATTGTCGATGCAGGCTGACGTAGCCATGACGCCGATCGCGAGCCGAGCGTCTACACCAATGAGCAAACCGCTCTAGCGTCCTTGCCCCTAGGCGATACCCTTAAATCGCCGCTGCGGCGTGTTGTCGCAGCGGCTGTTTTAAGTGGTCTTTGGGGCCCCCGCCGCCGTATAATTGATGTAGAGACAGGCGTCCGATGCTCGTCGCGATAAGCGGCGTCGCAGCGCTCCTTCAGGCGGCACGGGCGGCGTTTGTCATTTTCTTCTCCTCTGCGACGCCTTCGAAAGGAGGCCCGAGATGATCGGTCGCATCTTATTGGGGATCGGCGGGACCGATTGCGCCGAGTCCTCGATTCACACGGCGGTTGACCTCGCCCGCCGCCACGACGCCGAGCTTACCGGCGTCACCTTGTTGGGCGTGAAGCAGTTGATGAATGTCGGCCCCGTTCCGATCGGCGCCGGCGGATTTGCCGCCGACCTGCGCGAGCACCGCTTGCAGGAGGCCCGCGAGCGGGCCGAGGAGGGTGTCGAGCAGTTTGCCGATGCGTGCCAGGAGGCGAAGGTCCGCTTCTCGGTGCTGCGTGAAGAGCGTGACGAGGCGTTCAACTACCTCGTCTCGCAGTCGCGCTACCACGACCTCGTGGTGCTGGGACTGCACGGGGCGTTCGAGCTCGGCATGCCGGGCGAGCCTCATTACGACCCGAGCGTGGTGCTGATGAAGCTCATCACCGGGGGCGTGCGTCCCTTGCTAGCCGTGGGCCCCGAGGTCCGCGACTACCACCGGGCGATGATCGCCTACAGCGGGTCGGTCGCTTCGGCCAAGACGATGAAGCGGTTCGTGCAGATGCGCCCGTGGGGCGACATGCGGGTGCGGATCGTCGCCTTTGGCCACGACGCCGAGCGGCGCCGGAGCCACCTGCAGCACGCGGCCGAGTACTGCCGCGCGAACGGCTTGGAGCCGGAGACGCACCACCACGACGGACCGGCCAAGGGTGGGTTGCTCGAGGCGGCGGACGACTGGGGCGCCGACCTGATCGTCATGGGCAACAGCGCCCGCAACCTGCTGGTGCGTCGCGTGCTGGGCGACACGATGCTCGACACGGTGCAGCGATCGCCGCTGCCGCTGTTCCTGGGGCAGTGAGGCGTGCCGTGAGTGATAGAGAGTTCGCAGCCCCGACCCTGCTGGTCGGGGCTGCTTTTATGAAGGCAAAGCACCCGCCCCGGGAGTCAGGGCCCTGACGCGGCCGCCGGCGATTCATAAACCACACGGCCGCCAACCACCGTGCAGCGGACCCGTGCGTCGGCGATGGTTTCTTGTGGGGCCGTGAACAGGTCGCGGTCGACGATCACCACGTCGGCCAGCAGCCCCGGCTTCAGGGCGCCTTTCTCCTGCTCGGCGAACTCGGCGTACGCCGCTTCGGTGGTGTAGCCTCGCAGCGCCTCGCCGACAGAGATCTTCTGCGCGGGGAACCAGCCGCCGGGGTTCTTGTCGTCGAGCGTCCGGCGGGTGACGGCGGCATAAACCCCCTCGAGCGGCGTGGGCGGCGCGACGGGCCAGTCGCTCCCGAGCGCCACTCGCGCGCCAGCGTCGATCAAACCGCGGAACGCGTACGTGGTTTCGCAACGCGTCGCGCCGATCAGCGGCAGGGCCCAGCGGCCGTCGTCGATGCAGTGGTAGGGCTGCATGCTGGCGATGACGCCCAGTTCGGCGAATCGCGGCAAGTCCTCCGCGGCGATATGCTGGGCGTGCTCGATGCGGAAGCGGCGGTCGCGGGGACCGTTCGCCCTCGCCACGCGCTCGAAAACGTCGAGTTGCAAGCGGATCGCCCGGTCGCCGATCGCGTGGACCGCCACCTGCAGCCCCGCCGCATCGGCGCCACGGGTCCAGGCGTCGAGGTCCTGCGGCGAATTGACCAGCAGGCCTCGGTCGGTCGGCTTGTCGTCGTAAGGCTCGAGGAAAGCCGCCGTGTGCGAGCCGAGCGACCCGTCGACGAAGCCCTTCAGCGCCCCGGCCCGAAGCCACTCGTCGCCGGCCCCGTGACGCTCGATCTCCTCCGCCAGCCGACGCCACTGCGAGAGCTGGGTGGCGGCGTGCACACGCAGCCGCAGCCGGCCGGCCGTGTGCGCCGCGCGCAATAACCGGAGGTCGTTCAGCGAACCGACGTGGTAAACGGATGTGACGCCCCGGGCGAACAGGTAGTCGGTTGCGGCGTCGAGCGCTTCGAGACGCTCGGTGTCCGAAGCGGGCGGCGCCGCGTGGCCGACGAGCGCCATCGCGTTGTCGCGCAGCAAGCCTGTCGGGCGGCCGCGCTCGTCGCGTTCGATCGCGCCCCCCGGGGGCGCGACGGCCGACTCGTCGAAGCCGGCCGCCTTGAACGCCGCCGTATTGGCCAACGCCATGTGCCCGTCGAGCCGGCCGATCCATACCGGGTTGTCGGGCGTGACGGCGTCGATCCAGTCACGCGTGGGGAGGTCGCCGCCCCACAAGGTGTGGTCCCAATCGCCGCCTTGGATCCACTGCCCCGGAGTTCTACCAGCGGCGACGTTGCGCAGCCGGCGGACGAACTCTTCTTTGGTCGCGGCGTCGCGCAGCTGCACTTGCGACAGGCTCATCCCGCCGGAGAGGAGGTGGATGTGCGAGTCGAACCACCCCGGCGTCACCAGCCCGCCAGTGGCGTCGACAACGCGCGCCCCAGCAGGCGCCCGCGGCTGCGCCTCATCAAGGTCGCCGACGAAGGCGATCTTGTCGCCGACCGTCAGCAGCGCTTCGGCCCAGGGCCGGTCGGGGTCGGCGGTCCAGACCCGGCCGCCGGTGATGAGCAGCGACTCCGGGTCCCGCGTCTCGGAAGCGGCGGAAGCCGGCGCCAGCAGGGCGCATGCCAGAGAGAGAGACGCGCCCCACCAGTGTGACCAAGCCATGTCCGACGCCCCTTGGTTAGAAACCTGTTACCGGGGGCATCTTAACCGCGCCGCCAAGCCGTTTCAGCCTGCCGACCGTCGCGTGCGGTTAATTTTAGAGCGGTTTCGAATTGGTGTGGACGAGGGGGGAAGCGATTGGCGGCGTGGCGAGGAAGCCGAAGCAGGCAATGCGGTGCATTGTCGATGCAGGCTGACGAAGCCATGACGCCGATCGCGAGCCGAGCGTCTACACCAATGAGCAAACCGCTCTAATACTTCATCAAGATCGGCGCCGGGTCGATCTGCTCCAAGCCCGGGAAGGGCGCCTCGCCTGCGGCGGCGGCCTCGGCGATCTCGGCCCCCAGGGCCGTCACCTGCTTGAAGTAACGGTTCGAGGGCCGCTTGCCTGTGAGCCGCCGCTTGAGCCCAGAGCAGAGCACCTCGGCCGCCGTGCGGACCCGCTCGTCCGGCTGCGCGGCGGCGTGGGTCGTGACCGCGAGCATCGTGATCAAGTCCTGGCAGCGCGTGCTCAGCTCCGACATCTTGCACTGACGGTCGGCCAGCGACAGCTGGAACTTCTGCATCACGCCGCTGATCTCCAGCGCCATGTCTTGCAGGTGGTCGCAGGCGTAGTTGGCGTGGCGCCTGAGGGCGTCGGGCATCTTGGGGAGCTCCGGCGCCGCGTTCCAAACCAGCCGCCGGGCGATCTGCCACTTCAGGTAAGGCGCCGCCACACGCGAGAGCACCATGGCGTGCGCCGGGTTCATCGGGTTCGGCTTCTTGATCCCCGCCGCGGCGAGCGCCTTGCCGATCGGCTCGAAGTACGTCTTGCCGTGGTCTTTGACCAGCGACTTGAAGAACGCCATGCCGAGCATCTCCCCCTCGCCCTCATAGATACAGGGGGCCAGGTAATCGTGCACGTTGTCGCCGAACGTGTGGCCGTGCAAGAACGACCGCCCGCCGTGCGTTTTCATGTACAGCTCGATCGACGCGTGCTTGAGCGCCTCGGAGCCGTAGATCTTGGCGATGATGCACTCCATCTCGCCGCGGTAGCCACGGTCGAGCAGCCCAGCGCACCAGCCGACCAAGGCGTCGGCCCCAACGATCAGCCCCGCCATCTCACCGATGCGGCGCTGCACCAGCTCGCGGTGGGCGATCGGCTCGCTGTAGGTCACCCGGAACTCGCCCCACGGCAGCATGCCGGCGAGCAGCTGACGCATCGTGCCGGCGGCGTTGGCGCACAGCGACACGCGGCCAAGATTCAGGCCGTGGTAGGCGATCGTCAGCCCGTCGCCGCGCGCCGGCCGCAGCAGGCTTTCCTTCGGGACGCGGAAGTTGTTGAAGACGATGCCGCGGTTGTGCAGGTGCGACAGCGCGTACAGGCCGTACTTTTTGAGTTGGAAGTGCTCGTTCTCCTCGGCCGGCAGCTCGGCGATCAAGACCGACGGCTTGCCCTCGACCAAGCAGACCAGCCCGATCGTGCGCCCAGGCGTGATGTTCGAGATGAACAGCTTCTCGCCATTCACCACATAGTCGTCGCCGTCGAGCACCGCGGTGGTGCGCAGCGCGGTGAGGTCGCTTCCCGCGCACGGCTCGGTGAGCGCGAAGGCGCTCAAGCGCTCGCCGCTCGCCAGCCCGGGCAAGAACTTCTGTTTTTGGGCCGTGTCGCCGAAGGCGTTCACCGGATCGACCGCGCCGATGCAGCCGTGGATCGAGGCGAGCCCCGCCACCGTGCCGTCGATCGTGGCCATCTCGCCCAGGAAGGCGGCAAAGCTGGAGAAGGGCGCCCCGGCGCCGCCGTACTCGCGATCCACAAGCAAGCCCCAGTAGCCCGCCACGCCGAGTTCGCCAAATACCTCGTCCGAGACCTTGCCCTCGCCGTCGAACAGCGTGCCGGCCGCCTTGTGGCGGCGCACGATCGCCAGCGAGGCGTCCATCACCTTGCGCACCTCGGGGGGCGTCTCGGTCTTGGGCGTGCGGAACTCGTCGACCGGCACGCCGCGGTCCCACACCGCCCGGTGCGCCGGGCTGCGCACGGTCTGGTACTGCGGCGCGAAGAGCGCCTCGACCTGGTCGTCGGCCGTGTCGATCACCCCGGTGCGACGCGCCTCGTCGTCGCTCTTGCCGCCGAGCTTGAGCGCCGTCTCGGCGAACGAAACGCCCTCGTCAGCGGGAGAGGCGGCGTCTGGGTCGTGTGCTGAATCGGTCGACATCCGGTCTCCTTAGATTTCACCCTTGAATCGATGCGCCGCCCGGCGGAACGACGCAATTCAATTATAGGCCTTTCGGGGGCGGGCGGCTTGATTGAACGGGCGCCAAGGGGGCTCTATCATCTATACGGATGAAACATCCAATCGGCTCTTCTCTCACTGCCATTTAGGATGGTGAAGGCATGCGGTATCTGATCTTTCTAACGATGGCGACGGTGCTAACGCCCCTCGATCCCGCGATCGGCCAGGAGCCCCAGACGAGGCTATTCGACCCCGCGGCGGCCGCCATTGCTCCGCCCCCCGACACGCCGCTGCCGCGATACCGTTTCGAGGTGGGCGACGAGCTGGTCTACGTGAAGAGCCCCATCATCAGCCTGCTCGAGGGCGTCGAACCGAGCCTCAATACGTCTGAGAACCGCGTCTACGTGGCCTCTCAAAACGCGGACGGGAGCAGCCGGTTGCTGATCCGTCAGATTATTCGGTTCCGATCCCCGGCCGACGAGGAGGGCGAGCCGCCGCGGGTTCGGTTTGAGAACGACTTCCTCGGCTACTGCGACATGCGGTCCGACGGCTCGTTCGCGCTGAACCATACCCTGGGGGGGAATACTGCGTACAGAACACGTCCCGACGTGATCTTCCCGCCCTTGCCGAAGACTCGTGAGCGGTTCGCCAACGGCTGGGCGGTCGAGTTGGCGATCGAGGGCCACCGTTACAGCGGGCGCGTCACCGGTATCGACGGCGACCGGGTCGCGATGACAGGTCCCGTCGAGTATCCGCTCGACGCCAACTACGAGACCGAGCGCACCCATCAAGTTGTGTTCGACGCCGAGCGGGGGCTGGCGGTCGAGATCGCCTCCGACGCCGTGGGGCGCCAGAATCGTTATGCCTCGCACACCCAATGGCGGTACGAGTTGGTCTGCGTGGAACGCCGCTCGCCGGAGTGGCTGAAGGAGTTCAGCCAAGAGGCGGATCGTTACTTCGAAGCCGATCGTTTGTTTTGGGACGCGATTACCCAAGTCAACCGGATCGACTCGCGCGAAGAATTCGAGGGACTCAGCCGCTCCGTGACCGAACCGCTCGAAGCCCTCTTGCGTGACGCGGATACCCCCGAGATGCGTGAGCTGACCACGGCCCGCTTGGCGCTCTGGAAACGGGAGAAAGAATTCTTGATCGACGACGTCGAAGAACGCCAAGCGATCCTCGCGTTGCCTCCCGCCAATTGGGAGACCACCGACTTTCAG
The DNA here is from genome assembly GCF_007859945.1 of Pseudobythopirellula maris. Classification (GTDB taxonomy): domain Bacteria; phylum Planctomycetota; class Planctomycetia; order Pirellulales; family Lacipirellulaceae; genus Pseudobythopirellula; species Pseudobythopirellula maris. Next base: position 711,072 of record NZ_SJPQ01000002.1, on the reverse strand, counting down.
GGCGCTGCACACAGCCGGTCGGACTACGCCGGCCGCGTCGTGCTGCTCGATTTCTGGAACCGCGGTTGCAGCCACTGTATTCTGGCGATGCCGAAAATCGAAGAGCTCCACCGCCGATATGCGGACCGCGGTGTCGTCGTTTTGGGCGTCAACCAAGACGTCCACGACGAGGACGCCCGGTTTGTGATCGATTCGCAGAAGATCCCTTATCCTACGCTGCGCAATAACCGGACCGACGGCGAGGGCCAAACGATTTCGGCCGAGTTCAAGATCCACTCTTTTCCCATGTTTCTGCTGCTCGATCAATCGGGAAGGGTCGCCGCGCTGGTCTCAGGAAATCACGATAACCTCGTCGAGGTGCTGGCAGAGAAAATCGAGCGCTTGCTCGAAAATCCCCCCAGCGAGTAGCCTGAGTGGAACACCCACGCGATTGCTTTCCTTCACCCAGGCCCCACTCCATGACCGACCCCCGCATCCAACGCCTCGCCGAGGTGCTTCTCGACCACAGTTGCGAACTGAAGGCCGGCGAGCACGTGCTGATCGAGGGCTTCGACCTCGACGACCCGAGCCTCATCTGCGCCCTGGTCGAGGGCGCCGCCGAGCGGGGCGCCCTGCCGGTGGCTGAGCTCAAGTCGATGCGCGTGCAGCGCTCCGTATTCCGCTCCGCCACCGAGGCGAGCATGAAGCTCTGCGGCGACATCGAGCTGGCACGCATGCAGCAGATGCAGGCCTACATCGGCGTGCGCGGCGCCGCCAACAGCAGCGAGCTGGCCGACGTGCCCCACGACCGCATGGACCTGTACCAAGAGCACTGGCTGCGCAAGGTGAACGACCACCGCGTGCCGAAGACCAAATGGGTCGTGCTGCGTTGGCCGAACGACGCGTTCGCCCAGGCGGCGTCGATGAGCACCGAGGCGTTCGAGGATTTTTACTTCGACGTCTGCACGGCCGACTACGCCGCGATGCGCGAGGCGCAGAAGCCGCTCGTGGCCCGCATGGAGGCGACCGATCGGGTGCGGCTCGTCGCCCCGGGTACCGACCTGGAGTTCTCGATCAAAGACATCCCCGTGATCCCGTGCAGCGGCGAACGCAACATCCCCGACGGCGAGGTCTTCACCGCCCCGGTGCGTGACAGCATCAACGGCGTGATCCAGTACAACACCTCCAGCCGCTACCAGGGCGCCGTCTTCAGCGACATTCGCTTCACGTTCAAGGACGGCAAGATCGTCGAGGCGACCTCGAACGACACGCCGCGCCTCAACGCGATCTTGGACTCGGACGAGGGCGCTCGGTACTGCGGCGAGTGGGCCGTGGGCGTCAACAACCGTGTGCGTCACCCGATGCTCGACACGCTGTTCGACGAGAAGATCGGCGGCAGCTTCCACCTCACGCCCGGCCAAGCGTACGAGGAGGCCGACAACGGCAACCGCAGCCGCATCCATTGGGACCTCGTGCTGATCCAGCGCGAGGATTACGGCGGCGGCGAGATGTGGTTCGATGGCGAACTCATCCGCAAGGACGGCCGCTTCTTGCCGGACGACTTGCAAGGCCTGAACGAAGGGCTTTGATCCCCCTCGGCGATGCGCCCAGAGCGGTTGCTTCACGGAGCCGAAGAGCCGCCAACGCTTACCGAGTTTCGAACGTGGCGCGCAAGATAGTCTGTGCCAAGCGTCACGAACTCAGTCGCGATGCGCTTTAAGCTAGAGGCGGCCCGCGCAAATTACCCGAGAAACCGAGTCTTAAATGGCGATAGCATGCGTCGAGTTTGCTTTGTGAAAGATGGCACGAGCCTTTGACTTTCTGACGCGCTGCGGCAAGTTCGCAGGCGCGCCTCCGCGTTACTCGCGTTACACTTGAATACGTTCAAGCCGCGGGCGATCGGCGGTAGCCTCGGGTTTGTTCCCCCCTCGTCTTCTTAGGCGTGCGGGTCTTTTCTCAAAAAGCAAACGCGGAGGTTCCCGGTGATGCAGTCGATCACAGCGCGCGATTTCATGGTCAAGAAGCTCGTGACCCTTCGTCCCGAGATGGATGTCTTCCAAGCGATTGATCTGCTCCTGAAGAACCGCATCTCCGGCGCCCCGGTGTGTGGCGATCGCGGCCAGTACCTCGGCATCTTCTCCGAGCACTGCAGCATGCACGTGCTCTTGGACGCGGCGTACGAGCAGCTGCCGGCGACCAATGTCGGCTCGTTCATGGACGCCGACGCCGAGACCATCAAGCCTGACACGCAGCTGCTCTCGGTGGCTCAGGTCTTTCTGCTCACCAACCGGCGGCGTCTGCCGGTGGTCGACGAGCAGGGTCAGCTCCTCGGCCAGGTCAGCCGCCGCGACGTGCTCGCCGCCGCGATGAAGGGCATCAAGAGCCAGCCGGTCCGCACCCCTTCGCTGCTGTACCTCAGCGCATTGATCGAACGCAACAACTCGCCCATCAGCTGAGCGATTGCTGGCGGAACCTTGCGAAGAGCGCCGCTGCGGCGCCGGCTGCGGCGAATTGCAGAAGCGGCCGATCCACCGCGGTGGCGATCGCGAACAGGCCGCGTCGCACGACCAGGTCGGTCGGTGGATCGCCCGCTGTCGTCATCCATTGCAGTGCGTCGCCCACCCCGAGAGCGACCGTAGCCAGCACGCCCAGGCACGCGAAGCCGAGCCCGACCCGCCACGCCACGCTAGATCGCACTACCGCTAGCCGTAGCGTTTTTTTCGCCATATCGACGTCGAATCAAACCGCCACACACGCTACGCATCCGTGCGATTCGCACTAGCCGGGACAAACGTCGCCGCCAGGCATGCCATCGGCGTCAGCAGAACCAGCCAAAAGGCGTGGACCGAAACCAACGCTTCGATCGGGGGCCCACAGCCCCAGGCGCCGCAGATGCCGTGGCCCCACGAGCCGTAGCGGCCAATCAACAACGTGCCCAGCAGGCACGCCCCCCAGCCGAAGGCCAGGGCTGCCGAGCGCCCGATGCGTGAGGGAGTTCTCCCTGCGGCCGAACCATCGGCAGGGCCCTCAGACACTGGCGGCCGCGACTCCTGCGTGCGCGATCGATCGAATTGGCTCGTCTCGCATCCACGCCATTGTAGCGCGCTTCGCCGTCGGTCGCGGTGAAACGACGCACAGCTCCCGCTTGGACGACCTGCTCCTATTCGCCCTCTCACGCTCGAACGCCATCCGCCAGCAGGCCCCGTTGTCGGTGAATCGGTTCTCACGCGTGGCCACCCAGCTAAAACCGCAGGCGCAAAAAAAGAGCGGCGCCCGCATGGGCGCCGCTCTTTTGGGAGCAGTCAGAAGCGATCGGGCTCAGCCGAGGCGGAACCGCATGGCGGCGGCGCCGGCGAACAGGGCGGCCAAGGCGCCCAGCGCGGCGGTGGTCGGCTCGGGGACGAGCTCGCCCTCGATCTCGCCGGTCCCACGCGAAGTGAAGCCGGTGATGTACGTGCCGTCGTCGGTCAGCGAGCCGGCGTCGAGACGGGTCGAGAACGAGACCGCAACCGGATCGCCAAGCATGGCGCCACTGGGGAGCTGTTGCGAGTCAATCGTGGCGATCGAGCCGCCGAACGCGAAGCGGATCGTGCCAGAGAGGTCGACATAGGTCACGGCGACCGAGTCGAGGTCGAGCGAGACGTGATCGCCGCTCGGCAGGTTGAGCATGAGAGAGCCGCCCACGGCGCTGTTAACCGTGCCGCCGCCGACGGGGATGTTCGTCACTCCGGGGATCGCCAGCTCGAGGCTGATTGCGTCGGCGGGCGTTTGGAGGGGAGAGCCGCCAAAATCGACGCTGTCTTCTTTCAGACTAACGGTCGTGAGCGGATCGGCGCCAACTGCCGAATCAACGATGGAAGAGCCATCGTAGGTGAGATTGAGGCCAGTGAACTGGATCTCGATGGTCCCAGCTAGTGTGGGCGCACAAAAAATGGCCATCGCAAGAGCGAAGGAGCCAATCAGGGTGTTCAGCTTCATTAGACTGCCCTTAAGAAAAGCGTGTGCTTGATGCAAATATGTCCGGGAGCATTTCTAGCAGCTGTTCGAGCACGGGCGGCGCGTTTCTGGCGGACTGCTTTCCACCACATTCGCTTTGCGCAGCTGATGTGCCCTTGTGGGTATATGATGCAGCGGCGCTACGAGCCGTACAAGACTTTTTCCAGAGAAAATCCTCGAATTGAGACTTTCCTCCCAGTCGCCAATCTCTTCCTATCTTGCCATGGTCGACATTTCAGGGTGGCGACCGAAGCAGGCTGCTGTGTTGGCCGGGGCGGCAAGCCGCATATTTCGGGCCGGTGTTGAGGCGCTCTTAGCCCTAAGCCGGTACTTGCCCGCGGGTTGCGGCGTTCGCGCCCCGCAGGGAACCCCTTATACTCCTGGCTTGTCTGGCTGCTGAGCCTGCTCGGCGGGGCCATGTCCTTCGGATTGGCCCTCGATTCTGGCTGCGGGCTGCCTGCATCCTGCTTATTTCCTTGCCGCGAAGACCGACCGAAACGACCCGCCCGATGCTCACGGTGAAGCTCCCTGATGGGAATCAGAAAACATTCGACCAGCCCGTCACCTGCCTGGAGATCGCCGAGGCGATCGGCCCCGGGCTGGCCAAGGCGGCCATCGCGGCCGAAGTCGACGGCGTGGCCCGCGACTTGAGCCACCAGCTCGCCGCCGAGGGCGAGGCGGCGGTCCGCTTCCTGACAAAGCGTGACGACGAGGCGCTCGCGATCATGCGCCACAGCTGCGCCCACGTGATGGCCCAGGCCGTGATGCGGCTGCACCCCGGCGTTCAGCTGGCGTTCGGCCCGACCACCGGCGCCGGGTTTTATTACGACATGCGGCTGAAGGAGCCGATCTCCGAAGACGACTTCCCCAAGATCGAGGCCGAGATGGCCCGCATCGTCAAAGAGAACCTCGCCTTCGAGCGGCTCGAGAAGCCCAAGGCCGACGCGATCGCCCTCTGCGAGGAGCTCGAGCAGCAGTTCAAGGTGGAGCACCTCGGCACGGGCCTCGGCGACGAGGAAGAGGTCTCTTTCTACCGCCAGGGCGAGTTCATCGACCTCTGCCGCGGCGTGCATGTACCGACCACCGCTTCGATCGGCAAAGGTTTCAAGCTGCTCTCGATCGCCGGCGCCTACTGGAAGGGCGACGCGAAGCGCGAGCAGCTGCAGCGGCTCTACGCCACGGCGTTCTTCGACAAGAAGGAGCTCAAGGCGCACCTCGCCCAGATCGAAGAGGCCAAGAAGCGCGACCACCGCACGCTCGGCCGCCAACACGAGCTGTTCGCCATCGACCAGAAGGTCGGCTCGGGGCTGATCCTGTGGCTGCCCAAGGGCGCCGTGATCCGGCAGACCTTGGAGGACTACCTGAAGGTCGAACTCCGCCGCCGCGGCTACGAGGCGGTTTACACGCCCAACGTTGGCCGCGTGGAGTTGTACGAGACCTCGGGCCACTTCCCCTACTACCGCGAGTCGCAGTTCCCGGTGCTTTGCGAGCACGAGGCGGGGCAGCTCATCGACGCGTTGGTCGATCGCCTGCGCGAGGGGGGAGAGGCGTCGCTCACCGACCAGGAAGAGGCGCAGCTCATCGCCGCCGCCAAGACGCTCGGCTTCGACGGCGACTACGACCCCGCGGCCAGCGCCGAAGAGCGCGCCGCGGCGCTCGACCATTGGGCCCATCAGCACGAGCGCTACCTGCTCAAGCCGATGAACTGCCCGCACCACATCATGATCTACCAGTCGAAGCCGCGCAGCTACCGCGAGCTGCCGGTCCGGCTGGCCGAGTTCGGCACCGTCTACCGCTACGAGCAGTCGGGCGAGCTGAGCGGCATGACCCGCGTGCGCGGCTTCTGCCAGGACGACGCCCACATCTTCTGCACCCCCGACCAGGTGGCCGACGAGTTCCGCGCTTGCCTCGAGATGACCCAGGGCGTGCTCCAGTCGCTCGGCATGGACAACTACCGCGTGCGGCTCGGCTTCCGCGACCCGGACGGCACAAAGTACGTCGGCGGCGCCGAGGTGTGGGACAAGGCCGAGGCCGAGCTCAAAGCGGTGTGCGACTCGATGGACCTGCCCGACGTGTCGATCGAGCCGGGCGAGGCGGCGTTCTACGGGCCGAAGGCCGACTTCGTTGTCACGGACTGCATCGGCCGCGAGTGGCAGCTCGGCACGGTGCAGCTCGACTACAACCTGCCCAGTGAATCACGCTTCGCGCTGGAATACACCGGCCGCGACAACCAGCCGCACCGGCCGGTGATGATCCACCGGGCGCCGCTCGGCTCGATGGAGCGTTTTATCGGCGTGCTGATCGAGCACTTCGCCGCGGCCTTCCCGCTGTGGCTGGCGCCGGAGCAGGTGCGTGTGCTCACCGTCAGCGAGAAGTCCGAAGAGTACGGCCGCGAGGTGCTCGCTCGCCTCAAGGCCGAGGGCCTGCGGGCGGAGGGCGACTTCAAGGGCTCGAAGCTCGGCGCCAAGATCCGCGAGGGCCAGCTCGAACTGATCCCCTACATGCTCGTGGTCGGCGAGAAGGACCGCGACGAGGGCACCGTCACGGTGCGCGACCGCATCGAGGGCGACCTCGGCGCGAGCCCCTTGGACGAGGCGATCGCCAAGCTCCAAGCGGAGATCGCCGACAAGACGGTCCGCCAGGTGGCCGAGGGCGCTACGGTCGACCTGGGCGGCAAGGCCGAGGCGAACGAGTACTGAGTTGCTAGGCGCTAGGCAATAGCTGTCGGCGCCGAAGCCCCAACTAGCGCCTAGCGACGGCTAACTAGCAACTCCGCCGACTAGCAACGCCGCCCGCGCGGCCAAATTTTTTTTTAAGAGCGTTCGCGGCGCGACTCTCGAAATAAGTTGCGCCCGTTTTCTCAAGAAGGTCGTCCGATAACGCAGCGGGTCGGCTTGGAGTGTCGGTCTCAGCCGGTTGGCTGATCGGCCGGACTTACTGACGGCGTCGCGTGGGGGGCCGGCGCGTCGCGCCGAGCCCCGCGGCGACGATCAGCAGGCCGATCGAGGCCGGCTCGGGGATGGCGAGGCGGAGCTCTTGGGACGCGTTGATCAGTGATCCGGGAATCGGGCCGAGGCCGAGCAGCGAGAGCGCCAGGTTGGCGCCGTCGCCGTTGCGGATCGGTTGTCCGATCGCGTCGTAGCCGGGGTGGGCTTCTAGGGGGTCGACGCGCGTGAGGTCGTTCATGGCGTACAGGTCGCCGCGGCCGACCCCCGCGCCCCAGGCGTAGAACGGCGTCCGGTAGTTGGTCACCTTGGTTAAGTCGCTGTGGCTATTGCCCGTGCCGCCGTGGTCGGCGCTGAGCACGATCGTGGTCACGCCGTTCAGCACGGGGTCGTTCTCGATCAGGTCGAACAACTCGCCGAGGTAGCCATCCACCCAGACGACCGACTCGTTCCAGCCATCGGACCCCCACCCGTACTGGTGCCCGGCGTGGTCGGGGTAGTCGTAATGCACGAAGGTGTAGTTGAAACGGTTGTCTCCCAGTTCGTCCAGAAGCTGGCGTTGCATCGTCAAGATGTTGTTGTGGCCGCCGTAGGTGTCGATCTTGTCTCGACCGTTGGCGTGGTCGGCGCCGTTGGTTTCGTCGTAGCTCTGGTCGTAGATGACAAACTTGTGCTTCGACACGAAGAGGGCGGTCGAGAGCCCCGCGTCGTGGGCCATGTCGAACGTGCTCGCCTTGTAATACTCTGGTGTGGTGTGGTTGTGCAGCGTGAGGGTCGGCGGCGGCGGGCCGGCGTTCACGTCCCAGCCGTGTTCGGTCTGGCTCGGCATGCCGGGCGGACGCGACACCGGTCTGCCGGTGAGCATGGTGGTGTGATTCGGCAGCGTGGTGGCGTCGGTGGCGTCGGTGCGGGCGTTGTTGGTCCAAGCCCCTTCCGACTGGAACCGCTGGAAGTTGGGGGCGTCGCCTCGGTCGATCAGCGTCTGGAGCAGGTCGGGTCGCAGGCCGTCGACGCTGATCTGGATGACGTGATCGGCCGCACCGGCCCACGCCACCGCATTCACAACAGGGAGTGCAAACGTGGCGCACAGCAAGAGTCGGCGGAGCAACAAAGAGAACTCACGGCTGAAGAAGAGAGCAACGGCCTGAGGCCGGAAACGCCATTATGCCGCCCGGCGACGGCGGTAGCAAACAATCCCGCGGCGGGCGCTGTCGTGCGTCTCGGAGGCAATCAAAGAGACCGCAGCCCGCGGCGTCACTCGGCCTCCCAGCGTTCGAGGACCCGGTCGAAGCGATCGGCCTGTTGCTCCCATTTGTCGAGGATCGCCTCGTAGCGGGTGGACAACTCGTCTTGGCCGCGCGAGCCCCTCTTGGGTTTTTCGTTCAAAAAAGATTCACACCGCGTCGCTTGCCAGCCGCAGCGCGTCTTGCAGGTGCTGCTGCAGGCGGTCGAACTCGCGGCGGTCGCCGCCGCGATCGGGGTGGGCGTGTTTGACGCGTTGTCGGTAGGCGGCGTACACCTCTTCACGCGTTACGGGCTCGGTGAGGCCGAATTCCCGGAGACACTCGGGCCGGTCCCGCAGGGCCCAGTAAGGGGTCGCGCCCATGTAGCCGCTCACGACGACCAATGCGTGCTTGAGCGAACGGAGGTACGCCCGGTAGTCGAGCACGGCGAACACGTAGCCGGCCGCCGGCAGGCCGATCAGCACTGCCGCCAGGTACAGTATCGCGGTCGAGTCGACGGCGTCGGGCCAAGGTTCGGGCGTCATGCAGCGATTCTAGCCGCATGGCAACGGTGCAAGCCAGCCGTGAGATAAGAATAGCGGGCGTAACGATGTGGCAGGGGGCTCCGAACGCGATCACGCGCCGCGAGCCGACTCGGCTGAAAACCCGCTATCGGCGTCGGAGACGCCTCCCACAGCTTGATTCAGCCGCCAGCGCCCGCCGCGGCGGTCTCGGCTTTTTCTTGTTCGCGGGCCGAGAGCTCCGGGTTGGGCGTGGCGTCCGCGTCGACACGGCCCAGCAGCCACTCGACGCCGCCGATGAGCGAGTCTTGGTACGTGGGGTTCGACAGCACGTCTTCGCGGTGGCCGAGGCTCATGTGCATCACCCGGCCCTCGCCGTAGTTCTTGACCCACAAGACCGGCACGTGGCGTGGGCGTTTCAGCTCGGTCGCCGCCATGTCGAGGCTCATCAGCACCCGCACCTTCTCGGGCTGCCAGTTCTTGAACTGGTAGATCTCGTCGGTGATGACGAACGACTTGCCCGCCGCGGCCCACGGCGCCGTGGCGGGGTGATCCTCGTGAACGCGTATTGAGACCGTCGCCTCGGAGGTCCAGGGGTGGCCGTCGAACGTGCCGCCGATCATGTCCCAGTACGGCTCGTACTCGCCGTAGGTGTCGGCCGCGCAGTGGATGCCCAGGAACCCGTGTCCCTGCTCGGCGAGCCACTCGTTGAGGAACCACTCGCGGGTTTCGACCGGGATCGGCAGCTCGCCGGTGGTGTAGAAAGCGACCACGTCGTAGTTCTCGAGCAACTCGGGCTTGAAGTCGGTGGCCACGTCTTGTGTGCAATCGACCCGGAACAGGCCGCTGCGGACACCGATCTCTTTCATCACACGCTCGGCGTGGGAGAGAGGGTTCGGCCCACGATTGACCGTGCTGTGAACAAAGCCCGTGCTCTGCGTGACGAACAGCACCCGCGCGGTTGGTTCGGCGTCGGCCGCCAAGCAGCAGGAAGCCGTGTGGGCTACAGCCGTGAAACCGACGGAGTAAAGCAGAGCCGCAAGAAAGAGTCGCATCGCCCGGGAGCCCCTGGGGTGATCGGAAGTGACGAGACCCCCAGCATACCAGACCGGCAAAGCGGCTTCCCCCGATTCGAGACCGTTTCAAACGCGAGGCCGGGGACGCGTAGTCGCGTGCAGCGGCTTATCGCGTGCGGTGTCGCGGCTCCGTTAAACGCGGCTCCGTTAGATGTACCACATTGCCTCGGCTTGCGAGCCGCAGCGCTCGGCCAGCTCGGCCAGAGTAACGCCGCGGAGGCAGGCGCGTTGGGCCCGCTGGGCCTCGGCGCAGAGCGAGCCGAGTTGCTCGGCCAGCGGCGTCGGCTCGGGCAGGTTGCTGCGGGCGTCGCCCTGGTCTTGCAACGCCTCGTAAACGTCGCCGACGGTAATCTCCGCCGGGTCACGCGCCAACCGGTAGCCGCCCGACGCCCCGCGGGTGCTGACGACGAACCCCAGCCGCTTGAGCTCCTGCAAGATCTGAACGAGGAACCCTTCGGGGATCCTGCCCTCCTCCGCGAGCCGCCGCAGCGGCGCCGGCCGCGCGCTGCCGTGCTCGGCCGCAAGCTGCAGCAGCGCGAGACAGGCGTACTCGGTCTTGGCGGAAAGCATGGGGAGAGTAGATAGGTGGTAGAAAGGAGAAAGGAGAAAGGAGAAAGGGGAGCAAGCTGGTGAGCCGGCAGGGTAGGGGGAGCCGGAATCTCCTGCTCGCCTTTCTCCCCACGCCTGCTCTAAATCCCGCTGCCGTCTTGCTCGGTGTGCAGGCCGCACTCGGTCTTGCCCGTGCCGGCCCAGCGGCCGTCGCGCTCGTCGCCATCGGCGCCCGCCTTCTGCGTGCAGGGCCAGCAGCCGATGCTCGGGTAGCCTTGGTCGTGCAGCGGGTTGTAGGGGACATCTTCTTTGATGATCCGCGACCACACCTTGTTCTTGGTCGAGGCCGCCAGCGGGGCGATCTTCACCAGGCCGAACTTCTTGTCCCAGCCGACGATCGGCGTATTGGCGCGAGTGGGCCCCTGGTCACGGCGCAAGCCAACGATCCAAGCCCGCCGCCCCTCGGCGGCTTTTTGCAACACGCGGATCTTGCGGTCGAAGCAGCACTGGGTGGGATTCGTCTTGTAGAGCGGCCCGTCGTGCAGCGCCTCGTACTCGGGGACCGACAGCTCTGGCTTGAGCAGGTCGACCTCGACGCCGTACTTCTCAGCGAACCGGTCCCTGAGGTCCAAGGTCTGTTGGAACTGGTAGCCGGTCTCGAGATTGAACACGTAGGTGTCGGGCGCCTGCTGCGGGAGCATCGACAGCAGCAAGCAGCCCTCCGGGCCGAAGGCGGTGCCCATCGCGAGCTGCGGGGCGTAAGTCTCGTGGGCCCAGCGCATGATCTCCTCAGGCGTCGAGCCCTCGAGGCTCGCGCTGGCGGCGGCCAACTCGTCCAAGAATTCTTGCGACGGCGGCGCCGCCCGGTCCGTGACGGCCGGGGGGGCTGAATCGCCATGGGCCGCGTTGTGGAGCGTTCGGTGGTTGAGGGCGGTGCTCATCGGATTTGGGCTGACTCAGGTCGTCGGGGTGGCTGCTAACGAAAGGATGGCCTTAAAGGCCCGGGGAATACGCCCTCTACGGACCGAATGTTAACTATGTTTGTCAACTTTGTCAATTATCGGCCTTTTGAGCCGATTACATCAGTTGTTCCCGCTAGGCGGGAGACTGCGCTGCCGCAGGACGTTAAGTTGGCCAAAGGACGCCGAGTGTGGGAACTGCTCGATCGTTTAGCGACCACCCACGCCGATCCCTAGAGGAGCCCTCCACGGGGCCTAGCGTGGTAATGGACCCCCACCCCTCGACACCCCCGCAGGCTTCGGCCAGCAACCCGAGCCCCGAGCGGATGACGGCGATCTCGACCAAATCGACCAACGCCACCCTCTCTGCCAAGCGTTTCACGCAGCCGCCACCCGCCGCGCCCGCTCCGTTGGGCGCCGAGTCGAACCCCCAGCAAAGGCTGGAATATGTGCAGTGGATGCTCTCGGACGAGCAGCTGCGCAGCGTGGAAATCGACACTCGCAGCGGCGGCGTGCGGGTCCGCAGTCACAGCGAGCCCAGCCGGTCGGTCGCCTTCGACGCCGACAGGCTGATACCGGCGCCGTCTGAGGACCCGCCGGAGGTCCTTTGCTGGACCGATCCGAAGACCGGCATGGAGCAGTATTTCCGAGCGCCGGAGATGGCGGTCGGCTGGCGCAGGTGGCTCTATTTGGCGGGCGCCGCCGTCACGTTCGTGCTCGCCATGATCGGCGTGGTGATGCCGGGCTTGCCGACGACCCCGTTCCTGTTGCTCACCAGTTACTGCCTGCTGCGTTCGTCGCGCGAGCTTCACGAGACACTCCTCAGGAGCCGCACGTTCGGCGGCCTGTTGCGCGACTGGCGGCTTTATCGGGCGGTGCGGCGGGGCGTGAAGACCAAGTCGCTCGTCACGATGCTGCTGGTGGTTGGCGCGTCGGTCGTGCTGATGGCGCTGGCCGGCTTGCCTGCCCGGGCGTTCTACGGCGTGGTGGGCGGCTCGATGATCGGGGTCTGCTTTATCCTGCGGCTGCGCGTGATCCGCTGAGCGGCCGCGGCTCTCGGCAAGATTCACTTGCGGGCGCCGCGAGGTTACGATGCAGCGGGCCGGGCGCTCCGCCTGCGGCCATGCTTCTCCCACCGCTGTTTCCACCAAACTCTCGGGTTGCCGCCCATGCCACGTCGACTTGTGCTGCCTTATTCCCTGTTCACGCTCGTGCTGCACATTGCGCTGGCGCCGCACGATTGCCTTGCCGCCGAACCGGCGGCCGACCACGCCGAGAGCGAGGGGGGCTGGGTTTCTCTGTTCAACGGCGAAGACCTCGCCGGCTGGCGGGCCTCGGAGAACGAGGGGACCTTCCGGGTCGAGGATGGCGTGATCGTGGTCCACGGGCCGCGCAGCCACCTGTTCTACGAGGGCCCGGTCGGCGGCGCCGACTTTAAGGACTTCGAGTGGAAGTGCGACGTGAAGACCACTCCCGGCTCGAACTCGGGCATGTACTTCCACACCGAGTACCAAGAAGAGGGCTGGCCCGTGAAGGGCTACGAGGTCCAGGTCAACGCCACGCACGGCGACGCCCGCAAGACGGGCGGCTTGTACGCCATCGAGGACGTGATGGACGACGCCCCGCACGAAGACGGCGAGTGGTTCACGCAGCACGTTGTGGTGCGTGGCAAGCGGATCGTCGTGCGGGTCAACGGCGAGGTGACGACCGACTTCACCGAGCCCGAGGACCACACTCCCCCCGAGGGCAAGCCGGGCCGCTTGATCTCGCACGGCACGTTCGCCCTGCAAGGCCACGACCCGGCGAGCAAGGTTTACTTCAAGAACTTGCTGGTGCGGCCGCTCGACTGACCGTGCGAACGGGCCCTCAGCGCCGTGGCGGCTGGGGGGGCACGTTTGCCGTCCGGGCCCGGGCAGCCGATACTAGAGGCCTCCGCCTCTGTACCGTTTCCTACCCCGTCGTCCCACCGCATGTCGCGTCGCAACCTCACCGTCTTGTTCCTCGCCATCGTCGCCGCGTTGCTGTGCGGCTCGCGGGTCGAACGCAACCCGTACGCTCGCTACGTGAGCGAAGGGTTCACGATGATCGACGAGTGGGGGCTCGACGAGCCGCGCGACCACGAACTGATGGCGGGCGCCGTGGCGGGCATGGTCGACGTGCTGCGTCGACGCGGCGACGAGCACTCGGCCTTCGTCGAGCCGGAGATCGCCGAGCCGCTGCTGGCCGAGATGGCGCAGGAGTTCGGCGGCGTGGGGGTGCGGATCAAGCTTCACGGCGACCCGCAGCGGCTCACGGTGGTCGAGTCCCCCGTGCCCGGCTCTCCCGCCTACCGCTCGCTGGTCCGCCGGGGCGACCGCATCGTCGCGATCGACGGCGCCCCGACCCTCGGCATGTCGATGATCGACGTGCTCGACCGGATGCGCGGCGTGCCGGGCGAGCCGGTCGTGCTGACGATCGAGCGTGACGACGTGGACGAACTGATCGCTGTGAAGCTGGTGCGCGAGGTGATCGAGCTTCCCAGCGTGGCCGGCGACCAGCGGTTGCCGAGCGGAGAATGGGTCTACCGCCTCGAGGGGGAGCCCTCCATCGCCTTGGTGAGGATCGTTTCGTTTGGCGCCAAAACGGTAGCCGAACTCCGCACGGTGCTCAGCGATCTCACGAAGCGCAGCGACGGCGAACCCGAGATCTCGGGCGTGGTGCTCGACCTGCGGCACAACGCCGGCGGCGCGATCGACGCGGCCGTGGGGGTGTGCGAGTTGCTACTCGAGAACGGCGCGCCGATCGTCACGACACGCGGACGCGACCGCCAGGTCGAAGACGCCTACGCCGCCCGGGGCGACGGGCCGTTCACCGACTTGCCGATCGTCGTGCTCATCGATCGCAACACGGCGAGCGCCAGCGAGATTGTCGCCGCTAGCTTGCAAGACAACGGCCGGGCGCGGGTCGTGGGCGAGCGCTCTTACGGCAAGGGGACGGTGCAGCGGCTGCTGTCGCTCGAGTCGGGCCGCAGCCTGCTGAAGCTCACCTCGGCCAGCTACTGGCGCCCGAGCGGCGTGAACATCCACCGGGCCGTGGGCCAAGGCGAAGACGAGCCGTGGGGCGTGAAGCCCGACGCCGAGGGCGCCATCGAGCAAACGCCCGAAGAGATGATCGCCTGGTTCGAGTGGCGCCAGCGTCGCGACCTGATCGCCGAAGCCGAGCCGGCGGAGCAAGCCACCCAGGAGGCCACCCAGGAGGCCGCACTGGAGGAGGACGAGGAGACGCCGCAGGAGCAGGCCTCAGACCAAACCGAAAGCCCGGCGTCCCTGGCGCGCGACCCGGCGCTCGCTCGTGCAGTCGAGCTGTTGCTGGCGCCCGGCGCCGACAATTCTTCGCCATCTCCCGCAGAGTGACATCCGGTTACTCTCGTTTTTGCAAGGGCTACAAGGCCGCCGGGGAAGGCGAGGTTTCTACGGGCTCGCTTCGCACGCTCGTCGGCGTGGCCAAAGCCTTGCCGCCAAGGGGTTTAAGGCCTCGCGGCCACCTCCGGGCGGTTTTTTCAATGGCCCGGATGCGCGGCTTTGGCACGCCGGCTGCAATAGTGTTCTCTCGTTCGGGACCTGTTGTTCCGAGCCGGCGAGTCGGCAGGGATGTGATGCCGAACGACTCGCCGCGGACGTTTTGCCGCCCTCTCATCGAGCGGCGGCGGCGCCCGGCGACGCACAAGGCCACCCCCAGCACGGCTTGAGCGACCGGAGCCGCTGTCTCGCTTCGTCCGAGACACCGCACGTTACTCATCAAGCATCTGTTCAAACTGTTTCAAGAAAGTGAAGGATCGCCATGGTCGCCGCTCGCAAAGTGAAGTGCCTCGTTGTTACTCTCCCCGTCGCCGATGGCTCGGCCGAAGTTGTCGCCCACGCCGGCGCCTCGGGCCAAGTCGAAACCGCCACCCGGGTCCGTCCGAGCGACCTGCTGCCGTGGGCCGACCCGTACATCCGCGGCCTGGTCTCGAAGCTGCAAGACGAGGTCCGCGAGGAACACGCCGCCGAAGCCAAGGCGGCCCGCGCTCAACGCCGCTTTGATCTCGCGGCGGGCAGCTCGCAGCAGACCGCCACGCAGAAGAAAGAGCTGATGCTCACCGGAGCGAACGACGCCTACGGCTGGGGCATCTGAACCGAGCCGGATGAACCGACCCGCAACGGATCGCATCGATACTGCTTAGCGTCAAACACCGCCGTCACGCATCGGGCGCATCGCCCTGAACTGGCGAGGTTTCACGCAACACGAGGGGCCGCAGCTCGGCGGCGAGGAAGAACGAGCCCGCGATGACGACGACGCCCGCTCCCGCCTCCGGGGCGTCGTGGTCCTGGGCCGCCAGCTCGTTCGCCCGCCGCCAGGCTTCGCCCGGCTCGTCAACCGTGTGGACTTTTGCCCCGCTCGCCGCCACGGCGTGCACGACCCTCGCCAGTTCGGCGGGGGCGATCGCTCGCGGGTTCTCCACGAATCGGGTGACGACCACATGGTCGAAGCGGGGCGCCAGCTCACGGGCGATCGCCCCGGCGTCCTTGTCGCCGCTCACCGCGAGCACCAGCACGCGGCGATCGGCGGCGAAGCGGCCCTCTTGCTCGAGCGTTGCGAGGGCGTCGCCGAGCGCCGCCGCCGAGGCGGCGTTGTGGGCGCAGTCGATCACAACGCGCGGAAGGGCCGGATCGACGGGCGCGAGCCACTCGACCCGCCCCGCCAGCCGCGCCCGCTGGAGCCCCCTCCGCAGGGCGTCGTGCGTCAGGGCGGCGGCGAGTTCGGGCTCGCTCGCGGCCCAAACGTCGCGCAGCACGGTGAGGGCGGCGAGCGCCACGGCGGCGTTGCTCTGTTGGTGCTCACCAAGCAAACCGATCGTGACGCCATCGATCGTTTCCACGCCCCCGCCGGCGAGAGTGCGCGTGAACCGCAAGCCATCCGTGCTGGCTTCTAAAGCGTAGTCGCGGCCCCGTTGCCACAGCCGGCATCCTTGCTCAGCGGCGATCGCGGCGATCGCCTCGCGTGGCCCCGGCGCCATCACGCCGCTCACGGCCGGCGCCCCGGGCTTGATGATCCCCCCCTTCTCGCGGGCGATTCCCTCGAGGCTCGTGCCGAGCTGCTCCGTGTGATCGAGGCTGATGCTGGTCACGACGCAGACAGCCGGCAGGCAGACGTTGGTCGAATCGAGCCGACCGCCGAGGCCGACCTCGAGCACGGCCGCGTCGACCCGCTCGTCGGCCAGGCGGAGCATCGCCATCGCGGTGGCGAGGTCGAAGTAGGTCGGCCCCCCTCCTTCCTTCTCACGGTCCATCGCCTCGGCTACCGGGCGGACGCGGTCGACCAAATCGGCGAAGGCGCCGGGCGGGCACGGCTCGCCGTCGACGGCGATCCGCTCTTCGAACCGCTCGAGGTGGGGCGAGCTGTAAACGCCCACCTTGAGCCCCGCCTCGCGTATCGCCGAGGCGACCATCGCCGCCGTCGAGCCTTTGCCCTTCGTCCCCGCGATGTGGACAGTGCGCAGCCGCTTGTGCGGGTCGCCGAGACGGCGGAGCAACTCGCGCATGCGGTCGAGCTTCATCCCTTGCTCGCTGTATGGGATGGGCGCCGAGTGCTCGTAGTTGATCCGGCCGTACAGCCAAGCGAGGGCGGCGTCGCGGCGGGCGTCGGTGGTGAGGGGGGCGGGGTCAGACACCCGAGAGAGTGTATCGCTCGCCGGGCCATCGGGCGAGTTGCTATACTCGCCCACTCCCCCGCCCCCGCACGACCCGCCCTCCCCTGCCCCTCGCTCGCGATGAAGCCTTTCACCCAGCTGGTGCTCACGTTCGTGCTCTTCATCGTCGGCATGGCCGCCACGGCTTGCCTAGCGATGTTCGCGTTGGTCGCCCTGCTGGTGTACCAGGCGGCCGAGTACGCCGGCGGCGTGGAGAACCTGGGCGACACGGCGATCCATTCGCTGGTCGACATCGTCACGGAGAGCGGCTTCGACCGCTCGGAGCTCGATCCCGACGAGCCCCTGCTCCTCGCGCGGACGATCCTCGTCACCGAGGCGATGAACGAGCGTGTGGCGCGGCACGTCACCGAGCGGCTGCTGTTCCTCAATCAGCAAGACCCGAAGGCGCCGATCGAGTTGCGTCTCTCGACCAGCGGAGGCTGGCTCGACGCGGCGTTCGCGATCGTCGACACGATGCGCGCGATCGACGCGCCGGTGAACGTCACCGCGATCGGTGGTTGCTACTCGGCGGGCAGCGTGGTGCTGGCCGCCGGCACGGGCGAACGCCGCGCCACGCCCAACGCCGTGGTCTCGGTCCACGTGAATCCGTACGACATGCGAGACCCGCTCGACGCGCAAGAGTACGCCCGCTTCGAACGCGTTTACCGCGAGCACGCCGAGCTGCCGGAGGAATGGTTTAACACGTCGGCGGACCGACAGTATTACCTCGACGCCGAGCAATCGCTCCGCGCGGGGCTGATCGACGAGATCACCGAGCCGAAGTGGGAGCCGCGGCACGAGGCGCCGCCGGCGAAGAAGAAGATGCGCGTGGCCGATACGACTGCAACGCCTCAGGTCGCGACTACCGGGGGTCGTCCGCTAAAAGCCAACAGCCAATAGCCAACGGCCCGCTTCATACCGATTCGATGTGCAGGCCGCGGCGGCGGCGTTCGGCGCGGCGGGCCTTGTCGATCATGTCGGCCACCTGTCGGACATCCCGGATTCCGCGTAGAAGAAGCTCGTTAGTCGACTCGTCGCTACTAAGTAGCAAAATTTGTCCAGTGTTCCGGAGTCGATCGATCGGATTCTGGTGATAGATCACGTCATCAATGTCAATGAGTTCGAGTCGATCGGTGGTACGCCACAAGAATCCCTTCTTGTGGAAAAAGCGAAGATTCGTCAGTTCGTAGCGTGTGCTCAGGCGTTGGTAAACAAACCAGATGCCGGTCATAAGCCATAGAGCCATAATCGCAATGGCAATGCAGTACCAGCCTGAGCTGCTGAGATGCAGCAATAAACCTAGAATGACGGCCGCCAAGCACATAATCATCACGAGGATCAACTTGCTAGTCATCGCCTTCGGCGAGTAGCTGCCCGACCAGAGCGTTTCTTCAATCTCGTCCTCGTCCGACTGTCGCGAGGCGGCCGCTTGCTGGAAACGCTCGCGCGGCGTGGCGTCGCCCAAGGCGGCGTCGGGCGGGTTGCCCGGCGTGTCGCCTTGCGCATCGAACGAGGCGCCGCACTGCGGGCAGAATAGGGCGCCGTCGGGCGCCGTGGCGTTGCACTGGGGGCAGCTGAGCATGAGCGGTGTGGTCCTTGCTTCTCTCGTCTCTCATGGGAGCGCCGGCGAGCCCGCTCAACCGGCCGCCGGCATTGTAACGCCACTTGGTCGCGTGCGCGCACCGCTAGCAGCCGTGCTCGAAACGCGGACCAGCGGGAGGCTCTTCGCCCGACGCCTGTACGTATTGGCCCGGCACGCTATATTTCTCCCTATGAGGTGCCCCTTCTGCCGGGTCGACAACGACCGCGTGATCGATTCCCGGGCGAGCCAAGACGGCTCGGCTATCCGGCGCCGGCGTGAGTGCCTTTCTTGCCAGCGCCGCTACACCACCTACGAGCGGCCCGAAGAGGCCACCATCAAGGTGATCAAGAAGGACGGCTCGCGAGCGCCCTTCTCCCGCGAGAAGATCCAGCGCGGCTTGGAACGCGCCTGCTGGAAGCGGCCCGTCAGCAGCCGCCAACTCGAGCAGACCGTCACGGCCATCGAGAACGACGTTTTTCAGAGCTTCGAGTCCGAGATCGAGAGCCGCGAGCTGGGGATCCTCGTCATGGAGCACCTCAGGGACCTCGACCAGGTGGCCTTCGTCCGCTTTGCGAGCGTTTACCGCCAATTCAACGACGTGCAGGACTTCTTCGAGGAAATGCGGCCGATGCTCGACGGCCTGAGCCGCAAGCCGCCAAGGTGATACGAATCCGGATTGCGGAAGGCGGAATGCGGAATAGTTGAGGGGCCGAACCGAACCGCTGAAACAACGCGGCAGCGCGTCATTCCGAAGTCCGCACTCCGAATTCCGCATTCGACCGTTTCTCGCCGGCTGGACAGCGAAAGCCGGTAAACCTAGAATCTCAGGCACTTTGGGGCGGTAGCTCAGTTGGGAGAGCGTCGCGTTCGCAATGCGAAGGTCGGGAGTTCGAACCTCCTCCGCTCCACTTTTTTTCTTTCCCCAGGGCCGACCCGGCCTCTCCATGGCCGGCTCCCTGTAGGGAACGCCCTCCGCGGCGTTCCCTGATGTGGGTACACGCTCACCCGCCGGGGCTGGGACCGCCGCAGAGGGCGGTCCCTACAGACCGGTTTCATTCGGGGTCTTTAACCGGCACGCGTCGATCGCTTCGCTCAGGGCCCGCAGCATGGCCACCTGCTTGGCGAAGTGCCCATGCTGGGCCTCGACGTTCACGTAAGCGATCCCCTGCCGGCCGCAATAGACCGACAGCGACCCGTCGTCGGCCGCTTCGCTGTTGTCTTGCAGCACCGCGTTGTAAGGCGAATCGCTCAGCGCCTCGAAGAGCGGGGCGGCGGTGATGAAGAAGAAATCGTCCGGGTCCTCCGTGCGCTGGCGCCGCACCTCGGCCGCCGCCGACTCCTCGTCGCCCCCCGGCAGGTAGCTCGGCATGCCGTAGCTCGCTTCGGTGTTGTTGTGCAGGGCGATCACAAGGTCGGCCTTGTCGACGCCCGCCAGCTCAAGCACCCGTCGGCCAAACCGCACGGTCTCCTTGGCGGCCGCCGCGGTCGCCTCCTGCGAGGCGGGCGGATCGCTCTCGACCGTCAGCCGGGCGCCCCGGGGGGTGAAGATGCGGTTCGGATCGACCGAGAAGCTCCCTCCCTCGACACGGAACGAGATCCGTCGCTCGCCCGTGTGCTGCAGCTGGAAAAGTGTCCCCCCCTCGCCGCCGAGAACCGCCAACGCCGCCTCGACCGACGTGCTCTCGTTCTCGTGCAGATTCATGTAGGTTCGCACCGCGCCGGGCCGGTGGGTGACGCGGGCCACGACCACGGCGTCGCCGATCCGCAGCGTGTGGCTCTCGACCGCTTGGCCGCCCGGATCGACCTCGGCGGAGAGCGCGCAGGCCGGCGTGAGCAGGCTGGCCATCAGGCACGGAGCGAGGTAGCGGAGAAAACACATGGCGGCGGGCCTCTTGGCGGCGGGGGAATCGATCGTGAGCCGTCTTCAGGCTAGCCAACCCCGTGGGGCGGGGCCAGTTGCTTCCGCGTTAAGGTTTTCACGCTTTCACGCAACGGGTAGAGTGGTCACAGCTTGCAGACGAGGGCCCCGCCCCCCGCCTGCGGAACTCCTCATCACGTCTCCCACTGCAAGGAAGCCGACCATGACACTCAGCGAATTCATGAACGAAGTGGCCCGCAAGGCCGACACGGGCAAGACTCAGATCAACGCCGCCGAGACCCGCCGCGTCTTGAGCGAGGCGTTCATCCTGCTGAGCAAGATGAAATCGGCCGACGCCACCAACGTGATCGCCAAGGGCATCGCTTCGGGCGCGAAGAAGAAGGCCAAGTAAGCCGGGCTCCAACCGGCTAAGCTAAGGGGTCTATGCCCCACGCCACACCGCTCCGCTCGGCCTACGTTCATGTGCCATTCTGCCGCCACCGCTGCGGCTACTGCAATTTCTCGGTCGTCGCCGGTCGTGACGACCTGGAGGGCGACTACCTGCGCGCGGTCGAGCTAGAGCTCGGTTCGCTTCGTCAGGCTGAACAGGTCGCCACGCTCTACTTCGGCGGCGGCACGCCGACGCGGCTCTCGCCCGATGGCCTCGCCCGGTTGTGCGACGCCGTGGCCGAGCGGTTGCCGCTCGCCGAGGGCGGCGAGTGGACCGTCGAGGCCAACCCGGCCGACCTCGAGGAGGGCGTGCTCGCGCTGCTGGCCGAGCGCGGCGTCACGCGGCTGAGCCTCGGCGCCCAGTCATTCGACGCCGCCAAGCTCCAGCGGCTGGAACGCGACCACCGGCCCGAAGACATCGCCCGCTGCGTCGTGGCGGCCCAGGGCGCCGGCATGCAGGTGTCGATCGACCTGATCTTCGCCGCCCCCGGCGAGACGCTCGACGGTTGGGTCGCCGACTTGGACGCCGCCACCGCGCTCGCCCCGGACCACGTCTCGAGCTACGGCCTGACCTACGAGCAGGGCACAAGCTTCTGGAGCCGCTTGCGGCGCGGCGATTTGAGCCAAGCCGACGAGGAGCTGGAGCGCTCGATGTACCTCACGGCGATCGACCGCCTGGCGGCCGCCGGACTAGAGCACTACGAGGTGTCGAACTTCGCACGGCCCGGCCGACGCAGCCGGCACAACGAGACCTACTGGACCGGCCGCGAGTGGTG
Organism: Pseudobythopirellula maris; assembly: GCF_007859945.1. Lineage (GTDB taxonomy): Bacteria > Planctomycetota > Planctomycetia > Pirellulales > Lacipirellulaceae > Pseudobythopirellula > Pseudobythopirellula maris. The sequence continues at coordinate 689,451 of NZ_SJPQ01000002.1, read as the reverse complement.
GGCCTTTGGCCCCGGCGCGGCGAGCTTCGTCGGCGGCGTGCGCCGCACGAACCACCGCAGCACGACGACTTATCTCAAGCGTGTGCTGGCGGGCGAGTCGCCCGTCGCCGAGAGCGAGGAGCTCACCCCCGACGAACGCGCCAGGGAGCGGCTGGTGTTCGGCCTGCGCCGGATCGAGGGGGTCGACCTCGCCGAGCTCTCAGCAGAAACCGGCCGCGACCTCGAAGAACTCGCCGGCGCGGCGATCGCCCGCTTCGTGGTCCACGGCCTGCTCGAGCGAGAAGCGAGCCGCGTGCGGCTCACGCGCGAGGGGCTGCTGGTGAGCGACGCGCTGTGGCCCGAACTGCTCTGACGCTCGAGGGATTTACCACAGAGAGCACAGAGGTCACGGAGAGACCAAATTAGATGAAACGAAAAAGAAGAATGGGACGCGGATGAACGCGGATTAAGGGGATTCACGCGGATCAAAAAAAGTGTTTTGATCCGCGTCGATCCTTTAGATCCGCGTTCATCCGCGTCCCATTCTTCTCTTCTCGGTGTCCTCTGTGCTCTCTGTGGTGAATTCTAAAGCGGCGCCTGGGGCAGCTCGCGGCGGTGCGGCGGCGCCTCGCGTGGCGGCGGGTCGAGGTCGGTCTCGGCCGACCAGATCGCTCGCTCCTCGTCGCTGGCGTAGTAGCGGAGCCAGGTCTCCGGCTCGCCGCTCGTGTCGGCGCAGTCCCAGTGGAGGAAGTTCTCGCCGCGGTCGAATTTCTTCTCGTAGGCCGGCAAGATCGAGCGGCCGATGAGCGTGTAGAGCTCGCGGTCCGACAGGTGGTCGGTAAAGTCGAGGATGATCCGCTTGGCGTAGAACCGCTCGATCGTCTCGCCGAGCAGCTTGTTGAGCTGCTGGGGGTTGAGCGAGTCGGGGTGCGGCAGCCGCATGGGCGGATCGAACCATTCGGCGATCGGCGCCATCGGGGCCCGCTCCCAGGCGAGCATCGATTCGAGGAAGTCGTTCTCGCCGAGCGTCGTCATCCGGTCGACATTGACCGACGCGATCGACTCGTCGTAGAGCGGCTCGAGCTCGTTGCGGAGTTCGGCGTTACGCATCAGGTGATCGACCTGATCGGCGCCATGAGATTCGGGTTGGTGCGGTTTGGGCGCGAACATGGCGTCGAGGGGCTCGGGCGGCTTCGTCAGCGGTCGGTGAATCAAGTCGTGCGGCGAGGTCGTCGCACGACCTTCTTCGACTGTAACAACGACCCGCCGAGCGCAAAAGCGTTTGGCCAGGGTCGCACGGCGACTTCCCCAAACGACCAAACTCGCGACCCGCACGACACGCAAGGTCAGCCCGCAATCTTTGCGCAATCGTTACAGGCGTAGCTCGCGGGGGCGGATGTCGCCGAAGAATTCATCGATTTTTGCCGGCATGCCTCAAGCCATCGTTCCGGCGCACCGACAAAATGGCGAGCCGGCGGCGTCAGCCGCCGGAGGTGCACGGATGCCGCCGCGGCGATTTAGCAACACCAGCGGCCGACACCCCCCCGGGCTCGCCTAGGGGAGCTCGATGCCCATCAGGTCCATCAGCCGCTTCATGTCTTCCCAAGCGTCCTTCTTGGCCGGCGGGTTGCGCAGCAGGTAGGCCGGGTGGTACGTGCAAACCACCTTGATGCCGCGGAAGTCGTGCGTCTTGCCGCGGAGCTTGCCGATCGGCGTGTTCGTCTCCAGCAGGTTGTGGGCCGCCACGGCGCCGAGCAGGCAGAGGTACTCCGGCTTGATCAGCTCGAGCTGGCGGATCAAGAACCGTCGGCAGGCGGCCGATTCCTCCGGCGCCGGGTTGCGGTTGCCGGGCGGGCGGCACTTCAGCACGTTGAGGATGTAAACCTCGTCGCGCGAGAGTGTGCAGGCCTCGATGATCTTGGTGAGCAGCTGCCCCGAGCGGCCGACGAACGGCTCGCCGAGGCGGTCCTCATCGGCGCCGGGCGCCTCGCCCATAAAGCAGAGCCGCGCCTTCGGGTCGCCCACGCCGAACACCGTTTGGGTGCGGGTGGCGGCCAATTCGGTGCACGCGGTGCAGTCGGCCACCTCTTGGCTGAGGACCTTCAGGGTCCGCGCCTTAGAGATCTCGACCGGCTTGATAGCGGGGGCCGCGGGTGCGCGTTTGGGCATTTCTTCTCGTGGCGAGGTCGGGGCAGGGGAGGGGGCCGGCGGCGGCGCCGTGGGGGCTTCTGCGGCGGATGGAAGCGCGGCGGGCGTCTCCGAGGGCCGCGGCAGGTGGGTCACTCCGGCGCCTTGCAGGCCCTCGAGCCGCTGGATCAGGGCGCGTCGCGGGTCGACCCGCGGGCCGTTTTCGGTGGACAGGGAGTCGTTTTCGGACATCGTGCGTCGGGTTTGTCAAAACTTTTTTCGGGGCCGCGCCGTCAACCTTACCAGAGTTTCCAGCGAACGGCGCCCCGCAAACGGACTCCCGATGCCCTCGAGCCGCTACTCTCGCCGCCCGCGGCCAAGTATGATGGGCAGGTTAATCATCGAGCGCCAACGCTCGTACTCTCTGCCCGCCTCACCCCCCGACCACCTAGGCACGCCATGGGGATCCCGCAAGTCGCCATCGTAGGCCGTCCCAACGTCGGCAAGAGCAGCCTGCTCAACTGGCTGGCGGGCAAGCGTGTGGCCATTGTCGACGACAAGCCGGGCGTCACGCGCGACCGCGTGTTCTACCTCGCCGAGCACAACAGCCGCTATTTCGACCTGGTCGACACCGGCGGCATGGGCCACATGGACGCCGACCGACTGACCGACGACATCGAGGAGCAGATCCGCTTCGCGATCGATTCGGCCGACGTGGTGGTGTTTGTCGCCGACGCATTGGAGGGGATCACGACCATGGACCAGGAGGTGGCCAAGGAGCTGCGCTACCTCGACAAGCCGGTCCTCTGTGTCGCCAACAAGGCCGACCACGAGGGCGTGGACCCCCACGCCGCCGACTTCCACCGGCTCGGCCACGGCGCCCCGCTCAAGGTGAGCACCACTCAGAACCGCAACCGGGCGGTGCTGCTCAACCGCATCGCCGAGCTTCTGCCGCCGCCGATCGACGACCTCGGCGACGACGAGCCGGACGAGCCCGACATGCACGTGGCGATCGTCGGCCGCCGCAACACCGGCAAGAGCACGTTCGTCAACACGCTCGTGAAGGCGCCGCGGATGATCGTCAGCGAGGTTCCCGGCACGACGCGCGACAGTGTCGACGTTCGGTTCGAGCTCGACGACCGCGCGTTCGTGGCGATCGACACCCCCGGGTTGCGTCGCCGCCAGGCGCAGCAGAAGCACGACATGGACTTCTACGGCGCCCACCGCGCCCAGCGCAGCATCCGCCGGTCCGACGTGGTGCTGCTGTTCCTCGACTGCACTGAGAAGATCAGCCGCGTCGACAAGCAGCTCGCCGACTACGTGGCGAACGAGTACAAGCCGTGCATCTTTGTCGTGAACAAGTGGGACCAGCTGGCCGACACGATGCCCACCAGCAAGTGGGTCACGTACTTGCAAGACAACTTCCGCACGATGCGTTACGCGCCGATCGCCTTCATCACCGGCCAGTCTGGCAAGAACATGAAGGCGCTGCTCAACCACGCTTCGATGCTTTTCAAGCAGTCACGCGCACGGGTGAGCACCGGCCGGCTGAACCGCATGGTGCGCGACTCGATCGCCGACAACCCGCCGCCACTCCACCAGAACCGCCGTCCGAAGGTGTACTACGCCACGCAGGTGGCGGTGCAGCCGCCGACGATCGTGCTGTTCTGCAACCAGCCGGCCGCGTTCACGCAGCCCTACCGCCGCTACCTGCTGAGCCGCTTCCGCGACGAGTTTGATTTCGGCGAGGTGCCGATCAAGCTCTACCTGCGCAAGCGCGAGAAGACCGACACCCGCAACGAGATCGACGCCGCGCTGGCCGGCTCCGAATCGCACGGCACGGAAGACGCGCTGCCGGCGGAGTGACGGCGGCGCGCCGATCACGCAGCCGGCTTGCGTTGGCGATCGAACCGGTGCATCGCCCTCCAATGTCACGAACAGCCATCTCGGTGAGGGCTACTCAAGCGATAGGTCTCTCTTGCCGAGCGGCTTTTGGGCGGAGCCTCGGACTCGCAGGATCATGGCCGTATCGCCCTCGACCCATGAATACGGCCCGGTAAGTACGGCCGTTCTTGGTCTTGAACAACGCTTGCCGCAACTCGTATTGGAAGCGATCGTTTTCGGGGGCAAGCCCACAGGACAAGGGCTCGGCGCGGATGCGATCTTGCGCTTGCTCGTAAGCGTCGAGCCACCGGTACATGCCGTCGACGGAGCGCTTGCCAAGGTAGCTAGCGATCTCTCTAGCGTCCGCTTGCGCCCGTCCAAGAATGCGGAGCGAGTGCCTCATCCGCCAAACTTGGCCGCAAGATCGCTGCGGAGTTTAGCCATGGCCTGGTCAGCGGGCTGGCCACGATCCCCGTTCTCGAAATCGGTGACGGCCTGCTGGATGGCCGCCAAGTCTTCGCGTGCGATCGATTCTTCACGCCACCGCTGGTAAAGCTCGTCAAGCGAAAGGCATGCCCGCTCCCGCTCAGGGACCTGCTTCACGAAGCGAGAGAACTCTTCGATCTGTTCGTCGATTTGTTCAACAGTGGCCATAGTGACACTATACCACAGGCGAAAGACGCGGGCGGTAATCGCGAAAAGCGGCGGATTCTTGCCGGCAGACGCAGCCCAAGAGGCTGCGAAGGCGAGTGCAGACGCTTTTCAGCGCGCAGTGACTTCCGCCGAGGCGAGTTGGTCGGCGTTGGGGCGCGAAGCGGCGGGCTGGTCGCCGCTCAGGGCGATCGCGATGCCCGCCACCCAGGCGAGCAAGAAGCCGAACACCTCGCCGTAGTAAACGGCGCCGTGCCAAGAGATTGATTTGAGTCGCATGATCCGTCGTGGTCCCACCTGTCGTCAGCCCCGCCCGCCGCGACGATCCCTCCGTCACGCACGAAACGGCGGAGCCCCGTGTTCCGCAGCCCGTCGAGGAAAGCCCACCGCCCAGCCGGGGCGGCAGAACCCGATTGTTCCCCAAGGTCTGCGCATTACACCGCTAGTTGGGAAACGCCGCAAGCCCGTTCCTCCGAACGTTTTGCGAAACCGCAGCCCGGCGGCGGACCCCCGAAACCGGGCCGCCCAATCGCTACGACCCAAGCCGGCGGAAACGCGGGCCTAGCCGAGCGGCTAAACCACGCTATATTAGGGGGCTGCCACTGCGGCCGGGGCCCCGCCCCTGCCGATAGCCGGCTAGGAGACCCGTTTCGCCCCCGCGACGAGCGTGCTAGCACGCCCCGCCGCCCGAGCGAGCCGACTCCACGAGGGCGCGTAGCTCAGTTGGTTAGAGCGCTTGCTTGACATGCAAGAGGTCACAGATTCGAGTTCTGTCGTGCCCACTTCTTCTTGAGTGCTAGAGACGCAGGACCTTAGGCCAAACCCCCGCGATTATCGCGGGAGTCGCCAGCCGGTCGATAAGGGGCTCTTCGTAACCCCCTCGATAGGCGTGTTGGCTTGGCCATGAGGTCCGCCACGTGGTCGAAATTCGCGGCCCGTCTGTCCGAATTGCCTCTCACTCGTCTCTCCGCCTTCACCGTCGCCTGGCAGCGGCCTGTAAGGCCTACGCCAACGTCTCGGGTATTCTTTATCTCGCTCCCGGCGCGGGCATGTGCTTGGCGATGTAGGCGGGTTCGCCCATGCGTGCGAGCAAGTCGATCTGCAATTCGAGCCAGCTCATGTGGTCCTCTTCTTCGATGGCGATCCGTTCAAACAGCTGACGCGTGCCGATGTCGCCGTCGGCCGCGGCCTCGAAGGAGGCCTTCGTGTAGAACTCGATGGCGTCCTTCTCATCGACGAGGTCCGTCTCGAACATCTCTTTGAGCGACTTGGCTTTTACTGGAGTCTTCGCCAGCTTGAGCTGGGGATCGCCACCGAAGAACAAGATGCGAACCATGAATGCCTCGGAGTGAGTGAGCTCTTCCTGCAACTCGACACGCATCTGCGTCGCCAAAAGGCTCAGTCCCCAATCATCGAGCACGCCGGCGTGCAGCTGGTACTGGTGGGTCGCGGTTAACTCCATCTCGAGAGCGGTTTGCAGATTCTCGAGCGTGCGTTCTTTCGACATCATTCTTCCTCAGTTGAGATAGGTGGGTAATTCTTTTGTGTGGCGGGTGTACTTGAAGCGTTCTCCGCTAGCCCGCTAAAATCACCGAAGCTCATGTAGAGCTTGGCGAACGGCGGCTTAATCGCGACGGCGGCGCCGAGGACCTCTGTCGCATCTCCTTCCCGCAGCGCCCGGTTGAGCCGGGAAATCGCTTCTCGGTTGGCTTGGACCAGCGGCTCGACATTCTGCTTCTGTGCGTCGGAGAGGGGCGCGTAGCTGGTGTCGAATTTGGTCTGCTCAACGCGCGCCCAGATGGCCGCCGCGGAAGCCGCTTGCTGGCGGAGCCGATCGAGCGCGGCGGCGTCGAGAAGGTTCGGGTCCGCACCGTTGGCTGGTTTGACGATCGCCTCCATCACGGCGTGATAGTCGCTGAGCACGTCGAGCCGGTAGTCGACGCCCAGCGACCTTCTACGCGAGGCGAGTTGGTCCCGCAGCGGTTCGAGCGTCTCGTGAGCTTCGAGGAAATCGCCGGACTGAGCCAGCCGGGCAGCCTCAGCGACGACATCCGCCGTCCCCTTGAAGAGCAATTCCTGATCGTCGGACTTGGTGTCACGCGCTTGTCGCCGCATCGCGACCAATCGCTCGTTCAACCGCCTCAGAGCCTCCAAGCTTGGCGATCTGCGGCCTTGGTTCGTCAGGGCCAATGCGGGGATATAGACGCGGTCGAATTCTGCGGAAAGCTGTCGTAATCGCTGCAGCGATTGGTCCGTTGTTGTGGGGTGTTGCTTCGCGGATTTGGCTGGTATTGCACCTGGAACCGGATGGGCCAATCGCGCCTCGGCAAAGCCTCTCTCGACGAAACCCGAGACAACTTTGGCGTGCGCCTGGATCAGAGCGATGGCCTCGGGCTCGGTCGAGGTTTCTACTACCTCCACTCCGCCGGGAACCTCCGTGATTGCGAGGGCGACTTGGTCTGATTTTTCAAACAGCGCCGCGAAGAGCGGATCCCAACGTCGGACCGGCCGGCCCTCCTTCATCCGCCCGTACATGGCGGCCACGTGGGCTCGGATCTGGGCCGCGACCTCGGCGTCTTGCGAGGTGGTGCGTGTTCTCACGCCGTTGGGCAACTCGGTGACGCTGCGCTCGATCGATCCGTTGTTACGGAGCAGGAAATGAAATCCGGCTCGATCGACGGCCATCGAGGCGTCGTGACCCACGCCGCGGCCCATCCCGCGCCCCAGGGGCCCACCGCGCCCGGGTCCCTGGGCGAGAATGACCGTCGGGAAAGCGAGGGCCGCCAGCACAACCAACACGGGCGTGAGACCACGTTGACTCGAAGAGACTAGCATCTCAGGCCCGACCTTTCAGCATGCCATGCCAATACAACGCTGGCAGTGCGAATTCTTTCATCATCATCATGCTGAAGCGCTCCTGCGACTGATCGAAGGGAAAGGTCTCCTCTGGGTTTTTGTCGTAGTCGAACTCGGCCAACACGAGGCTGTCGTACCCCGTGACCACCGGGCAAGAGGTGTAGCCGTCGTAGCTTGCGAGGGGTGGCTCGCCGTCGATGATCGCCAGCAGGTTCTCGACGAGGACCGGGGCCTGCTTGCGGATCGCGGCGGCCGTCTTCGACGTGGGGAGGCTTGAGGCGTCGCCGACGCCGAAGACGTTCCCGTACCGGGTGTGCCGGAGGGTGTGCTTGTCGACATCGACCCAACCCGCCTCGTTGGCGAGCGGGCTGGCCGCGACGAAGCTGGGTGGGCCCATCGGCGGCGTGACGTGCACCATGTCGTAGTCGATCGTCACGGATTCGCCGCCGGCGATGCGTTGGAAGACCGCCTGCTTCTGGTCGCCCCGGATCTCTTTGAGTTCGAGCCCGAATCGGGTGTCGATCCCTTTTCGAGCAACCGCCTTCTCGAGGGTGCGGGCGTAGCGGGCGACATCGAAGATGGCGTCTTTCGCCGAAGCGAAGACCACCTCGCAGCGGTCACGGATCCCCGAGCGGCGGAAGTGGTCTTCGGCCAGGTAGCAGATCTTCTGCGGCGCCCCGCCACACTTCACGGCGCCGGTGGGGTGGGTGAAGAGCGCCGTCCCGCCGCGGAAGTTGCGGACGTTCTCCCAGGTCGACTCCACCGTCTCGTAGGAGTAGTTGCTGCAGACGCCGTTCTTGCCGAGCGACTCGCGTAGCCCAACCACGCCGTCCCAGTTGATCTGCAAGCCGGGTGACACGACCAAGTAGTCGTAAGAGACTTCTAGCCCGTCGCGGGTCCATAAAAGATTTGCCACCGGGTCGAAAGACTCAACCCCGTCCTGGATCCACTCGGCGCCGCTTGGGATGACATCGGCTTCCTTGCGGCGTGACTCTTGACGAGGGAAGACGCCGCCCCCCACGAGGGTCCACATTGGTTGGTAGTAGTGCTCGCTCGCGGGGTCGATGACGGCGATGTCGAGTCCTGGGAGCGCTCGCAAGAGGCGAGCGGTAACCGTTAGCCCGGCGGCCCCGCCACCGACGACGACCACATGATGATGCACGCTCATTCGGAATCCTTCGGTGTTGGGGAGGAGTTGCTGCAAGGTTGGCCAACCAGTTCGCCAAATGCACGTGAGAATTGAAGCGCGAAGGCGATCGATTGCTGCGTCTTCGGGTCGCTCAGAGACCGCAGTGAAGCGAAGGCGCCGGCCCGTCGTGGCGACGGAGCTTCGCAGGCGTCTCGCTGGCACTGAACCAGCGCTGTCGCGGCGTTACCGACGACCTGAAGAGCGCTGGGGTCAAGCACATCAGAACGGAGCAAGAACCCAAGCCGTTCGAGCTCGACCTCGCTGATCCGTTGCCCGAGCCATAGCGCCGTCCGCAACCCGCTGCGTAGGGCCTCGGCGACATCGAGGCCCTCTTCGCCGCAGCGGCGCGCCCACTCGTCGATCACGTCGATCAGCGTCGCCACGAGGTCGGGTGCGGAATCCACCAGAGCGGCAAGCCGCTCCAACTCGGGAGCCCGGTCCGCGAGGGCGACGAGCGCCGAGAGCGTATCCCGCCGCGTAAGCCGCTCCGCCAACTGGGTCAAACCGGCCAGCCGCTCGTCGGCGCCGGAACCGGTCTCGCCAAGGCCCTGCGCCCGCTCGTCGAGCACGTCGCAGGCGACCGCCCCGAAGGTCTCGAACGACTCCTGGAGCCGATCGAGTTTGGCGAGCCGCCCGTTCAACTCTTCAAGCTGAGCTACGAGCCGCCGGGAGACCTCCTCCGCGGCGGGGTCGTGGCGTGAGCTGTTCAGGATTGCGGGGTCGTCGGTCATCTTGGCTGCCTTTGCCTAGAGCGGTTTTTGTAAGCAATTGGGATCAGGCCGTTGTACAGGGTTGCGATTCGCAAGCCGTGTCGCCCGTTTCCACGGGCAGCCCTGCGTGGCTCCAGGCGCCGAAGCCGCCCGCCAGGTTGATGACGTCGTAGCCCGCGTCGATCAGAATGCTCACCGCGATCGCCGAACGCATGCCGCTTTGGCATTGCGTGACAACCGGCGTGGATCGATCGAGGCCCTGGAGGTTGCCTGGCAGCTTGCCGAGGAACCGGTGGTCGGCCTGCGCGATGTGGCCGTCGTTCCACTCGCCTTGAGCGCGAACGTCGATCACCTGAACCTGACCCGCGGCGATGCGCTCGGCTAGGTTCGCGGGCTCTTCGTTCGGGTAGGCGTGGTCCAACCGCCCCGCTTTTCGGAGCTCGTCGACGGAGAAGACCCCCTTCACCTCGTCGACGCCGATCTTGTTGAGGACGCGCACCGCTTCTTTGATCTGATCCCCTGCGGCGATTAGGTAGACCGGCTCGTCGTAATCGAGGAGCCAACCGGCCCAGCCCGCAAGCATGCTCGCCGGGATGTTGAGTGTCCCCTTTGCGAAACCCGCGGAGTAGCTCGACGGTGCGGACAGATCGACGACGGCGCCTTCTTCGATCGCGCTCTCGAGTCGGCTCGCTGGCGTCTGCGGCGGCGGCGAGTAGGGCCCAAGGATCTGGGGGCCCTCCTTGTTCACCCGTTTCATCACCGCGAAGTACTTCGGCGCTTCGGGCTGATCCGCGAGGATGTAGCGGACAAACTCTTCCTCGTCGTGGTGTTGCAATGCCGGGTTGAAGAGCTTCTCGTATCCGACCGTCGACGAGGGGATCGCGCCGAGGCCCTTGCCGCATGCGCTCCCCGCCCCGTGGGCGGGCCAGACCTGGAGGTGATCGGCGAGCGTGCGAAAGCGTTCTACCGAGTGGAACAGCTGATGAGCGCCGACCTCCGCCGTCCCGACCATGCCGGCCGCTTCTTCGAGCAGGTCGGGGCGGCCGATCGATCCGACGAAGACAAAGTCGCCGGTGAACACGCCCATCGGTTTGTCGGCCCCGCCGCCGCGGTCGGTCAGCACGAACGAGACGCTCTCGGGCGTGTGCCCGGGGGTGTGCATCACCTCGAACTCGATCTGACCGACGCCGAAGCGGTCGCCGTCCTTGCAGAGGCAGTGCTCGTACTGCGAGGCGTACTGGTACTTCCAGTCCTGCGGGCCCTCGTCGGAGACGTAGAGCTTCGCGCCGATGCGGTCGGCCAACTCGCGGGCGCCCGACACGTAGTCGGCGTGGATGTGCGTCTCGGCGACCGCCACGATGTCGAGCCCCTCACGCTCCGCCGCATCGAGATACGGCTCGATGTCGCGGCCCGGGTCGACGATCACGGCCTGCTTAGCCCTCTGGCAACCAACGAGGTACGAGGCGTGGGCGAGTGAACGGTCGTAGAAATATCGGAGCAACATGGTCTTCATTCCTCATTGCGTGGGATGATATGAGGCGCACGCGCGGGTCTCACTGGGTTAGGCAAGCGCCGCTACGGTTTCGGTTTCGACGACCGCTGGCTTCTCTTCGAGCGGCTTTGTGCAGTAGTACCAGTCCGTGCAGGCGCAGCTGTCGTCGGCGAGCCGCTCGTGAGCGGCTGCTGCCGTCGCCGGCGGCGGCACAATAACGTCCTCGCCAGGGCGCCACGCCTCGGGGGTCGCCACCTTGTGGCGGTCGCTGGTCTGCAGCGCCTCGAGCAAGCGGAGGAACTCTTCGACGCTGCGTCCGTTGCTCATCGGGTAGTAGGCCATCGCCCGCAGCCTGCCCTCGGGGTCGATGACGAAGGTTGTGCGCACGGCGGCCGTGTCGCTGGCGCCGGGCTGGATCATCCCGTAGGCGTGGGCGACCCGCATCGACAGGTCGTCGATGATCGGGAAGGGGATCTCGACCCCGAAGTTCTGTTGGATGCTGTCGACCCAGGCGAGGTGCGAGAAGACGCTGTCGATCGAAAGCCCGATCAGGTCGCAGTTGAGCTCTCGGAAACGGTCGTACGCCTTGGCGAAGCCGATAAACTCGGTTGTGCAGACCGGGGTGAAGTCGGACGGGTGAGAGAACAGGATGAGCCAACGCCCGCGGTAATCGGCCAGCTTCCTCGGGCCGTGGGTGGTCCGCGCCTCGAACTCGGGCGCCGGTTCGTTCAACCTTGGCATTCCGCCGGTGCTTGTCGCATTGTCCACGATCGTGCTCCTCTCATCTTTCTGTGTGCTGGGCTGGGTACTGGGCTGTTGTTGGATTTCGGGCGGTCGCTGGCCAGATTCGGCCAAGCAACCCGCCGCTTGATTGGTTGGTGTGCTTATGAGTTTTCCTCGCCTCAGGCGATTGACTTCAGGACGACAAATCCAGCCACCGCGACCATCGCGAGGGCGAAAGTTCTCTGCAGCGTGGGCCCGGAGAGCTTGGCCGATAGCCGCGTGCCGAGTTGCATCCCCAGCACGCCGCCCAGGGCGAACAGGGCGGTCAACCGCCACGACAGCGTCCCGCCGTCAAGCGTGTAGGAAGTGACTCCCGACACGCTGATCAGGAAGATCACCATCAGCGACGTCGCCACGGCGGTGTGGATCCGCATGCCGCCGAACAGCACCAACGCGGGCACGATCACAAAGCCCCCGCCCACGCCGAACATCCCCGAGAGCACGCCGGTGAACACGCCGAGGGCCGCGAGCAACGCCACGCAGCGCGGGCCGAGCGTCGGTCGTCCGCAGGCGTCCCGTTGGCAAACGAACCGCTGGGCGTCGCCGTCGGGTAGTTCGGTGGCGATCGACTTGAGCCACATCCGCACCGCGATGACCAGCATCAGCCCGCTGAACAGCAGCAGGAGCGTCGCCTCGGGGAGCATCTTCGAGAGCCTCGCGCCGAGCGGCGCCCCGAACATCCCCGCCAGGGCGAACAGCAGCCCGGTGCGGACGTCGGTCTCTCCGCTTCGCAACCGTGTGGCGGCGCCCATGAGCGCGATCGCCCCGACCGCCGCCAACGAAACGCCAACCGCCTCCCGCGGCGGGAGCGACATGCCGTAGACCAATAGAGGCACCGCGAAGATGCCCCCACCGCCCCCGGTGAGGCCCAACGCGAATCCGATCGCGACGCCGCCGACGATGGCTAAGCCGAGCACGATCCGCCTCCGCATTGGTTCCAAGGCATCCGGGCGAGCATCATCCCCATGCCGCAAGTGTCGGTGGCGCCGGCGAAGGTGAGTCCGGCGCCCACGAAGGCCGACAACCCGATGAAGTAAGGGTGGACGAAGTAGCCGAGGCCGGCGCCGATGAGCACCAGCAGCCCCGCCGCTATGCGGACTTGGCGTTCGAGCGAGATCGCCTTCTTGCCGCGGTTGACCGGCAGGCCGGCCTCTTGCCATGCGAGCGTGCCCCCTTCGACGTGAACCACGTTCTCGTGCCCCGCCTCGACAAACTTCTCACAGGCCTTCATCGCCCGCGCCCCGGATCGGCATAGCACGTAGAGCGGCTCGCCGGCCGACCCGTTGCGCTGCTTCATCAGGGTGTCGGGGTCGAGCGAGTCGAGCGGCGTGTTCCGTGCGAGCGGGGCGTGGATCTCGCGGAACTCGACCGGGGTGCGGACGTCGATCACTTCGACGCCGCCCCCCTCGGCAAGCTCGGCGAGACGCTTGGCGGTGATGGTGGTGACTTGGCTCATGACAACCCTCCTGTGGTAGTGTGTATACCTAGCGATATTACGATATGTCGGGAGAAAAAAACACGCGTCACTTTGACGCACCCGCTTGGAAGCGGCCTTCGATGCAATCGAGGATATTCTCCAGGTGCGGTTCGGCGACCCGGTAGTAAACGCGGCGGCCTTCTTTCTCGCTGGTGAAGAATCCGCACCGCTGCATCAGCCGCAGGTGCTCCGAGGCGACATTCTCAAGCACGCCGCAGTCTTCGGCCAGTTCTCCAACGGTGTAGCGGTCGTGCAGCAAGAGTTGCACCATCCGGATCCGGACCGGGTGGGCGAGGATCCGCAGGCATTCGGCGGCTTGGCCGAGCGTTTCCATGTCGGCCCGCTTGAGCGGTCGACCGGCGTTCTTTTTGGTTTTGTTGGTCTTTGTCGCCATTGGGCTCCTCCATTACCAATATATCGTCATCTAGCGATATATCAACCAGTCTTTCTCGAGAAAGTCCTGCTGCCCCGGCGCCGTGTAGGCTGGCGGCCATGTTTGCTAGCAAGCGGCGCCCTGGAGTGCTGGCGTCGGCCGGCTCCCAACGCGGCAGACGGCACGGCGAGGCGAGGCGCCTGACGCGTCGCACGCCGCGTGAGGCGGGGGGCGACAGCCTCTCGCCCCCCTGCCCCGTCACGTCTCGCGGCTTGCTCGGGTCGCGCCGCTACTCGTCGCCCTTCTCGATCGCGAACAGGTGCGTGCGGTTCGAGATGTAGAGCACGTTGTCGGCGATGATCGGCGTGGAGTAGACGCTGTTGCCCATGTTGATCTCGCCGAAGAACGGCTCGCCGCCGTCCATCGCGACCTCGGGGTCGGCCGAGTGGCGGAAGATGGCGACGTCGCCGTCCTCGTCGCCGATGTAGACCTTCTCTTCAACGATCAGCGGCGAGCCCCAGGCGGCGGCCAGCATGTCGTAGGTCCAGTGGACCTTGCCGGTCTTGGCGTCGAGGCAATGGAACAGCCCGCTGAAGTCGGCGATGTAGAGCACGCCGTCCTTGATCGCCACGGTGCCGCAGCTGCGGTGCATGGTCTCCTCGAAGTCGATCTCGCCGTCGTCGTTCTGGTCGACCTCGCTGTACTGCCAGATGGCGGCCGAGTTCGGGTTGGGGCGGGCGAAGTCGCCCTCGTCCGGCTCGACGGCCTGGATCCGTTTGTGCGCGATCGGCTTGCTGGGATCGGACGAGTTGTAGGCGAGCTCGGGGCTCACGTCGCCGCGCTTCGTCGGGTCGATGCACCACAGGTGGCCGATCCCCTCGCCGTGCTCGGGGTCCTGCCCCACGGCGACGTAGACCACGCCGTCGTGGATCACCGGGGTGGCGATGATGTTGTTGCGCGTGCCGCGGCCGCCGAGGATCCACTCGCTCTGCTTCGGGTTGGCGTCGAACTTCCAGAGCAGCTTGGCGCCCCCCTTGCCGTTGCCCTTGGGGTCGAAAGAGTAGACCCAGCCGTCGCCGCCGCCGAAGATCGCCTGCTCCTGCCCGCCGAGGACGCCGTACGCCGGGCTCGACCACTGGCCGTGCAGGATGTTCTCGCCGGGCGACTTGTCGGTCCAGAGCACGTAGCCGGTGTTCTTGTCGAGGGCGATGAAGCTCGGCGCGTCGGGCGCCGGCAGGTTGATGTGCGACTCGTCGAGCCCGTTGCTGGTGTTCACCAGCAGGATGTCGCCCGCCGTGGTGACGCTGCAACTGCACATGTTGTGCTGCGACGTGCCGAGCTCACGCATCATGTCGAACACCCAGACGACGTCGGCCTCGTTCTTCATGTCGTAGTCGGCCCCGGCGCCGGCGGCCTGCTGCTTGATGGCGGCCTCTTCGTCCTGGACCTTGCCGTCGTTCTCGCCGTCGCTGAAACCATCGGTGTCGAGGCAACGGACCTCGCCGCGGCTCGTGACGAACCACAACCGGTCGCCCTCCACAAGCGGCGCGGCGCAGATGCCCTGCAGCGGCCAGTCGTGAACGCGGCCGGTCTTGAGCTTCTCGCTCGAGTGCTGCCAGAGGAACTCGCCCGTATCGGCGTCGAAGGCCAGCAGGCAGCCCAAGTCCACGTCGCCCGGGTAGCGTGGCAACCAGCCGCCCGAGTTGTTGGTGCCGACAAACGCCTTGCCGCCCGCCACGACCACGTTGCCGTAAGTCTGCGAGCCGAGGCGCGAGGCCCACTTGATGTTCTCCGCCGAGCTGGGGTCCCACTCGCCGGTGCGGAAGTCGAAGTCGCCAACCTCCCACTCGGTGGCGATGCCCTCGCCCACAGGCGTGTTGTTGCGGGCCGAGTCGCCGCCCCATTGGGTCCATTCTTTGGTGACCGATTGGGCCGTGGCCGAGGGGGAGTCGGCGCTGTGTAACAGGAAGACCGTGAGCAGCAGAGCAACGTATCGCATGGCGAAGGGACTCGGTGGTGAGAGTGTGTTCACATGAATGGGAGAGGTCGGTCGCCGCCCGCCGTTATCGCGTGGCGGCGACTCGCTGTGGTTCGGTTCGCAAGAGGCGGCTCAATCGTTCGGCGTGACCTTGAGATTGTCGACGTAGAACTCGGCCTCTTTCGAGTCGCCAAACAGGCCCGGGGCCCCCTGGAGGTTCGGGGCCTCGTCGACGAACTCGAGCGTCCACTCGGCGGGCTCTTGCTCGTCACGCTTCCAGACCTTGCCGTAGACCTTGGCGCTGGCGCCGTCGTCGGCGGGCTCGACGCGGCACTTCATCGTGTACCACACGTGCGGCTCGAACTCCATCGCCACGGAGGCCTGGGCCCGCTCGGGGTGCGTGCACCAGCTGTAGAGGCGGGCCTCGCTGTTGGGGCCGAACAGAGTGAACGTGTAGCCGCTGTTGATCAGGCCGGCCGACGGCAGCTTGATCGGGTTGTCGGAAGCCGAGGGGTCGACGAACTCCGGCATGGCGTCGGGGCTGGCGGCCGACGATTCACCGGCGACGCCGGTTTGCATCTGCACGTCGGCTTGGACCGTGTAGTCCGCCAAGTCCGAGGGGCCCATCCACATCTGGCTGCGGGTGCCGAGTTTCGTGGTCGGCGCGCCGGGGCGGGTGGGCAGCTCGGTCGGCTTAGCGAGGTAGCCCTCGCCGTTCTCGTCGCGAGGCACGTAGCGGATGCGTCCGCCGACCCAGGTGAGCGGGGCCAGCTCGCCGTCATTGAAGTCGAAACTCCACGGCAACGGCGGCACGATCCGCACCCGGCCCTGGCCCTTGAGGTCGCCCATTGCAACGTTCACCAGAGCCGCCTTGTGCGGTGCGTTGGTGGGGGCGATGTAGCGGCCGTCGGGCGTGACCGAACCGGGGCCGTCGACGCTGAACGACACTTCACCACTCGACGCCTCGCGGAGGAACTCGCCCGTCGCGTTGTAGAGACGCACCGTGTAGGTCTGCTCTTCGCCGGGCGCGAGCAGCGTGTCCCAAGGCACAACCTGCATCTGGGCAGGCTCGCCGCTGGCGGTCGGAACGGGCCTCACCCCGTTGACCAGCCTTATGTCCAGCGAGGGCTCGACGCTCGGGTCGCCGATGCAGTACAGGTTGTCGGCCGTGGTCATGTAGATGCGGCCGTGCGAGACGATCGGCGAGGCGTTCACCTCTTCGCCACGGAGGCGGAGCTTCTGCAAGACCTCGACCCCATCGTCCGTGGGCTTGAGGATGTAGAACATCCCCTCGTTCGTGCAGGTGTAGATCTTGCCGTCGGCGTAGATCGGCGAGCCCCGCATCGCGCGGCCCAAGGCCTTGCGGGTGATCCGCTCGCCCGTTTTGGCGTCGTAGACAAACAGCTTGGCGCGGTCGTCCATGGCGTAGATGCGGCCGCCCACGGCGATCGGCGAGCTCTTGCCGACCATCGCCTGCGGTACGATCCACTCCTCGTCGCCGAGCTCCAGGGCGCCCTGCTTCGTGCCGTCGATCGCGACGAAGGCGCCCATCGTCGTGCCAACGATGTTCTCCTCGCTGTGACCGGTGTAGACCATGCCGTTGGGCGTGACCAGCGGCGAGACGTTCAGCCCTCGTCGCGAGATGGGGTAGTTCCAGAGCGTCTTGCCGGTGCCGGCCTGCATGGCCCACACGGCGCCATCGCCCGAACCGAAGACCAGCGCCCTCTGGCCATTGAGCACCGCCGGCGTGGGCGAGCTGTAGGTCGTGTCGTAAGGGATGAGACGCGTGCCGCTGAGCCAGCGCATCTCGCCCGTCGCCTTGTCGAAGGCCATGAACCGATGCGCGGGCTTGGCCATGAGCCCCCATTGCGGCGTGTCGCCCCAGCCGATCACCACCGCGCTGATGATGACCGTGTCGTCGTGGATCAGCGGGAAGTTGGTCCGGCCGCCGTAGGTCGAGAGCAGGCCAAATTCCTCGTGCAGGCTGCGGTCCCAAACGACCTCGCCCGAGTCGCCCTCGAGGCAACAGAAGTAGCCGCACACGCCCTGGGCGTATACGCGGCCCGTGGCGGGGTCGCCCACCACGCTCGACCAGCCGACGCGCGTGTCGGGCACGTCGGAGAGGTAGACGTTGAAGCGGTATTCCCAGAGGACTTTGCCGGTGGCGGCGTCTGCGCAAACAACCTTCTCGCCCTCGAGCTCCGTGCCGGGCTGGTCGCGGGTGAGCGTGTAGAGCTTGCCGTTCATCACGATCGGGGTCGATCGCCCGCCGAGCTCGTCGCTCTTCCAGAGCAGGTTGCTCCCTTCCCCCCCCTTGGGGTCCCACTCGTCCACGAGCCCGACCTCGTCCGACACGCCGTTGCCGTGCGGACCGCGCCACAGGGGCCAATCCATCGGATCGGCGGCCCGGGCGGGCGAGGGGAGGGCGACCAGGGCCGTTGCGGCTACCAAGATCGCGGAGCAAAAAGTCGAAGCGACGCCGTGTTGCGAGTGGGTCATCTAGCGATCGATAGGGAAATGTTGATGCGGAGGGGGGTAAGCCGCAAGCACGCTCGCTCCCGCGAACGACCCCACGAAAAGGGTAGCCGCGCTGCGGGGGGCCGGCGCTCACCGCGGGCTCGATGCCCGCAAGTGGCGGCTCTCAAAGGATATCAGTGTCGTGGTCGTGCGGCCAATCGCGCCGAGGCAGGAGTGTTACTTCCGTTACAATCGGACCACCTTTCCGAGGCCGGATTCTTTGCGCCACAGTCGTCGTAAACCATTTGTGGGAAAACGCTTGCGACACTCAAGCGGTCTTTTCCAGCTCGCCGATAGGTTGGGTGTCGCGACCTGTGATGGCAGCGACATACCGCGTCAACCCGCCGGCCGGATTGAATCGAGTCAAGGAGTGACTCGACTGGCGTTGACGCTCCCCCCCCGTGCCCATTCCCCCCCCTCGGGCCGAACGAAAACTCCGACTGCCTCCCGGCACTTTTAAGTGCCCTTTACGTTGGCAAACGCCTCTCGGGTCGCAAACCGAGGGACCGCGGCCACGCGGCTAGCGTGGAGCGGCATCGCGCGTTGCCGGAAGTCAGTCAGGGCGATTGCGCGGCGTGCCCGAGAACGGAATTGGAACGGTGACCTAAGGAGAGATGGACAGATGAAGTGGAACCTCTTTGGAGCGCTGATGCTGAGCGTTTCGTTGGCGAGCCAGAGCTTCGGCGGCGGCTTGCTCGACGGATTGCACGGCGGATGCTCCTCTTGTTGTGAGCCCAGCTGCTGTGCAGACCCCAGCTGTTGTGCTGATCCTAGCTGCTGTGCCGACGACGGTTGCTGCGGCGACGGTTGCTGCGAGCCGAGCTGCTGTGCCGACCCGAGCTGCGGTTGCGACACGGGTTGCTGTGACCCCTGCTGCAAGAAGCCGTGCCTGCTCGACAAGCTGTTCGGTGGCCTGAAGCACAAGGGCTGCTGCTCTTCGTGCTGCGAGCCGAGCTGCTGTGCCGACCCCAGCTGCTGTGCGACCGACGCCGGCTGCTGTGGCGATGGCTGCTGCGAGCCGAGCTGCTGTGCCGATCCGAGCTGCGGTTGCGACACGGGTTGCTGTGACCCCTGCTGCAAGAAGCCGTGCCTGCTCGACAAGCTGTTCGGTGGCCTGAAGCACAAGGGCTGCTGCTCTTCGTGCTGCGAGCCGAGCTGCTGTGCCGACCCCAGCTGCTGTGCGACCGACGCCGGCTGCTGTGGCGATGGCTGCTGCGAGCCGAGCTGCTGTGCCGACCCGAGCTGCGGTTGCGACACGGGTTGCTGTGACCCTTGCTGCAAGAAGCCGTGCCTGCTCGACAAGCTGTTCGGTGGCCTGAAGCACAAGGGCTGCTGCTCTTCGTGCTGCGAGCCGAGCTGCTGTGCTGACCCCAGCTGTGGCTGCGAGCCCTCGTGTGGCTGTGGCAACTGCGGTTGCGGTTCGGCCCCGGCGTCTTCGCCGGTTTCGGCGCCCTCGCCGGTTGAGGTCGAGGAGGAAGCGGCCCCGATGCCGCCCGCTCCGATGGCCGATCCGAACGCGGCCGTTGGCCGTCAGCGTGACGTCGTCCGCGCCAGCTTCTTCAACTGAGCTGGTGTGACAGAGAGTTGCTAAACAAAACCGCCCGGGAACGACTTGTTCCCGGGCGGTTTTTTTGTGCGCTGTCCGGACATGCCGCACGGCAGAAACGCCGAGCCGAACGCGGTTAGTGTGGGCGTCAGCCGGTGACTTTCAGGTAGCGCTCGTCCGGCATGACGATGTCGCTGACCCGCAGGCCGAAACGCTCGCCCACTTTCACCGCGCTGCCGACCGCGACCGGCTGGTCGTCGGCGGTCAGCTCCAGCAGCCCATCGCATGGCTTGTCGAACGAAATGATGGCGCCGGGCGTGAGCGACAAGATGTCGTCGATGCTCTGCCGTTTAGACGCCAGGGTGACCGTCAGCGGCACTTTGATTTGCAGCATGCTGACGCTGTACGGCGGCAACTCGCGATAGTCGCGCGGGTGCGGCCGCGCAGCAGGGCGGGCGTCGCTGGCGGGAGCCGCCTCGTCGGCGGCAGGTTTGTCGCTCGTGGGCCAGAAATCGGCGGGTTTTTGCAGCGGCCAAACGAGGCTCAGCTGGCCGAGTGTTTCGCCCGACGCGACCTCTATCGAGACGAGCTTGGACCCTCGGACCGGGGCGCCGCGGGTGAGCGCCGCCGCTAGGTCTTCGACCCACTCGCAGCGAGTCCCATCCGCCGCCAGCGAGTCGGGCCTCAGCAACGCGCCGAGCTCCTCACCCAAGGCCTGGAGTTTGCTAGCACCCGCCGGGTCGGGCGCCGAGAGCCAGTCGGGCAACAGCCCCTCGGCTGCCGGCAGCAACACCGCCGCGCCGCTCTCGCCGCAGGTGAACACCACCGCCAGCCCGGGACCGTCGATCCCCGAAGGCAACGCCTCCGGGTCGTGGTCGACCGGTTCGGCCGCCTTGAGCACGAATTCGCCGTCGAACGCCCGCGATATCGCTTCGCTCGCTTTCTCGGCGTTGGCCTGGCAGGCGGCGAAGATCTCCGGAGCGAGTTCGGGGGTGAGGTCCGACATACAGGGGTGTTGGGGGGAGCGAGGATTCAAGGAGTGCTAGCGGCGTGCAGTGGGCTATGGTGCACGCCCTTGGCTACCTATCGGCCTTCCCGACCGGCAAACTTTGCCCAGTCCCTAAGGGGCCCATTCCCTAAGGGGCCCATTCCCTAAGGGGCCATTCCCTAAGGGGCCTGCCCCCGGGGCAACCGCTTCCAGGGAACCTGGTCCCTGGGGGGACTTTGCTAGCCCCCGCACTAAACCGCCTGCTAGCGGACGATCCCCCCGCCGGGGGCTGTCGCGTATAATTGTGCGGTTCTCTCCTTTGCCTTACGCTTGCCCTCCGAACCCCTGCTTTCATGCCCACCACCGCCGCCCCCTCGCCCGACGTCAAAGCCTACAAGTCGCTCTCGAACGACGAGCTCCGCGACCGCATCCAGGCGGTCCGCGACTCGCTCGGCGAGCGGCTCTTGATCCTCGGCCACCATTACCAGCAGGACGAGGTGATCGAGCTCGCCGACCTGACGGGCGACAGCTACAAGCTCAGCCAGCTGGCCGCCGGCAGCGACGACTGCCGGGTGATCGCCTTCTGCGGCGTCCACTTCATGGCCGAAACGGCCGACATCCTCGCCAACCGCCCCGAGAAACTCGCCGAGCGTGGCGGCGAGCGGGTCCGGGTGATCCTGCCCGACATGGCCGCCGGCTGCTCGATGGCCGACATGGCCGCGATCGACCAGATCGAGGACGCCTGGGACCAACTGTCCGAGGTGATCGACACCGAGCGGCTGATCCCGGTCACGTACATCAACTCGGCCGCCAGCCTCAAGGCGTTCGTCGGCCGCCACGGCGGCATCGTCTGCACGAGCTCCAACGCGCGGGCGGCGATGGAGTGGGCCTACGAGCGGGGCGACCGGGTGATGTTCTTCCCCGACCAGCACCTGGGTCGCAACACCGCGCTCGGCATGGACATCAGCGACGAGCAGATGCCGGTCTGGGACCCGTACGCCCCCGACCTCGGCGGCAGCACCGAAGAGCAGCTGCAGTCGTCGAAGGTGATCCTCTGGAAGGGCCACTGCAGCGTCCACCAGATGTTCAAGGCCGAGCACGTGGCGATGTTCCGCAAGCAGCACCCGGGCATCAAGATCTTGGTCCACCCCGAGTGCCCGCGCGAGGTGTTCGAGCTCGCCGACGAGTCGGGCAGCACCGGCGCGATCATCCAGGCGGTCGAATCGGCCCCCGCCGGAACCAAATGGGCAATCGGCACCGAGCTGCACCTGGTGAACCGCCTGAAGCAGGATCACCCGGAGCAGGAGATCCACTTCCTGTCGCCCGTCGTCTGCATGTGCGCGACGATGTACCGCATCGACCTGGCGCACTTGTGCTGGACGCTAGAAAACTACGCCGCGGGCAACCCGCTCAACGTGATCGCGGTGGACGAGGAGACGGCGAAGTGGAGCCTGGTGGCGCTGGAGCGGATGCTAGAGGTCAGGTAATCATTCCTGTCACGCGGCCCGACGACCGTAGGTCGTCGGCTACATGCACGCCCGTACCGCTAATCTAGCATGAGGGCAATAGCCGACGACCTACGGTCGTCGGACGGCAGCACGCTCGATTCATCACCGCTCCAGATCGATCGCGTAAACATGCGTCGGCCCGTGCATGTTCGAGCGGAAGATGATCCGTTGCTGGTCCGGCGTGAAGTGGGCGTTCGGCTCGAGGCCGTAGTCGTGATCCTTGAGGTTCGCCAAACGCGTCGACTTGAGGCGGTCGCCGTCGGGCTCGAACAGGTAGATCCAGTGCCCGTCGGGCGAGCCGGCGACGCTCCCCTCCGAGCCGCCGTCGCCGACAAAGATGGTTTGGTCGGGCGAGATGTTGTAGTGGACCGACCACTCGTGCCGCTCGTGCTCGTAGCGCGTTTCTTTGCCGGTCGCCAGGTCGTAGCCGGTGAGGTAGAAGGTCTCGCCGCGGGGGATCTGCAGGTCGAACCAGATCGTCTTGCCGTCGCGGCTCCAGAACTCGTGGCCGGCGATCTCGCGGTGGACGGTGCGCTCGTGGATCGGCTGCACCTCGCCGGTCGAGATGTCCATGTTCCAGATCCTTTGGACCATGTGCCAATGCCCCTCGTGGCAGAACGAAAGCTTGTTGGGGTCGGTCGGTGAGAACTGTTGGTGATTGAGCCAGGCGTTGTCCTCGTGGATCACCTTGATCTCGCCCGAGGTTGTGTCGATCGTGAACATCGTGTTCGGCAGCTTGGCCTCGTAGATCACGCCGAAGTAGCTGCTCTTCTTGGGGTGCTTCTCGTAGATCTCCTTGATGCCGTCGGCGTACACGGCCACGATCAGCGAGTTGTCGGCGTTCACGCTGCGGATGCTGCCGGGCAGGTCCTCGGGCAGCTCGACCACGAGGCGCGACTCGCCGCTGTCGACATTGACTGCTAGCACACGGCGACCGGCTTGGCAGTAGGCCGTGCGGGCCTCGGCCGCGACGATCTCGCCCCGCACGCCGCCCGGCTCGTCGGTCAACTGACGCACGTTGCGAGTGCGGAGGTTCATCACGAACAGCTGCCTTGCAGGACCTCCTTTGTTGCCGTCGTCTTCATCGCCGTCCTCGGGCTCGGCGCCGTAGAAGACCATCAAGTCGTCGCCACCATCCACCGCCGGCACGAACGGGTTGTTGTGGAAGTAGAACGAGCGGTTCTCTCCCTCACGCGTCGTGAGCCGGTGAATCCGGTAGCCGGTGTCGGGGTCGGTCCACTCGAGCGGCGGCTCGTCGGCGGCTCGAGCGAGACTCGTCAGCGAGACCAGCGGCGCCGCCGCAATCAGGGCGATTAGCAAGAGGGGAAAACGCATAGCAGTAGGATTCATGTTCACTGTCCGATGGGGGTCAACGTGACCGGACCCAGCAGGCCCGCGTCGCGTACGGGCCAGTCCGAGGCGTCGAACGGCTTGTAATTGATCGTGACGAAGTTGATATCTTTGAATATCCGCCACTCGACGCCGCGGCGATCGAGGTCGCGCACCCGGTTCGATGCGACGTTCGTCACCTCGACCCGCAGCTCGTTGCCGGTCGGCTTCAGGCCCGCAACGCGCCAGCGGAAGGGCGATGCGAACCGCACGCCGAGATCCTCGCCGTTGAGCACCAGGCGGGCGCTGTCGGCGACCTCGCCAAGGTCGAGGTCGAACGTCTCTTCGCCCGCCGGGGCGTCGAACGTGGTTGTGTAGGCCGCCGTGCCGGCGAAGCGCTCCGCGTCGCCCCCCTGCCCCGTCCACGAGTCGAGCGTCGCGGTCGTGTACGAGTCCGGCAAGGCGGGGCCGCCGGCGGCGAACTCGACACGCCACTCGCCGTCGATCGGCTCCGGCGCCTGCTCGGCGTCGCGGTAGACCCAGTCCTCGTCGCACGCGGCGCCGGGGCGGACGAACGCCGTCTCGCCCGGTTCGAGCTGCACGGCGACTTGTCCCGAGGCGATTTTAGCCGCGCCGATCTCTCCGGTGACCGGGTCCATCAGCACGGCCGACTCGCACGGCGAGCTGAGCTCGATCGCGCCGTCGAACGCCTCTTCGCCTTGATTGGCGAGGAAGTAGCAAGGCCCATCCGCGAGCTCACGGCGGACGAACTGCAAACCGCTTCCCGCGACGAACGGCTCGCGTCGCACGCCGGCGTCGCCGAGCAGCGAGGCGAGGTCGGCCGAGGTCGGCGCGTCTGACAGCTTGGCCAGCACCGCGTCGAACACCTCCTGCTCACCGGTCGGCATGAACCCGGGCGGCGAGGTCGGCTTGGCTTCGAGGAACAGCACCTTGCAGCCGGCGGCCGAGAGCTTGGCGAGCTTGTTGAGAGTAGCGGTCGGCATCAGCTCGGCGTGCGGCACGAGCACGGCTTGGTACGAGCCCCCTGCGGCGACGATTTCGCCCTCTTCGGCGCGGCAGCCTTCAAGCAGCGCGTCGCTGACAAAATCGTAAGCGTAGCCGTTCGCGTCGAGCCACTCCGACGCCTTGCCGATCGGCTTCTTGAACAGCCAAACGTGGGCGTTGTGCACCGTGAGCGGCATCCGCAGGTTGCCCGCGTGGGCGTTTTCGGCCCCGGTGCTCCAGGCGTCGTGCACCGGCCAGTAGACCAGCAGGTCGTTGTCGGGCTCGCCCGCCTGCAGCAGCGATTGGCAACGCCCGACGTACTTGTTCAGCGCCGGGAAGTCGCGCCACAGCGGGTTCTGCGGGTTGAGCTGCGTCGACGCGTAGAACACCCAGCCGGGCCAACTCGCGTCTTCGGGCGAGTAGGCCGTGCCGTGGTAGATGATGTGGTTGATCCCGGAGATCAGCTGCCGGTCGACGATCTCTTTGACCTGCCCGAGATCGACCGTAAAGTGCTCGGCGAGCCACGTGGCGGTTTCGCTCGAAACCAGCCGCCTGCCCGCCAGGTGGGCGGCCGAACTGGCGAAGCGGAACAACGCCGGCCGCCCGTCGCCCCCTTCGAGCCGGCCGAAGCTCTCGGTCTCGGGGATGTCAGCCATGGCGTACAGGTCGAGCCAGTTGCCCGGCGACCCATGGGCCTGGTTGCGGGCCAACTGGCCCTTGCTGTGCGACCACTCGATCCACGGTTTGATCAGTGCGTCGCGCACCAGGTCCGACATCGTCTCGCGGTAGTCGCACCGCACGCGCGCCACCGCGTCGAGGTCGTCCGATTCGCCGGAGAGCTCGAGAAGATGCTGCTCGAGCGGGTAGCCGCGCCGCTCTTGAAACTCCTGCAAGAAGTCGTCCGACCAGCTGCCGTTGTACTCGTACGAGTCGTGGAACGACGCGCGGATCTTGCCCTCAGGAAGCTTGTCGACGCTCTCGCCAAACGCCGCCAAGAAGTTCTCGACCGAACGCCGCGAGTAAGGATTGATGTTGAGCCCCGAGCCGCCGGGGCCGGCGCGCTTGACCCGTTCGCCCGAGAGCCGCATGCCCACGGCCGCCACGCGCCATGACCCGCCCGCTGGGACGGTCCACTCGAGGACTCCCTCGTCGCTGAGCCGGTCGGTCAGGTCGATCGTCTTGCCGTCGGCGCCGTAAGCCACCACCGCCTGCGGCGGCAGGCCGCGCTTCGGCGTGGCCTGAGAGTAGTCTTTCTCGAAAGCCTTGCCCGACGAGACCTCGTCGGTCAGCACGTACACCTCCGCGTTGCCGTCCTCGCGGGCGACGCTCGGCCCGCCCATCCGCCAACCGGAGCCGGGCGGCAGGTCGACGATCATGCCGAGCCGCTCGGCTTCGTCCAAGGCGTGCGTAACCACCTCGACCCAGCGGTCCGATTCGTAGTCGATCTCGCGCGACTCGTCCTCGCCGTTGACGCCGTAGAGGCATGTGATCTCGACCCCGCCGAGGCCAGACGCGTCGTATTCTTCCAGCAGTCGCGTGAGATTCGCTTCGTCCACGGCCGAGCCGTGCCACCACCAGCGCGACCACGGCTTCGACTCGGCGGTCGGCTCGGGCCAGGTCGGCTCGGCGGCCTGAGCGGCGGCCACAAGCATCGCGCTGACGATCAGCGCAAGAAAAGCACGTGTCATAGGGGTGAACCTAAGCTGAGTGGGATAAGCAATTCCCGCCACGGAGATTTCAGGGGCAGGTTTCGAAAAGCTGAATTTCATGCATAATAACTGACGCTTAGCGCGCTGGGTACCTGCGACGCAGGGTGTTCTCGTGCTTTGTGGAGCGGCTCTGTGAGCCTGAGTACGATGCAGGTGCTCCTGGCGATCGCCGCCGCCCCCCTCTTCTCCGAATCCGACTCTTCTATTCTCACTCAGACTCCTCAACAGCAGGGCAATCAAAACGATGGGTGACCTTCTTTTCCGTCTCTTAGCAACCTCATGCCTGCTGATCGCCGCGAACCTCGCGTCCGCCGAGTCGCTCAGCGCCTCGGCCAAGGTCGACGCCGCGGGCGACGAGGGGCGGATCAGCCGCCATCTCTACGGCCACTTCGCCGAGCACCTCGGCCGCTGCATCTACGACGGCATCTGGGTAGGCCAGGACTCTTCGATCCCGAACACGCGCGGCATGCGCAACGACGTGGTCCAGGCGCTCAAGGACCTGAGCATCCCCAATCTCCGCTGGCCGGGCGGCTGTTTCGCCGATGACTACCACTGGCGCGACGGAATCGGGCCTAAGGGCGAACGTCCCAAGCGGATCAACATGCATTGGGGCCAGGTGATCGACACGAACGCCTTCGGCACTCACGAGTTCATGGACCTTTGCGAGCAGATCGGCGCCGACGCCTACCTGGCCGGCAACGTTGGCAGCGGCACGCCCCAGGAGATGCGTGACTGGATCGAGTACCTCACCTTCGACGGCGACAGCGAGTTGGCGAACGAGCGCCGCAAGAACGGCCGCGACAAACCGTGGAAGGTCCCCTTTTTCGGTGTCGGCAACGAGAACTGGGGATGCGGCGGCAACATGCGCCCCGAGTTCTACGCCGACCTCTACCGCCAGTACGCCACGTTCTGTCGCAGCTGGAGCGGCAACCGCATGACGCTCGTCGCCTGCGGACCCAACGGCCTCGACGCCAACTGGAGCAAGGTGATGGCCGACCGCGTCGGTCGCGGCATGCGGGCGATGTCGCTCCATTACTACACGGTTTACCCGAGCTGGCGCGACAAGACTCCGGCCACCGGTTTTGGCGAAGACGAGTGGGCCGCCATCCTCAGCGAGTCGCTGCGCATGGAGGAGGCCATTGGCAATGTCGAGAAGGAGTTCGACCGGGTCGACCCTAACAAGCGGATCGACATCTACGTCGATGAGTGGGGCGCGTGGTACGCCGGCGAGCCCGGCACACCCGGCTACGCGCTGTACCAGCAGAACTCGCTCCGCGACGCGCTGCTGGCGGCCCAAACGCTGCACATCTTCCACGAGCACAACGAGCGCGTGACGATGGCCAACATCGCCCAGGTCGTGAACGTGCTGCAGGCGATGATCCTCACCGAGGGGGACAAGATGCTGCTCACCCCCAGCTACCACCTGTTCGAGATGTACAAGGTGCACCACGACGCCACGCGGCTGCCGCTTCAGCTCGATTCGCCCGAGTACGAGCACGGCGACCGCGAGATGCCGGCGCTGAGCGTATCGGCCTCCCGCGACTCGGAGGGCGTTGTGCACGTGTCGATCTCGAATGTCCACCCGCGCGAGGCGGTCGAGCTGGAGTGCGAGATCGAGGGCCTCGCCGACGGCGCCAAGGTCACCGGCCGGGTCCTCACCGCCGAGGAGCTCGACGCCCACAACACGTTCGACGAGCCGGAGAATGTGAAGCCGTCGGCGTTCGACGGCGCCTCGCTCGACGGCGACGAGCTGAAGGCGACGATCCCGCCGCGTTCGGTGGTGGTGCTGCGGCTGGCGCCGTGATGCGGCTTCCAATCGGAAGCAGCTCGTATGCAATGCGGTATATTCCCCTCCCCGGAAGGGGGAGGGGCTAGGGGAGGGGGCAGAACCCTGGTACCCGGCGCGCCTCCTCCTCTAACCCCTCCTCTTTAAGGAGGAGGGGGATCTTCTTGGCAACTCACTATCTAGTTTGTATAGGTACCGGGCCAAAGGCAGCGGCCAATCGACCGACTGCCTCAAGGAGGTCGGCCGATTCCCGTTCGCGCCACTGTCTCGGCTGGGCTATAATTGAGACATGGCCAGCCCCCCTGCCAATCGTGACCCTGTGAGCATCGCCGAGACGGTTGTCTGCGGCGTGGCGTTCGATCCTAAAAACGGTGAGCGAGTCGCCCGCATGGACCTCAATCGCCTCTACGCCACGGTCGGTCGGCTGTTCGACCTGCTGGATGAACGCGGCGTGGATTACGTGCTCGCCGGCGGCGTCGCGATGCTCTCCTACGTCGAGGGCCGCAACACGCAGGACATCGACTTGGTGCTTTCCCGTGCAGACCTCGACCGGTTGCCCGAGCTGCGGGTCGAGGAGATCAACGAGCGGTTCGCGCGCACCTGGCTGGACGACCTACGGGTCGACGCCCTGTTCAGCGACAACGAACCGTTCAAGACCGTGGCCATGGAGCACGTCACGAAGAAGCCCTACTTCGAGCGCGAAGTACACTGTGCATCCGAAGAGGGCATGCTATTGATGAAGCTCTTTGCGATCCCATCGCTCTATCGCCAAGCCCGCTTCGACCGCATCGATGTGTACCAGAGTGATTTGACTGGCTTGCTGAGGCTTCGCAAAGGCGTCTCGGACAGTGTCTGGCGGAAGCTATCACGCATCATGCTGGAATCCGACATCGCGGAGCTCCGCAAGATCGTCGCCGATATCGAACAAAAGATCGCCGAGGGTGGCGACCGCTTCGGCAGCGTCCCAGGTGACGGCTGAACACTATCGCCCTTCTCTCCCGGGGCCCCCCGCGCTAAGCTTCTTGTATGCCGGATCAAGAAGCCAACAACGCCGAGGCGCCCGAGCCGATCGTCCTCGAGACCACGCCCGACGGCGCCGCCGTTGGCGATGAGGCCGCCGACGATCGCCCCTTGCCCAAGACCCAGGCCGAGTTCTTCGAGCGCGCCCGGGAGAAGGTCCGCAGCAAGTTCCCCAAGACGCCCGGCGTTTACCTCTTCCAGGACGAGAAGGGACGGGTCCTCTACGTCGGCAAGGCGAAGAACCTGCGGGCCAGGGCCGGCAGCTACTTCCTCAAGGCGGCCGCCGAAGACCCCCGCACGATGGGGCTCGTCAAAGCGGCGTACGAAATCGACTACCTCGACGCCGAGTCGGAGGTCGACGCGCTGCTGATGGAGTCGCGGCTGATCAAGGACATCCTGCCGCGCTTCAACCGCGACCTGCGCGACAACAAGTCGTTCCCCTACCTGCAGATCACCACCCACGAAGACTTCCCCCGGGTCGAGATCACCCGCGAGCCGAAGTCGTCGTCGGCCAAGTTGTACGGCCCGTTCACGAGCGTCGGCGCCTTGCGCGGCGCCCTGCAGGCTCTGCAGAAGGCGTTCAAGTTCCGCACCTGCTCGCTCGACATCGAGGATGGCGACGAGCGCTGGCGCTGGTTCCGGCCCTGCCTGTTGGCGTCGATCGACCAGTGCACGGCGCCGTGCAACCTGCGGGTGTCGAAGGAGGACTACCGCAAAGACATCGCCCGGCTGCGGACCTTCCTCGAAGGGGGCCGCAAGAAGCTGCTCAAGGAGATGCGTGAGGAGATGGCGCTCGCCTCCAAGGAACTCAAGTTCGAGAAAGCCGCCAAGCTGCGCGACGAGATCAACGCCCTCGAGCGGCTCAAGGAGCGCGGCGACCTGGAGGAGCACGAGCAGCCCGAGGTGTTCTACGTCGACCCCAAGAAGGGCGTGACCGGCTTGCAGAAGGTGCTCGGCCTGGCCGAGCCGCCGCGGGTGATCGAGGGGGTCGACATCGCCCACCTCGGCGGCGGCGAGACCGTGGCCTCGCTCGTGCGGTTCATCGACGGCATGCCGTTCAAGCCGGGCTACCGGCGGTTCCGCATCCGCGAGGTCGACGGCGTGGACGACTACGCCAGCATCCGCGAGGTCGTCTCGCGCCGCTACGGCGGGCTGAAGGAGATGGACGAGATCTTCCCCGACCTGCTGCTGATCGACGGCGGCAAGGGCCAACTCGCCAAGGGGATGGAGGCGTTCGAGCAACTCGGCGTGGCGCCGCCCACGACGGTGATCTCGCTCGCCAAGAAGGAGGAACTGGTCTACCGCCCCGGCGAGAGCGAGCCGCTGAGGCTGAGCCGCCACGCGTTCGCCCTCAGGCTGCTGCAGTACGTCCGCGACGAATCGCACCGCTTCGCCCAGCACTACCACCACCTGCTGCGGAGCAAGCGGACGCTGGGCGAGTGAGCCTCCGGCTCGATTCGTGAGTCATAAGAAGCGGCTGTGTCCGCGGTTGTTGCACCGCAGGAGCCCCGCAAGCGCCACAAGGACTGCCTGCCGTTCTTGCGATCTATTCCTCGACAATGTCGTGAGGCCGGCGGCTCGAGCCGCCGGAGCCGACGAGCCAGGGCCCCGGCTCCCTCGTGAGCTTCTGTTCGATGAGCTGGAGTGTGTGCGGCGAGGCTGCGGTCTCCTCGCCGCTCAGCAAGCGGTCGCGATACTTGGTGAGTGCTTCACGCATTTCCGCGTAGGTTTGGGCCGGCTCCTTCCAGCGGACCCATACCCGGTAGGGGCCACCCTCGATCAATTGGGAATCGTCGCCGTTGGTCACACGGACGATTTCGATCTCGTCGCCATCGGGGTGGGTGATCGTGATGCAGCCGTCTTGCAGCCGTCCCCATGGCTTAGCGTTCTTGATGCGGTGCAGCGAGAATTCGATGTTGGCTAAGTCGTTGATCTGGATCCAGGTCATCTGTGTCGAGGTGACCTGCATCCGTCCCACCAAGGTTTTGTCGTTGAGGACGACACGCGAGCGGTGGAAGTTCAGCTTGTAGAGTTTGTCGGTCACCTCTCGGAACGACAGCGGGGTGATCCTCTGCTCGACTACCTGGGGCGTCAGGTCGAGCCGATAGGTGCGGCCGTCGCTGTCCGATCCAAGATCGATCGACGTAGGCCGCAGGTCGGTGAGGTCGATACGCTGCCGCCTCACTGCCGGCTCGTCGTCTGGTCCGGCTTTGTCGCCGTTCTTGTCGCTGCCTGATTCAGATTGGGTCCCCTCGGAGCTAAAAGTCAGGTTGGCGTAGAGCCTGCCGCCCTCGTGCGTGGGCTTGATCTCGATTTCCTGGGAGGCGTCCGCGATCGGCGACGAGATACCGAAGCTGGAGCCGGGCGATCCCGAGCCGCCGCCATGCGAGCGGTAAGAATCGAGCAGGCGGTCGGCGCCGAGCGACGAGACCTTCACTTGGACGCTGTAGTACCGATAGAAATCGTCCTTGTTGGCAGCCTGGCAAGCCGCGCCTCCCGCTAGGCCTAATAGAGCGATGCACGCCGCGGTTCTTATAATCATCAGAGTTCTCCTGTGCGTTGAACTGTCCAAGCGTTGCGTTCCAAGGCGAGCGTTTCGATCGAGTCGATGTAGTGGTGGCTGACGGTCCAGTCCCATTGGCCCGAGGGATCGCCGCCGCCCAACGGTTGTCGCGCCAGCGTGGCGGGCGCCGTGTCGGGATCGGCGAGCGTTTCCACACCTCTGGGCCACAAGGCGGATGCCGTGGCGGCCACGAGCAACGTCGCAGCCGCCACGGCCGCCGGCAGGGGCACGGCAATCGATTGGCGCCACCAAGGCGCTGCGGGCTCCGGCGACAACGCCCGGCGGACCGCCGCCCGGTTGGCCGAGCGAACCGACTCCGGCGGGCTTGCGTCGCAGAAAGGCGCCAGGGCCTCTTCGATCGATTGGTCGATCCGCTTCTCTTCGGGTTCGTTCATGGCGATGGGGTTGAGGGCTGAAGGAGGGCCGCCAGGCGGTGGCGGCCACGGTGCAGGCGGCTCTTGATCGTCCCGAGCGGCTCGCCGATCGCCGCGGCCACCTCGGCAAGGGGCATCTGTTCGACGTAGTGCATCAGCAGGGCGTCGCGGGTCGGTGGATCGAGCGAGCGGATCGCCCCGATCAGCCGGGCGTGCTCGTCTTGCGACTCAGCGACCGCGGCCGGGGTCGGACGGGGATCGGCCTTTTCTTCCGCGGAATCGAGCGGCGCCGCAGGCCGAGCCCGCGCTCGCCAGCTACGCCGAAGCACGTTCCGGGCGACCGCGAAGACAAACGGCCGGAGTTGCCTGTCGCCGCCCGACATCTTTGGCATGGCGCGGACCAGTTCGCTGAAGCAATCGACCGACTGCTCGCCGGCGAGCTGGGCGTCGCCGTGTGAGGCTAAAAAGTATCGGTACAGCGGGGTCTCGAATCGCTTGACGAGCGTCTCGAAGGCGAGCCCATCGCCACAACGGAGGCCGGAGACAAGCTGGTCGTCGGCCATTTCCGGGCTCTTCCGTTCATAGTCGTCGGGGGCAATCAGGGCGCCGGTCTGACGGGCTCCCCAGAACGGCGCCTCCGAGAAAACTTGGCCCGGACGGCCCGCTGACCAGTAGGCTCGCAATAAGAAGAGCCATCAAACGCCCGAGAGGTTGCCAATCCCGGAGCGATTTCCGCCCGATTCTAACCGACTGCCGCTGTGTGGCAGCACGCGGCCGGCGTGCGTAGGGGCATAAAAAACCACGCCCTTGCGGGCGTGGTGGGGGATCGGTAGCCAGGCCGCTTGCCAGCAAGGCAAGCCTCACTTGGCGGCTGAGTCGCCATCGGGCAGGGCGGCCACCTCGGCCGCGGGCTCGCCGCTTGCGACCTCATCGCTGGCGACCGGCTCCGCCGGGGCTTCGGGCTCCGCCGGGGCGTCGACGGCCAGGTCGTCGTAGTCGCTGTTGCGGGCCGCCTGCTGCAGGGCCGAGGCGTGGCGGTCGCGGAGCTCGCGGAGCACCATCCGCAGCTCGCCGCCGCCGAGCCGGGCTAGGTCGTCCCGCTCCAGCGACGGGGCGACCGAGGCCGCCACCCGGGCGATCGACGGCTCGATCATCACCAGATCGGTCATCATCGCCTTGAGCGGCGCGAGCACGTCCATCGCCCGGTCGAAGTCGCAGCGCAGCTCGGCCATCAGCGCCAGTGTGTCGACGGCCGCCGGCAGGTCGTCGGTCTGGGTGATGAGCCGGCGTTTGAGGCCCACCAGCCCTTCGAGCCTTTCGCGCGACAGGGCGACATCGATTGCCGGCTCACGCAACTCGGCCTCGAGCTCGAGCAACTCGACCAGCACGGCCCGCGCCGAGGCGATGCCGGCGGCGCGACTCGCCAGCCCGGCCTCGGAGGAGAGCAGCGTGCGACTCAGCTCGAGCGACTCCTCGGAGAGCTCCACGGCCTCGGCCAGGTCGTCCCGCAGGGCCCAAGCTTGCGAGACCGACGGGGCGGCGTCGCCGGCGGCTTCGAGGGCGGCGTTCAGCTGGGCGGGCAACTCGGCGAGCCGCTCGAGCCGCGACTGGACCTCGCCGTACTTGCGCTCGGTGTCGGCGAGCTTGGTCTCGAGGTCGGCGAACCGATCGAGCGCCCGGCCGGCGGCCTCGGCGGTCTCCGCCTGGTTGGCGAGCGACGTGAGCAGCGACGCGGTCTCTCCCGCCCGCGACGACTCGTCGCTCAGCGCGGTGAGCGCCTGGTGCACGCTGCCGACCTGCGACTGCATCGCGGCGACCTGCTCGCGCAGTGGCTGAACGATCAGCAGTTGCACGAGCAGCAGCGTGGCGCCCATGGCGACGGCCAGGGTGAACCAATCGGTGTGGGCCCGCTTGGCGAGGGGCTCGTGGCTCGGCTGAGAGGGGGCGCCCATGGCGCCGGGCGTAGCTGACACGTTCCGATCTCCTTATCCTAACCGTCGATGTTCCCTCCGCCGGCGCCGCCGCGGCTTGCGGGAAATAAGCTCCATCTTGCCTAGTTTGTGGTATCGGCAGACTGCTAGCGGAAGGGGCAGTCGTTCGGCGGGGTCACGGGTGGGAATTCTCACAACGGCGAACGCACGAAGCGGGCGACAGCGCGAACCGCGCCAGACGGAACGAGCCGAACGGGTGGCCAGGAATATTCGAGATTGCCGCGGCGAGTTGGTCGCCAGAAAAGTTTGGCGGCGGGGGCGCGGAGAAACGCGCCTGAAAAACGCAGCGGCGCGGCTCAGTGGGGGCGCCGCTTTCCGATCCGCCGCAACGCCCCACGCGAAAACGACACCCTGCGGCGCCCAATTATCTTGATAACACGTCGGACGCCAAATTTCTGCAATCGGTTTTGAACCAGCGCGCAGAAACGATTTTTGTGCCGCGGCCATTTTGTCGTAAGGGGCTGCCGCGTCATGGTTTAACGAGAAGCCGACAGGCCCGACGCGGGCGGAAATAATCGCCCTGCTTTTCATGCGACGCGTTTTGGACGGCCGGTTTTTTTTGAGGACGGATTCCACTGCACGCAGCTCGCCGGGGCGAAAGGGGGCGCCGCACGCAGCCACAAGAGCGCTGCGCGTTGCGGCTGATCTGCTAGGGTTGCACTGTCCACACCGCTCACCAAGCAAGCGCCGTGTATGAGCTACCTCAAGCAGGTCTTCGCTGAGTTCTTCCGCGACCAGTGCCCCACGCTGGCCGCCGCGCTGTCGTACTACACCGTCTTCGCGCTGCCGCCGCTGCTGTTCCTGCTGCTCACGGTGGTGACGGGGGGGCTGTCGGTCGTGTACGACTCGCAGACCGCCGAAGAGAAGGCCGAGGGGATCCTCGAACGCCAGGCCGCGCAGCTGCTCGGCAACCCCGACGCGTCGGACGAGATCGCCGCGATGATCGAGCGCAGCCAGCACACCACCGGCAAGTGGTGGAAGACGCTGCTGAGTCTGACGGGCGTGGTCGTGGCCATCACCGGCCTGATGGGGGCGTTGCAGATTTCGCTCAACCGGGTGTGGGGCGTGCGACCCGACCCCGATCGATCGCCCGTGCGGATGATGCTGCGCAAGCGCGCCGTTTCGTTCGCGTTGATCCTGGGCTTGGGGTTCCTGCTGGTCGTGTCGATGGCGGTCTCGGGCGTGATGGTCTTTATCGGCGATCAACTCGAGGCGGTGGTCGGGGTCGACCCGTTGCCGGCCGCGGCGATCAACTACGGCGTGCAATCGCTCGTTGCGTTCGTCGTTTTCGCCACGATCTTCAAGGTGCTGCCCGACGCCCGGGTGAATTGGCGCGACGTGGTCGTGGGAGCGGGGCTCACGACGGCCCTGTTCCTGCTGGGCCGGCTGGCGATCCAGCAGTACTTCGTGTTCGCGGCGCCGGGGGCGCGGTTCGGCGCCGCGGCGGCGTCGCTCGCCGTGATCTTGGTGTGGGTCTATTACTCGGCGATGATCCTGCTGCTCGGCGCCGAAGCGACTCAGGTCTACGCCCATCGGCGCGGGCGCAGCCTGCGGCCGCGGCGGCGGGCGGTGCGGGTGGTGGAGAGTTTGGAGCGGGGGGAGTGAGGAAGAAGTCTCACGCAGAGGCGCTAAGACGCAGAGGAAAGAGCCTGCGCAATCGAGCCTGAAGGGCTCGGCTGTGTCGGCCCAGCGACTAGAGCGGTTTGCTCATTGTTGTAGACGCTCGGCTCGCGATCGGCGTCATGGCTTCGTCAGCCTGCATCGACAATGCACCGCATTGCCTGCTTCGGCTTCCTCGCCACGCCGCCAATCGCTTCCCCGCTCGTCCACACCAATTCGAATACCGCTCTAGCCCTGGGGTGGGGGTGAACCCGGGTACCCGATGCGCTCCCACCCTAGCCCTCCCCCCACGGGGGGAGGGGATGAAGAGGCTACTTCTTCTGCACCGCGACGAACGCCATCCGCAGTTGGTGCAGGATGTCTTCGATCGCCTGGGCCTCTTCGGGCTCGGCGGCGTCGGCGGTCTTTTCTTTGAGCATCGCCACCATGTCGATCAGGTACTTCGCCAGGTTCGGGCGGGCGATCGTCTCGCCGGTCATCGGGTGGGGGATCTGACCGAGCGCCATTAGAGCCTCGGTCGCCAGCGACGAGACGAGCATCGGCAGCGACGCGGGGGGCATCGGCGGGTCGTCGTCCTGCGCGCCGTCCGGAGAGCCGGCGGCTTCGGCCGCCGGTGGGGTTGCGTCGGTTGGTTGGTTGGAACCGCCGGGGGCTGACGCCCCGGGCTCGCCTGCTTTGGCGGCTTCGCGTTCGGCTTCGACTTGGCTCTTCCAGTCCTCGTCGATGATGATCTTCGGTTTGTCTTCGGACATGCTGGCTCCTCTGCAATGCGCTTTAGTGGTTTGCCTCGATCGAGTCGTCGGCCGGCGAGGGCGTCGGCTTGGCGGCGTCTTCGCGTTTGCTGCTGCGACGCTTGACCGCGGCGCCGACGAAACCGCTGAACAGCGGCTGCGGCTTGATCGGCTTGCTCTTGAACTCGGGGTGGTATTGCACGGCGAGGAACCACGGGTGGCCGGGCAGCTCGATCGTCTCGACCAGGGCATCCTGGCGGCTGGTGCCGGCGAACTTCAGGCCGTGGGCCTCGTACTGCTGGCGGTACTTGTTGTTGAATTCGTAGCGGTGGCGGTGCCGCTCGCTGATCTTCACGTCGCCGTAGCACTCGTGGACCAGGCTGCCGGGCTCCAGGTCGGTCGACTGGGCGCCGAGACGCATCGTGCCGCCCATGTCGGTGATCGATTGCTGCTCGTCCAAGAGGCAGATCACCGGGTGGGGCGTGTCCTTGTCGAACTCGGTGGAGTGGGCCCCCTCGAGGCCCACCACGTTGCGGCCGAACTCGACCGCCGCGCATTGCAGCCCCAGGCAGATGCCGAAGAACGGCACGCCCTTCTCCCTTGCCCAGCGGATGGCGGAGACCTTGCCCTCGATGCCACGCTCGCCGAAGCCGCCCGGCACCAACAGGCCGTCGTAGCCGCTGAGCAGCCGCTCGGGGCCCTCGGCTTCGACGTCCTCGCTGCGGATCCGACCGATGCGGATGCTCGCCTTGTGCGCCATGCCGGCGTGGTCGAGCGCCTCGTAGATGCTCTTGTAAGCGTCGACGTGCTCGGCGTACTTGCCGACCACGGCGATCGAGATCTCGTGGTCGGGGTGCCGCAGGCGGTGGAGCAGGTCGCGCCAGTCGTCGAGGTTGGGCTGCGGCGTCGTGAGGCCGAGCTTGTCGCAGATCTGCTGGTCGAGGCGGTTCTCGACCAGGCTCAAGGGGACCTCGTAGATCGAGAAGTCTTTGTCGCGCTCTTCGATTACGGACTCGAGCCCGACGTTGCAGAACAACGCGATCTTCTCGCGGTCTTCGCGGCCGATCGGTTGCTCGGTGCGGCAGATGAGGATGTCTGGCGCGATGCCGATCTCACGCAGCTGGCCGACCGAGTGCTGGGTCGGTTTGGTCTTCAGCTCGCGGGCCGCCTTGAGGTAGGGGACCAGCGTCAGGTGGATGTAGAGGCATTTCTCGCGGCCGGCGGTGATCGAGAACTGGCGGATCGCCTCGAGGAACGGCAGGCTCTCGATGTCGCCGACCGTGCCGCCGATCTCGGTGATCACCACGTCGGCCGGCGGCAGCGTCTGGCCGTCGGGCCCGGTGACCGGCGTGCTCGCCACGCGGGCGATGCAGTCCTTGATCTCGTTCGTGACGTGCGGGATCACCTGCACGGTCTTGCCGAGGAACTCGCCGCGACGCTCTTTGTTGATGACCTCTTGGTAGATCTGGCCGGTGGTGTAGTTCGTCTCGCGCATGAGCGGCGAGTTGGTGAACCGCTCGTAGTGGCCGAGGTCCAGGTCGGTCTCCGAACCGTCGTCCAGCACGTAGACCTCGCCGTGCTGGTAGGGGCTCATCGTGCCGGGGTCGACGTTCAGGTAGGGGTCGAGCTTCTGCATGCGGACCGAGAGGCCGCGCTTCTCGAGGAGCATGCCGATCGACGCGCTGGTGAGCCCCTTGCCGAGGGAGCTGACGACGCCGCCGGTGACGAAGATGTGCCTGGTCATGCTGCTGGCGCCCTCTGCGGAGGGGCCCCTCGTGGCTCGGTGGGGGATCGGATCGTCGCAAACCCTCCATGATAACGTTTGGAGCGGCGGGCCGAAGCCCTTGGTTTTTAAAGGTGGAGAACCGCCAAGACGCCAAGCAAGCTGCAGGGACCGCTCTCCGTGGCGGTCCGGGCCCTTGCCGGTCGTCGTGCACCCACGCCACGGAACGCCACGGAGGGCGTTCCCTACAGCTTTCCTTGCTTGGCGTCTTGGCGGTTCACTCTTTTTTTGTTCGGTCCAAAACGAAAGCGGCCCGGTCCAAGGTTGGACCGGGCCGCCTCGCGGTTTTGACCACCCCGCTAAGGACTCCGTCGGCTAATGAGGCGTCGGGAGCGGTGAGGGGCGAAGCTTATCGGCGTTCCCCCCGAGGGGGAGGCCGTCTTCTTGTCATCAACGATTCTCTTTCAACGGTCTCGTGCGGGTTCAGCCGCAGTGCGAGCAGCCGCAGCCGCCGGAGCAGTTGTCCGGGCAGTTGCAACCGTCGGCCGGGGCCGTCTGGGCCTCGGGGCATTCCGGGTTGGTGCAGAGCACCTTGCACGGAACCTGCTCACAGACGCAGCGGGGCACGCACTTGGTCACCGTGTACGCCTCTTGGCGAGGAACACACTTGTAGCAGGTGACGGTGCGGGTCTTGCACTCCGGCACGCAGACGTTGTAGCACTCGGTCCGAGTGCGGCACTCGGGGATCATCTTGCAGACCTTGTAGCAGCAGGTCTTGGTCTCGGGGACCATCTTGCAGACCTTGTAGCAGCAGGTCTTGGTGCGGCACTCGGGAACCATCTTGCAGACCTTGTAGCAGCAGGTCTTGGTCTCGGGGACCATCTTGCAGACCTTGTAGCAGCAGGTCTTGGTGCGGCACTCGGGGACCATCTTGCAGACCTTGTACGTGCAGGTCTTGCACTCGGGCACCATCTTGCAAACCTTGTAGCAGCAAGTCTTGGTGCGGCACTCGGGGACCATCTTGCAGACCTTGTAGCAGCAGGTCTTGCACTCGGGCACCATCTTGCAAACCTTGTAGCACACGGTCTTGGTGCGCGGCTCGCAGACGTACTTCGTGCAGCAGATCTCCTTCGTGTGGCACTCCGGCACCCAAACCTTCTTGCAGCAGGTGCGGGGCGGGCACTGAACCGGCACCTTGCAGCACGTGCCGGGTTGGTAGCAGCAGCTGCAAGTGTCGGCGTTGTAAACCCACTTGCCCGGCGTGCGGACCGTCTTGGTGTAGCTCGGTCCGGGGACCGTGTAGCTCTGCGTCTCCCAGTGGCCGCCCTTGACCTGAACGGTCTTGGTGTAAGGCACGGCCTTGCGGACGTAGTACGTCACTTCCTTCGAGCGGGTCTCGTAGACCGGCTTGTGCACGGTGTAGGTGCGGGTCTTGGTCTCGTAGACCGGCTTCATGACGGTGTAGTTGACCTGCTTCTGGCGGGTCTCCCAAACCGGCTTGTGCACGGTGTAGGTGCGGGTCTTGGTCTCGTAGACCGGCTTCATGACGGTGTAGTTGACCTGCTTCTGGCGGGTCTCCCAAACCGGCTTGCACACGGTGTAGGTGCGGGTCTTGGTCTCGTAGACCGGCTTCATGACGGTGTAGTTGACCTGCTTCTGCTTGGTCTCCCAAACCGGCTTGCACACGGTGTAGGAGCGGGTCTTGGTCTCGTACGAGGGGACCATGACCGTGTAGTTAACCTGACGCTGACGCTTTTCCGTGCGATTGACCGTGTAATTGATGGTCTTCTCGAACGGCACGCGGTCGTGCACCGTGCGGTAGCGGGTCTCTTCGACCCGGTCCATCACGGTCTTCTTAACTGTGCGGTAAACGGTGTGGTAGTGCGGGGCCGAACAGCCATCGCTGGCGACTCGCTCTGCGCCACAGCAAGCCGCTTGGGCTTGGCTGGCTACGAGAGCGAGCACGACAGCCGCGGCAACCGGCAATCCAATCGTGCGTTTCATCACTTACTTCGCCTCCTGAAGAACATCGAGGGGATATAGGGGGGGTGGTCAAACGGGAGGGATAGTCCCGTCGCTAATTGATTCGGATTGCCCGACCCACGCTCCTTAACGGAACTGCCTATATTTCGCTTTCAGTGCTTGCTCTCCAGGAGGCAGTGTTTGCCCGGTTGTGAGAGTCCTTAAGTTGTTTGACCATTGGGTGTTATGTGTTCTTTGTTAGGCCTATTACCTGTTCCGGGGCCAGGCGGTCATAGCGGCTGTTGCGGATGAGCCATTCGTGAGCGTTGCATGACGAGATCACACGGTGCGGGTTGCAACGGATGAGTGGAGGGTTTGGGCGCCCCGGGGAGAATCAGCAGCCACGAACCGGGCATTTAGTGGGGTAAGAATCACCATGACCAGCCGCGCTTGGGGCGGAGGCTCGATCCGTTGCCCTTGGTGGCGCAAGTCTTTTCCTGAATTGATGTTTAGATGATTCAGGGATACGATTGAGAGTTCCTTCGGGCGTGTTCCCCGCAGGCCTCCCGCCACGGCGTTCCGTTTAGCCCCCCTGCAAGCAGCCAACGCCCTACGGGGCGGATAAAAGCGATGGCCAACGGCAAGTGGAAGTCCGACTCGCAAGGCGCCAAAGGGGTGCCCAAGGCGGTCGTCTACCGGCTGAGCTTGTACCTGCGTGAGCTGCAGCGACTGATCCGGGGGGGCGACACCATGGCGAGCTCGGGGAAGCTGGGCAAGCTGCTCGGCCTGACCGACGCCCAGGTCCGCAAGGACTTGGCGATCTTTGGCCAGTTCGGCCACCCCGGCGTCGGTTACCGCTGCGAAGACCTGGTGGGCGCCATCAAGGGGATCTTGGGGACCGACCGAGAGTGGACCGTGGCGATGATCGGCGCAGGCAACCTGGGGCGAGCCCTGCTGGGCTACCGAGGCTTTGCGTCGCAGGGTTTTCGTGTGGCGGCGGTTTTCGACGCCGATCCGGCCAAGATCGGCCAATCGCTCGAGGGGCTGGTCGTCGAAGACGTTGAGCGGCTCAGCGAGGTGGTCCGCGAACGCGAGATCAGCCTGGGGCTGATCGCCGCCCCCGCCGAGGCGGCCCAAGAAGCGGCCACCCGCCTAGCGGCCGCCGGCGTGGTGGGCATCCTGAACTTTGCGCCGGTCACACTCCACTCGCTGCCAGTTGAAGTGAGCCAGGTGAGCGTTGATCTGGCCACCGAGCTCGAACAGCTCAGCTTCGCCGTTGCGAACCGGCCCGAAACGCGATAGCCTACGGTGCTTGGGGAGGCTTTGCCGAGCCGGCAAACGACCACCCAAAGCGACCGACAGCTACAGAGCAACCACAACCCCGTAGTGTAATGGTAACACTAGGGATTTTGATTCCCTCATTCCAGGTTCGAGCCCTGGCGGGGTTGCTTCAAATACGGATGGCGGATTTCGGGATGCGGAATCCCCCGAGCGAAGCTCGGGAGCGCGTGGCGCCGGGCTTCGCATCTCAGATTTGAGCGAGTTCTACAGCCGGCAGTTCTGGATCGCCGTCTCCAGGATCGCGTGGGCGCCGAGCTCTTCGAGCCGCTCCATCACGCCGATCACCTCGCTCCGCTTGACCATCGCCCGCACG
The DNA here is from genome assembly GCF_007859945.1 of Pseudobythopirellula maris. Lineage (GTDB taxonomy): Bacteria > Planctomycetota > Planctomycetia > Pirellulales > Lacipirellulaceae > Pseudobythopirellula > Pseudobythopirellula maris. Next base: position 647,926 of record NZ_SJPQ01000002.1, on the reverse strand, counting down.
GCGAACCAGCCCGACTGCTCGAGCTTGTTCACGGTGGGCGAATTGAAGCCGGGGGTCACGGCCTCGGCCGCGGCCAGCTTGGCCTCGGGCACGTTGTACTCGAGCAGCGTGTAAGCGCGGGCGATCACCACGCCCTCCAGGCGGCGGGCGATGCGGTCGGCGATCTTCGGCAGACGCTGCCGCTTACGCTGGATCAGCACCGTCTCGTACGAGCCGATCGTGTCGAGGATCCGCAGCTTGTTGGCCGCCAGCGTGCTGCCGGTCTCGACCAAGTCGACGATCGCGTCGGCGACGCCCAGCGCGATCATCACCTCGACCGACCCGCTCAGCTCGACAACGTGGCCGGTGACGCCGTGCTCGTTGAGGTAGTTGCGTGTGACCGTCGGGAAGCTGGTGGCGACGCGGTCACCGGCCAGGTCCTTGGGCGTGACGACCGGGCTCGACTCGGGCACGCACACGGCCAGCCGGCAGCCGCCCATGCCGAGCGACAGACGCGTCTCGATGTTCGCCACGTCGGCCTCGGCCACCAGGTCGCTGCCGGTGATTCCCAGGTCGATCGCTCCCTCGTCGCAGAGCACCGGGATGTCGTCGGTCCGCAGGAACGTGATGTCGATCGGCGGGTCGGCGTCGGCGAGCGGCTTGACGCGCGCAAAGAGCGCGCGGTTCTGGCGGCGGTACTTCAGGCCGGCCTCGTTGAGCAGCTTCTCGGCGAGCTCCGACAGGCGGCCCTTGCTGGGCACGCCGATGCGGAACGGGGTGGCGGTGTCAGGCAACTATCGGCTCCGGTTGGCTTTTTCGGTGAGGCCCGACACGCCGAACCGGCGCCCCAGCTCGGCCTCGACCTCGGCGAGCTCGACGCCGCGCGAACGCAACAGCACGAGCGTGTGGTACAGCAGGTCGCCCGCCTCGTAGATGAAGTGCTCGCGGCCCGCGTCGCCCTCTTCGCCGGCGGCCTCGACCAGCTCGGCCGCCTCCTCCGTCACCTTGGGGCCGATCTTCGGCACGCCCCCCTGGAGCAGCTTGGCGGTGTACGATTTCGTGGCGGCCTGGTCGGCCCTTTCGAGCGCAGCGGCCCGCTGGCGGATGGTCTCTTCCAGGAGGTCGAGCGGTCGTGATGCGGCGGGTGGGGGATTCACGGCAGACGCTTGTTGCGGCCAGAATGCGGGGCACAGACCCCTCAGCATAAGCTCTGCGCCCTCGGCCATCAAACTCCCAAGAGCGAGACCCCATGCTTTTGCCTGCGGGAGGCGTCTCCGACGCCAATACCGGTGTTTGAGCCCGCTGCGGCTGGCGGGGCGTGATCGGTGTCGGAGACACCTCCCACAGGCAATTTGTACCCTTACAGAAACCTATGGACATTAGCCCCGCCCAAGACTGCTGGTACCTCACCGGCGCTACGGCCGTCGGCAAGACCGGCGTGGCGCTGGCCCTGGCCGAGCGGCTTGGCGCCGAGGTGCTGTCGCTCGACTCGATGGCCGTTTACCGCGGCATGGACATCGGCACCGCCAAGCCGGGCCGCGATCTGCAAAGCCGGCTGCCGCACCACCTGATCAATCTCGTGGCGCCTGACGAGGAGTTCAGCGTCGCCCGATACCTCGACTTGGCCATGCAAACGATCGGCGAGATCCGCTCGCGCGACCGAACACCGTTGTTCGTCGGCGGCACGCCGCTCTACCTGAAGTGTCTGTTGCGCGGCCTGTTCGAGGGCCCGCCCGCCGACTGGGACTTGCGGAGCGAGATCGAGTCGGAGCTCGCCACGGTCGGCTCGCCCGCGTTGCACGAGAGGCTGGCGCTCGTCGACCCGCTCGCGGCGAACCAGATCCACCCGAACGACAGCCGGCGGATCGTCCGCGCGTTGGAGGTCTACCGCGTCACCGGCCAGCCGATCAGCCACCAGCAGGAAGAGTTCGAAGAGGGCCGCCCCGCCGAGGCGTGCCGGGTGTTTGTCTTGCAACGCCCGCGCGAAGAACAGCACGGCCGCATCGAAGCTCGCGTTGAAGAGATGATCGCCGAGGGGCTCGTCGACGAGGTCCGCGCGCTCACTGCCGACGGCAACGAACTCGGCCGCACCGCGAGCCAGGCGGTCGGCTACCAGGAGGTGATCGAGCACTTGGCGGGCGATAGCGACCTGCCGACCACGATCGAGCGGATCAAAACCCGCACCCGCCGTTTCGCGAAACGCCAGGGCGCGTGGTTCCGCGGGCTCTCAGAGTGCCGCTTCGTCGATCTCGAACCGGAAGAGGCGCCGGAGACGATCGCGGGGCGGATCGTTGAGGCGGGAGAGTGATCAGAATCGGCAGAAAATGATCCACGCTAAATAGCCGGAGCCGCGCACGAAGTAAGCGGAGTGCGCCGCCAACCAAAATGTGTTCTTAGTGCGAATCGCACAGATGCGTAGCGTGTGGGGCGGTATGATTCGGCGTCGATACGGCGAAACAACGCTACGGCTATCGGGAGTGCGCTCTAGCAAGCCGATTGCCATGCGAACAACTCCACTTACTTCGTGCGCGGCTCCGGTCACTTACGCGAGTTGATTCATGCTAGCGAGAGTCACATTTCACTTGCGCGGATAGGTTCTCGTGGTCGGGTCTGTTGGGAGGAGGAACCCGTCTCGCGCGGACCATCGCGCAAGTGGGTGCTGCTGCTTGTGCAGCACGTAGTGGATCGCCGTCTCGATTGCGCGTTCGTCACGGAGCAAGGGTGCCGAACCTCCCCGGGTCCACCATCTACTCGGCTCACCTGCTTGGTTGTTCAGGCCCTCGCTGGCGAACGCTTTGAGGTTGGCGAGCACCCGCTTGAAACTCGCATCGCCGACACAGCCGACCACGGCGTGGAAGTGGTTCCGCATCACGCACAACGCTTCGATACGCCAGCCACGCCGCTCGCTCTTGTTGAGCATCGAGCCGATAGCGATGCGAGCTTGCCCCGCGGATAGCCAGACCGGCCGCCCTTTGAGCGATTGTCTTGCACTGGCGTAGAGTCCCGGCATCGAAGGCTCCCAGGGTTCGCCCCGTTGGTTGTGAGCAACTCGATACGGTGTCGCCGCATCCGTGGGACGGTAGTCGCGGACCGGCGTCACCGAGCCACGCGTATCCCCCGGCAGCCATGTGCCGTAGGTCGTCGAGGTGAGAAGAGCGTGAACCATGCCACGGAGCATATTCGGCGCAGGTAGTGTACGCAAGTATATTGTCTGAAATTGTGGGACCGCCGAATTCTCGACAGCCCTCGGCAAGCAGAAAAAACCGGAGCCGCGCACGAAGTAAACGGAGTAGCCCGCAGTGCAAACGGTTTGCCAGGAACACGTTTGGGCTGGCGGCGCACTCCGCTTACTGCGTGCGCGGCTCCGGTTACGTGCACTCAAGATATTGGGCTCAAGCCCGCCGGCGGCTTGAGAACTGCGCCACCATCGCGAGCGCCTCGCGATCGGGTCCCTCGGCCAAGACCTCCAGCCGCTCCGCCGCGCGGGCGGCGTACGCTTCGGCTTGCTCCTGGGCGTAGGCCAGGCCGCCCGTTTCTTCGGCGATGCGCAACGCTTCGCTGCGCGACGCGCCGTCGCCCTTGCGCAGCAGCTCGTCGAACGCCAGCCGCGGGCCGTCGACCAACTCGCGGCGGGCGTGGATCAGCGGCAGCGTCATCTTGCGCTTCGCGAGGTCGGCGCCCACGGTCTTGCCGGTGGCCGCTTCTTCGCCGGTGAGGTCCAACAGGTCGTCGGCGATCTGGAACGCCACGCCGAGGTCGCGGCCGAAGGCGGTGAGCGCGTCGATCGCCTCGGTCGAGGCGCCGGCGTAGCGGGCGCCGAGCGAGCAGCAGCAGGCGCACAGCTCGGCGGTCTTCGCCTCGACGATCGCCAGGTAGTCCTCTTCGTCGAGCTCGAGGTCGCCCTCGGAGAGTGTTTGCCTGAGCTCGCCGAGGCAGACCCGCTCGGTCGAAGCGCCGATCACGCGGCAGGCGTCGACGGTGGGCAGGGTGCTCGCCAGGTAAAACGCTTTGCTAAACAGGAAATCTCCCAGCAGCACGCTGGTCTCGTTGCCCCAACGGGCGTTGACCGTTTGCACGTGGCGTCGCAGCGTCGCTTCGTCGAGCACGTCGTCGTGAACGAGCGTGGCGGTGTGGATCATCTCGACCACCACGCCCAACAGCACGTGGTCGTCGCACGCCTCGCCGGCGGCGCGGGCGGATAGCAGCACGAGCGCGGGCCGCAACCGTTTGCCGCCGAGCCGGTAACCGTGTCGCACCACGCGGTCGACCTCTTCGGTCGCCAGGCGGCCATCGCCGGCGCGGAGCTCGGTTTGCAGACGCGACTCGACCCGGCCGAGCGCCTCGGCAATCGGGGCGAAGAGCTCGGCGAGCGTCGCCGCCGAGGCGCTGCGCGCGCTCTCGATCGTGTGGGCCGCGGGGGTGGTCATGCGGGGGGGCAGCGGGGGAGAGTGGGTCGTGGTGGGGATCAGTCGGCGTGGTCGCGGCGCCAGTCGCCGCTGCGGCCACCCGACTTGGCCTCGAGCCGAACGTGCTCGATCACCACTCCGCGGTCGACCGCCTTGACCATATCGTAGACGGTTAGGGCAGAAATGGCAGCCGCCGTCATCGCCTCCATCTCCACGCCGGTGCGGGCGTGGACCGAGGCGCACGCCTCGATCGTGAGCGCATCGGGCTCCTGGAAATGGAAATCGACTTGCACCGCATCGAGCCCCAGCGGGTGGCACAGCGGGATGAGATCGGCGGTTTTCTTGGCCGCCATCACGCCCGCCAGCCGGGCTGCGGAAAGCACGTCGCCCTTGGCGGCATCACCCGAACGGATGAGTCCGAGTGTCTCGCTCGCCATCCGCACGACGGCCGTCGCCACGGCGCGCCGGGCGGTCGGCTCTTTGCCGCCGACGTCGACCATGCGGCACGCCCCATGGTCGTCGAGGTGCGTCAGTCGCGGGGGCATGCGGGCGGCGGGGCTGCGGGGCGGAACGGGCGGCGGCTACGCCCTAAGTCCTACCCGCGACATGGCGCCGGCTCAAGGCCGCCGGCGCCCGACGCCTTGGCCCCCAAGAGCCGGTGACGAGAGAATGGTCCCTAGCAACGACCGGAGCCCGGCCGCTTGGAGCGGCCGGGCTCTGGTTGAATCGGGGCGACCGGCCGCGGACCCGGGAAAGGTCGCACGGCCAGCGACCGCTTCCTGCGGTCGGCCCATGTCACTGAAGCGAAGGGGCTCAGACGAGCTCCTTCTTGGCGCCGATCAGCGTCCGCAGACGCTCGGCCAGCAGTGCCGCGTCGAACGGCTTCTTGAACGTCTCGTTGATCGTCGAGCGGTCGAAGCTCACGGGCGAGCCGTCGTCCGGCAGCAGAGCGATCAGGATCGTCTCGGCGAAGTCGGTGTTGCGACGCAAGTTCTGGCAGATCTGCAACGCCTCGACGTGTCCGATCGAGAAGTCGCAAATGATGCAGTCGGGGTGGAAGCTCTCGGCTTGGATGCCGGCTTCGAAGCCGCTGGCGGCGGTCTGCGTGCGGAAGGACCGCTCGGCGGGCAACTCACGCTTGAGGTTCTCAATGAGCACCTGATCCTGGGCGACGATGAGCACCTTGGCCATCGCCTCGTCCTCCAAATCGCCCAGCGGCATGCCGTGCTCTTTGAGGAAGCGGATTAGGTATTCGCGAGGAATGCGTCGGTCCTGGGAGCCGGGGATGCGGTATCCCTTCAGGCGTCCCGAGTCGAACCACTTGCTGACCGTGCGGGGGGCCACTTTGCAGATCTTCGCGACCTGACCAGTAGTAAAGACCTTCATCGGGCTCTCCAATTCGTCGTATGTATTTGTCCGCTTATTGCCGCGTCGGATCGCTGGGTCACTTTCCAACGAGGCGGTAAAGCCCCACGCGTGCTGGGTCCCTTGGTTTGGCGAACATCCCTGGCGCCGGCCGCTGGGCAAACCTTTAGCACTCGTTCTGGGTCGGGGCTCCGTAAAAATAATGTGTGTCAGGTTCGGTCAGGTCCGTCTGATCCGCTCCTTCGTACTGCTTGCATCGGTTGCGGCGTTCTTCCGAAATTGCTCATTAATGGCGTTGCGGAAGACTTGCGACCAACGGGAGGCCGCACAACCGTTACCACTGGAACAACCGTTTCGGAACGCACACGACCTCACACACAGTGCGATCGACAGCGACGGTGGACGGATCAGAATCCCGCTCGTTGACGTTGCTAGCTTGCACACCTGCAAGCGCACAACGCCCTGCGATACGGCGGGATCTAAGGCAGGCTCCCCCCTGCATACGTCCCGGGGCTCCCGGAGGCTGGCCGCGGCGGCCGATTGCTCCGGACAGGACGACCCATCCGAAGCTATTCTTCGTGTCTGCGGGGGGGAGGACTTTAGACGCTTTCACGAGTCGCACCATCCGCGCGTGTTGCGCGCCTCGTGCTGAGCGCGACGACTGACGAAGGCCGGCGGGGCGAGACGGTTGCAAGAGTGCTCGCGCGCCTGACGATTAAGCGGCCCGCCGCTCGGGCGATTGGCCGTCGTGCCCCACGCCCTCGGGCCCCTCGATGGTCGGGGTTTCTTCGCGATCGGCCAGCATTTTGGCGGGCGCGATCTGGCCGTCTTCGGTCACGTCCTCGAACCGCACCGAGACCTGCTTCGAGACGCCCGACTCTTGCATCGTGACGCCGTACAGCGTGTCGGCGCCGACCATCGTCCGCTTCGAGTGGGTGATCACGATAAATTGCGTCGAGGCCAGGAACTCGCCGAGCACCGAAGTGAACCGGCCGATGTTCGCCTCGTCGAGCGCGGCGTCGACCTCGTCGAGGATGCAGAAGGGCGCCGGCCGGCTGCGGAACATCGCCAGCAGGAGCGCCACGCAGGTCATCGTCTTCTCGCCGCCCGACAGCAGCGAGATGCTCCGCAGGTCCTTGCCCGGCGGGCAGGCCGTGATCTCGACGCCGCACTCCAGGATGTCGGCGCCGTCGTCCTCGACCACGATGTCCGCCTCGCCGCCGCCGAACAGCCGGCGGAACAAGTCGCGGAAGTGCTCGCGCACCGTGTCGATCGTCGCGAGGAACAGCTCGCGGCTGTCGGTGTTGATGCGGCTCGTGAGCCGCTCGAGCGAGGCCTTCGCCTTGCTCAGGTCTTCGTACTGCGCCGAGAGCTGCGAGAAGCGCGACTCCAGATCGTCGAGCTCTTCGAGCGATTCGAGGTTCACCGCGCCGACGCTGTTCACGTCGCGACGCAGCGTTTCCATCTCGCGGCGCAAGGCGTCGGCGTCCGCGTCGGCGAGCGGCTTGGCGGATCCCTCGGGGCGTGAGGCGGCGGCCGCCGCGACGTCGACGCCGTAGTCCTCCTGCATGCGGTCGCACAGCTGTTGCGCCTCGAGCGTGAGCTGCTGCCGGGCGAGTTCGTTCTTTTGCTGCTGCGCGCGGAGTCGCTCGCTCTCGCGGCGGAGCCGTTCGAGGCGGTCGCTCAGCTCCGAGGCTTCGGCCCGGGCGCGGCTCAGCAGCGGCCCGTCGGCCGATTTGACGCGCGCCCACCGCTCCTTCTCGATCCACAGCGGCGCCGCCGTGCTCTGGGCGGCGAGGATCGCCAACTCGCAAGCGGTCGCCCTCCGGAGGGTTTGATCGAGTCGCTGCCGAGCCTCGCGTTTGGCGCGCTCCAGCTCCTCGGTCGAGGGGCCGTTGCGGCGCTCGGCGCGGAGCAGCCGCAGCTCGTGCTCGCGGCGGGTCTGTTCGATGCGCAGTTCGGCGAGGCGGTCGCGTGCGGCCGACTTGCGGCGCCGGGCCGCCGCCTCGTGCTGCTGGGCCTCGGCCTGTTGCGACGCGGCCGCCGCGACGATCCGATTCGCCTCTTGGGCTTCGGCGGCGAGCGACGCGAGTCGCTCTTCGGCGTCGCCCGGCGCGTTCGAGCCGTCTAGCTCGGCGGCTTCTTCTTCGGCCCGACGCACGCGCTCGCTGAGGGCGCCGACTCCCTGACGCGTTTCGGCCAGTTGGCTGGCGAGCCCGTCGAGCCGAGCGCCGAGCGCCTTCGCGCGGCCGTGGCGGATCGCCACCGCACGCTCGCCCGCGGCGACTTGCGATTGGAGGCTAGCGACTTCGCCGCGCAGCCGCTCCGAGGTGGCGTGCAACTCGGCGAGCTCCTTGCGACGCGAGAGCGCGCCCGAGGCGTCGCCGCGCGGGCCGACCGAGAGCACGCCGTCGGCGCCGAGCCGTTCGCCCTTGTGGGTGACAAAACTCAGCCCCCGGCCGGCGTGCGACGCCAGCCGCACAGCCGTGGCGAGTGTGTCGACAAACCAGGTGCGGCCGAGCAACGCGACGACCATCGCCTCCAGCGGCTCGGGCGCTTCGACGAACTGGTCGGCCCGGCCCATCACGCCCGGCTCGCCGGAGAGATCGACGCGGTCGATGACGCTGGCCGCCCCCCGCGCGTCGCCGCGTTGGAAGTGGGCGCGGGTCGAGAGCTCGACTCCGGAGCCTTCGAGCGCCGCGACGAGCAGGTCGCCCTCTTCGACCACCACGTGGTCGGCGCTCACGCCGAGGGCCGCCTCGACCATGTCGGCCAGATCGACGTCGACGTGCAACACCTCGGCCACGAGGCCGTGGACCGTGGGCCGCCGTTCGGCCGGGGTCCGCTCGAGCAGCCCCATGATCTCGGCGCCGAGCGCCTCGAGCCTTTGGCGTTCGTGGTCGAGCACCGCCGTGCGGTGCTCGACGCCGGTGAGCCGCGCCTCGGCCTGGGCCAGGGCGCGGGCGTCGTCGGCTTGCCGTTGGCGGCTCTTGTCGAGCCGCTGCTGCGCCCGCTCGAGCAGCCCCCGCACGCGGGCGCTTGTGTCGGCCCCCTTGGCTTCGCTTTGGCGGGCGACGGCCAGTTCGTCCTGCGCTTGGGTGAGCCGGCTGCGGATCGCCTCGAGCCGCTCGCGGCGTTTCGCTTCGCTCTCTTGGAGCGAGGCGGCGACCGCCTCGAGCCGGTGGTGCTCGGCGGTGAGTTCGCGGGCCCGCGACTCGGCGGCGCCGTGCTCCTCGTTCGCTAAGCGGAACGCCTCGGCGGCGGCTTCGGCCTGTCGGGAGGCGTCGTTCGATTCGGCCTCCGCCTGACGCAGCCGCGCTTCGACGTCGCGGAGGAGCTGCTGCGCCTCTTCCAGGCGGGCCTTGGCCTCTTCACGCTGCTCGGCCGATTCGTCGCTCGGCGCGAGCCCTTCGAGCGGGTCGCGTCCGCGTTGCTCGGCCAGCTCTTCCTCGAGTTCCGACAGCCGGCGGCGTTCGAGCTGGGCGACCGACTCGGCCTGAGCGATCCGTTCGCGCAGGTCCGCCAGGTGCGAGTCCGCCTCGCGCGCGCGTCGCGTGGCGTCTTCGGTCTCGCGGGCGTGCTTGTCGCGGGCCGTCTCGAGTCGCTCGATCTCTTCGCCGGCGGTCGCCAGCCGCGTCTCGCTGTCGCGCAGCTGCGACTCGATCCGCTCGCACCGCGCCGACATCGTGTCCCAGTCGGCCAGGGCGAGTTGGGTGCGCACCTCGCGCAGCCGCTCGGTCTGCTCGCGGTATTGCCGCGCCTTGCCGGCCTGTTTGCGGACGCGTCGCAGCCGGCCCTCGACCTCGTCGACGATGTCGGAGAGTCGCAGCAGGTTTTGATCGACGCGGTCGAGCCGGCGTGTCGCTTCTTGTTTCTTGAGCCGGAAGCGGCTGATGCCGGCCGCCTCTTCGAACAAGGCCCGCCGCTGGGCGGGCGAGGCGCGAAGCATCGCGTCGACGCGCCCCTGCTCGATGATCGAGTAGGTCTCGCCGCCAAATCCGGTGCCGGCGATCAGCTCCCGGAGGTCGCGCAGCCGGCAGGGGCGGCCGTTGATTTGGTACTCCGCCTCGCCGCTGCGGTAGACGCGGCGCCCGAGACGCACCTCGTCCTCGTCGACGTCGAACAGCCTGCGGCCGCCCTCGAATTCGACATTGGCGAAGGTGAGCGTCACCTCGGCGGTGTTGGCCGCGCGGCGGCTGGCCGACCCGCTGAAGATGACGTCGGTCATCTCCGAACCGCGCAGCTGCTTGGGGCTCTGCGAGCCGAGCACCCACTTGATGCCGTCGACCACGTTCGACTTGCCCGAGCCGTTCGGCCCGACGACGACAGTCACTCCCTCGGGGAAGCTGAACCGCGTCTTGTCGGCGAAGCTCTTGAAGCCGGCGAGTTCGAGGGACTTGAGCATTGCGGGATTCGGGATGCGGAATTCGGAACGAAGACGCGCTATCCGCGTGACGCGCCCAGCCTCAATCGCTCAAAGGTTTTTCTGCCGGCCGTTTCGCCTTCCGTATCCCGGTTCATCTCACTGTCTCTGCTCGGAGAACAAGTCGGGCACGGGCGTGGCGACACGGTACTTGTCGCTCGCCTCGGCGTCCGCATCGCTTTCGACGCCGTCCGACGAATGATTCTGTCGGCTGTACTCGCGGCCGGTCTGCGGCAGGGCGTCGACACAGAAGCGACTCGCCAAGGCGCCGTCGGTATTGGCCTGCTGCAGCGCCTGGACCACGTCGGGGTAGCCGCCGCCGAGTTGCACGATGGCGCGGACAACGGCATCCACGTCGGTTCCCACCGTGAGCTTTTGCGACTCCTCACCCGCCGCGAAGCGGCTCACCACGATCTGGTCGCCGGTCATGCCGTTCACCAAGATGTCCTTGCCGGCGTCGAGCACGAACGGGAGCTGGAATTGTTGCCCCTCGCCGAAGAGAACGATCTCGGGGCGGAAGCTGCGGGTGGTGTGGATCATCGGGGGGCCGTCGACGTCGAGCACGTGGAAGTCGAACTGCCCGCCGAGTCGTTCGCCACGGAGCATCGGGTCGCCGGCGTTCATGGCCCACAGCGAGCGGAACGCGCCGTAGCGGGTTTCGGCGCTCTTGGAGGCGAGCAGCGATCGGAGCCCCTCGTAGGCGGCCACGTCGTCCATGGCGCTCAGGGCGGCCAGGGCGTTCACCCGGAAGGCGGGCTCGTCGCGGGCGGCGACAATCAACGCGTCGGCCCCGCGCGTGTCGTCCAGGTAGGCGAGCGCCTCGGACGAGTAGAACCGCGCCTCGGGATCGCTCGAGTCGAGGCCCGCGGCCAGGATCTCGATCGCCCGTTCGCCGCCGATCGCCTCGAGGCGGATGGCGGCCACCGCCGAGGTGAGCGGGTCGAGCAGTTGCTTCTCGAGCCGGCCGAGCCGCTCGGTCCGCATCGCCGAGGTCTCGCTCACGGCGATGCTGCGCACGACTTTCACGAAGCGGGTGATGTTGTCTTTATAACGCGGGTGGATGTGCAGCTCGATGAACTCGTCGGTCTTCGGCTTGGCGACGCCGACCTTGCGGCCTTGGTCGTAGCGGTGGAAGCGGTCGTTGATCGATTTCGAGATCGCCTGCGCCATCCGCACGCTCTGGTGCTCGTGCGAGATCACCAGGCCGAGCGGCCGCGACTTGAGCGCCACGCCGCCGCCGAGGATCCGCCCGCGGGTGGCGACCGCCGTGTCGCCCGCGTCGTCGCCCTCGGCCGAGGGGTCGACGAGCACCGGGCCCTCGGCTTCGGCCAGCGTGCTGCCCGAGCGGATCGAGTTGCCCAGCACCGCCATCTCGGTGAGATAGGCGGAGAGCATGTGCCCGCCGCGTAGGCTGGTGGTTTCACTCTTGGACGGCACTCGGACCTCGAGGTCGAAGCGGTCGCCTTTCTGGATGCCCGGCCGCAAGAAGCCGCGCACCAGTACCAACGCCGTTTCGGGCATGGCGAGCACGGTGTTCGGCCTCTCGATGTTGAGGCGGTGCATCTCTTCGAGCAGCTGCGCCCGTTGGGGCGTGGGGGGCGGGTCGCCACCGGTGCCCTTCAGGCCCGTCACCAGCGACACCGCTTGGACCTGGACGTAATCCAAGCCGTACGGGTGGGTGTAGCGCGACACGAAGTTCGTGGTCGGCTCGCCGGGCGGATCGATCTCGTCGAGCTGTTGCTCCACAACCTTGCCGCGGAACAGCGGCGCCATGCAGCCGGTCGGCGCAACGGTCAGTAGTAACAGCGCAAGGCTGAGCGTGATGAGAGGGGCGCGACGCGTCATGCTCGGCGCTCGGTTGGAGGGTCACGTGGATAGTGGGCGCCCGCGGGATCCATCCCGTGGGCGTGCCGCACGCCCCGCGAGGCGCGCAGCAAAGCCGCAAGTGGGGCGGAGGTTAGGGGTTTACGCCGAACCGGGCAAGGCGGGAGTGGGCGGCTCTCCCAGGCGATTCCCACCGAAGCGTGCAGGGCGCGCCGGAGTGCGGGCGAGCCGGAGGGCCACCCGGCTCGCCGTTGCTGGCTCAACCGCTTTTAAGGCGGGTCCCAGCCGCCGGTGTTCCAGGGGTGGCAGCGGCAGACACGGCGCACGGCCCGCCACGAGCCCGCCAGCACGCCGTAGCGCAGCACCGCCTGCACGCAGTACTGGCTGCACGTGGGCGTGAACCGACAGCTCGGCCCCAGCAACGGGCTCACGAAGCGTTGGTAAAGCCCGACCGCCGCCAGCAACGCCAGCAGCGCCAGCAGGCGAATCCCCTCGATCAGGAACCGCAGCGACGCGATCACGATGGGCCCCCGGGCGGAGCGTCGCGCTTCTTGGCGCGTTGCTCGGCGCGCTTGGTCGCCTTGCCCGCCAGGCGCCGCAGCGAGCTGTCGACCTCGGCGAATCGAGGCTTGCCACGCAGCCGCGGCAGGCAGACGAGGTCCACGGCCGGCAGCTCGTGTTGGGCGAGCCGAAACGCCTCACGCAGGAGCCGTTTCCAGCGGTTGCGCGCCACCGCGTTGCCCACTTTGCGCGAGACGGCCAATCCCAGCCGGGGCCGCCCCAGGCCGTTGGGCCGGGCGAAGACGAGCAGCACCCCGTCCGACGCGCTCGACTTGGCGGCGAAGACGGCGTCGAACTCCGCCTTCTTCAGCAGCCGCGCGTTCTTGGGGAAGGAAAAGTCGGGCACGGCGACGAGAGACGAAGGGGGTGAAATGTGGTGGGGAGCCAGTGAAGCAAGCGTGACGAACCTGGCGGGCGAGGCGTGGTCCCTCGGCTCGGTATTCGTGCCGGGCATCCGACGAGCCTCAGGCGGTGGTCTCGCTCGAGCTGTCTTCTCCCGGCGCCGTGTCGCCCGTGAGGCCGTTCGATCGAGCGACGGGCTGAGACGTGCTGGCCCGATAGGCTTTTTTCTTCGACTCGATGGCTTGCGTCGCTGGCCGGTCGCGCGCGACGCGTCGCAGCCAGCGGCCGCCGATCATGGTGAGCACCACCAGCGCCAGGCCGAGCAGCACCAGGCCGATGACCGCCATCAGCACCGCCGCTCGGGTCGGCGGGTCGAGCCGCTCGAGCACGGTTTGCGACTGCGCCAGGGGCGCCCAGCTTGTCGCCCCCAGCGTCACCACCGCAGGTCCGCCCTTGGCTCTTGGGGATGCTTCTCGGCGATCTTCGCGATCTGCTCGATTTCCTTGTCGCTGAGGCCTTCGGGCATCGCGATCTCGATCTCGGCGTAGAGATCGCCGGCCGGCTTGTCCTTCGCTCTCACACCGTGTCCTTTGACCCGCAGCCGCTTGCCGCTCGAGGAGCCGGCCGGGATGGTGAGGGTGATGACGCCGCGCGGCGTCGGCACGTCGACCTTCGCCCCGCGGGCCGCCTCGGCCAGCGTGATCGGCACGGTCACGTCGAGCCGGTTGCCCGTGCGGCGGTAGCAGGGGTGGGGCGCCGCTCGGATGGTGAGCAGCAGGTCGCCCGCCGCGCCGCGCGGGCCGGGGTCGCCCTGGCCCTTCAGGCGGATCTTCTTGCCGTCATCCACGCCTGCGGGGATCTTGACCGAGATCGTTTCCTCGCGGCCGTTCGCGCGGCGGACCTGGATGGCCGCTTCGCCGCCGAGCACCGCCGTGGCGAAGGGGATCGTGATCTCGTGCTCCAGGTCGGCGCCCTTGGCCGGGGGCCTGCCGGTGGCGGCGCCCGGGCCGGCGCCCGCGGCGCCGCCGCCGAACTGCTTGAACAAATCAGCGAAACCGCCGCCGCCCCCGCGGCCCGCTTTCGCCGAGCCGCCGAAGATGTCGTTCAGGTCGAAGTCGAACTCGTGCGCCCCGCCTCCTCCGGGCCCCCCCGCGCCCGCCCCGGGCCAGCCCCGCCGGCCCGGTCCACCCGACATGTTCTCGAAGCCGGCGCCAAACTTGTCGTACTTCTCGCGCTTCTTCTTATCGTTGAGCACCTCGAACGCGACTTGCACCTCTTGGAACTTCTTCTTGGCCGACTCGTCGTCGGGGTGGAGGTCGGGGTGGTACTTGCGCGCGAGCTCGCGATACGCCCGGCGGATCTCGTCCTCCTGGGCGTTGCGCTTGACGCCTAGCACCTTGTAGTAATCTTCGGCCATCGGGCTCCGGAGTGGCGGCGGGTTGCTTGGGGGGAACTTGGAAGGGGAAGGTTTCCGACTGGTGGTTTGAGCATCTTACCCTCGCCACGGGGGCGCTTCCTATGGGCCCGCCGAAACAGGCCTGTGAGCGGCCCCCGGGGGCGGGCCGCCCTCACGAAGCCTAGCGAGGCAGCCGAGAGAGCAATCACCCCTCCGATCCGGTGTGCTACGCTTAGAGATGATGATTGGTTTGCCAAAACAAGCTCTACTTCTGCCCCTGGCCTGGGCGGCCATCGTCCTGGTGGACGGCGTCGCCGGGGGGGCGCCACGCGCCGATGGCGTCCTCGAGATCGAGGCCGTCGAGGCCGAGACGCTCACCCCGCTCCCCGTGCGGATCGAGCTGCAGGACGGCCGCGGTAGGCCGGTCGCGGCGCGGCGTTGGGGCGTCGCTGTCTGGGGTGACCACGCGTACTTTCCAGGCAACGTGACTTTGCCGCTGAGACGCGGCAACTACCGCTTTGTCATCGACGCCGGCCCCGAGTACCTCACGCAAAGCGGCCACTTCCAGATCGATCGCCGCGCCGAGGACTCGAAGCGGGTCGAGATGCGCCGCGCGGCGCATCTCGCCAAAGAGGGTTGGCTAGCCGCCGACCTGCTCGCCTCGCGCGAGCCGGGTGGGCTCGACGTCGCGAGGCAAGCCGAGCAACTCGCCGCGGCGCCGCAGGTGGGTCACGTTTGGAGCGGCGGCTCGTGGCGGCCCGCGAAAGCGATCCGCCGCCTCAAAGAGGAAGACGCCCACCACTACAGCGCCGCCCGGGTCGAGAGCCCCGGCGGCTCGCTGACAATCGTGTCGCGTGACGGGCCATTCGACTTTCGATCACTCAGGGGCGACGACCCATTGGCGGTCGCGCTCGCCGCGCGCGAGGCGGGCCTCGTCGTGATCGCCGACGCCGGCGCCTGGCGCCTGCCGGCGTGGATCGCCGAGGGTGCGGTCGACGCCCTGCTCGTGCTCGGCCCCGAAGAAAGCGAAGGGAACCGGCCTCGCGATCGGTCCCGCTACCCCGCCCGCCGCGGCTTGGGCCGCTGGCGCGAAGCGGTCTATCACCACACGCTCGGCGCGGGGCTGCGGTTGGTCCCGTTGGCGGGGAGCGGATCGGGCTTTGAAGAAACGACGCTCGGCGCCGCACGCGTGTACGCCCACACGGGCGACACGAACAGCGAATCGCAGGCCTCTCCCGACTGGTGGGACGCCGCCCTCGCCGGCGCCACGGTCGTGACCAACGGACCGCTGCTGAGGCCGAAGGCCGAGGGGCGGGCCCCCGGCGCCGTGTTCTACCTGAATCACGGCGAGACGCTCACGTTCGAGGTCGGCCTCAGCCTCGCGACACGCGACAAGATCGAGTACCTCGAGATTATTAAGAACAACGAGGTGGCGGCCACCGTGCCGCTGCGTGACTGGGCCGCCGGCGGCGGCCGGCTGCCACCGGTGGAGTTCGATTCGGCCGGCTGGTTCGCCGTGCGGGCCGTGACGGTCGACGCCGACCGCTACCAGATGGCCCAGTCGGCCCCGTGGTTCGTCGAGATGTCGGGCCAGCGGCGGGTGAGCCGCTCGAGCGTGGCGTTTTTCTTGGAGTGGCTCGACGAGCTAGCGGCCGACGAAAAGGCCGCACCCTCCGCCGAGCGTCTGGCCGAGGCCCAAGCCTTTTGGCGAGGCAAGCTCGACTCGGCCGAGGGCCAGCCTTAGGCGCGTGCGTCTTGCGTGCGGCCGCGGCTGTGGGCAAATCGCTTGTGATCGCGGGAGAGGCTGGCTAGATTCTCCTAGGTGGACCGGGCGATCGCCCCTCCGCTTCTCCCGAGCCGCAACGACCTTGCTACACGGATGGCCTCAAGCGTGAGCAACCCCGCCAAGCTTCCCTTTCCCATCGACTGCGCCCCGATCGACGGCGCTCCGATCGACGCTGCCCCGCCGGTGGAGAGCCTGCCTCCCTTCGTGGCCACCTCGCTGCTGGACGGCGCGATCGAGGGGCTCACGTTCCTCGAGCGATCGCTGCTGTTCGCCGAGCTCTCGCGGCTCTCGTACTTCAGCCGCGCCGAGGCGGGCCTGGTGGCCAACGCCATCGGTTTCCCCGAGATCCGCTTCTACGACCGCGACGGCGCCCAGGCGTACATCTTTTCGAACGACACCGACACCGTGGTCACCTGCCGCGGCACCGAGCCGAACGAGTGGAACGACGTGCGGGCCGATCTCGACGCCGCCTGGGACGCCGGCGAGACGGTCGGCCGTGTGCACCGCGGCTTCAAACGCGAGGTCGACGACCTCTGGCCGCGGCTCGAGGAGGCGCTCCGCAGCAACGATCAAACGCTGTGGTTCGCCGGCCACTCGCTCGGCGGCGCGATGGCCGCCATCTGCGGCGGGCGCTGCAAGCTCTCGGCGATCGACTCGAACCCGCGCGCGATCTACACCTACGGCTCGCCGCGCGTCGGCAACAAGCGGTACATCAACCACGTGAAGCTCGAGTACTACCGCTGGGTGAACAACAACGACATCGTTCCCCGCGTCCCGCCGGCGTGGTTAGGCTACGCCCACGGCGGCCGCGAGATCTACCTCAACCGCAAGGGCCAGATCAGCGACGTCGAGGGCGTGTGGAAGATGCGCGACCGCTTCTGGGGCTTCTGGCGCTCGCTGCGCCGCGGCCGAGTCGACCACTTCTCCGATCACCTGATGACCGAGTACATCGGCGCGCTCCAGGTGTTGGTCGACAAGGAGAGCCGCGGTTCGCGGCCGCGGGGGCTGGAGCGTTTCGAGACGACGCAACCCAGCCCGCCGTCGCAATTCCAGGTCACTCTGGCCGACGAGCCGGCGAAGAAACCGGCTTCCGCTTCCGCGGTGTGAGGGCGGATCGGGCTGGCGAACCGGCGGTTTCTATCGCTCATAGCGGTTGTGACTGCGTGGGGCGCTAGCGACGCTTTGCGGCCAAGCCCCAGGCGCCCGCAGTGAGCTACGTTTCGTGAGAGGGGGTTATACGCCCCCCGACGCAGTTTGCGTCGCCCAACGCCGCCGCTCGATGGTCATCGTCGATTGCGGACGCGCTCTCACGGATCCCAAGGGGCTTCGGATGCCCGCCGCCTGCGTCACCACCGAAACGCCCGCCCCGCTGAGCCCCGCGCAGGAGCTCGAGGTTACGCTAGCGCACGACCGCGCGAAGAAGATCCGCAAGGCGGCCGCCGTCGCGCGGTTCAACGGCTGGACGATCGGCCTGTTCGCGGCCCTGTCGGCGCCGTTCGCGCTCTTCAGCATGCCCGGCTTTGTGTTGACGGTCGGCATGGCCGCGGTCGCTTACAACGAGTTCGCCGGCCGCCGACGGCTGCTGCGGTTCGACGAGTCGGCGCCCCGTTTCTTGGGCTGGAATCAGGTCGCTTTTTTGGGACTGATCGTCGTCTACAGCTGCTGGATGTTGCTCGCCGGCCTGTCGGCCGAAAGCCCGTTCGCCGCCGAGTTGCGAGACAGGCCCGAGCTGCGCGAGGTGTTCGACTCGTTCGAGGGCTTCGACCAGGTCTACCATCTGGCGCTTGTCGCGTTGTACGGCACGGTGATCGTGATGAGCGCGGTCTTCCAAGGCGCCAACGCCTGCTACTACTTCGCGCAGAAAAAGCGAGTCGTGGAATACCTGCGGGCGACCCCAGCCTGGGTGCTCGGCCTGCAACGGCTGACGCCGGGCCAGTAGGCCCCACGCGTAAGGTCGTCAGCTTCGCACGCCCACAAAAAAACGCCCCCGCCGGCCTGTGGCCAACGGGGGCGTCGTTGCTAGTGCATGGTTTTGTGGCGGCGCCACCACTCACCGAGCGCGACGGCCGCAGGCCCCCAGCATCCCGGCGATGGCGAGCAGCATGAGCGAAGCCGGTTCAGGGATGAACTGCTGAGGGAAAGCGTTCTGAGCCACCGCGGCGATGTCGGTCACGCTGCCGCTGGGCACGCCCGTGATCGGGCCGGTCGACGTGGCGGCGCCGGTTCCGAGGTCCACCGAGTAGAGCACGTTGCCGCCGCTCCCCAGGAATCCGGTGAACACCAGGTAGGCGTCGCCTGTGGCGCCCGAGATCTCGAAGCTCGCGTTCGCCGTGTTGATCAGGTTGACGCCCAGCGGGCCGACCGTCTGCAGCGTGCCGTCGTTGGCCGGCGACTGCGTGACCAGCACGTCCAGGCCTGCCTCGACGTCGTACAGCATCGTCGACGTCGCGCCGGGCACGCTGTTGGTGTAGGCGCCCCCCACGACGAAGGGCCGCTCGCCCTCGTTCGTGTCTCCTGCGCCGAAGGCGAGCGTGCCGTCGACCAGCGTCGAGGCGTCGTTGGGATTCACGCGGAGGTTGTTGTTGCTGGGCGAGTCGCCGAGCACGCGGATCCGGTCGACCGTCGGGTTGAAATCGATGGTCCTCGTCGAAGGGGTGCCGGTCGGTGTGGGAGAGAGCTGACCCACCAGAGTGCTCATGCCCGTGAGCGGAGCGATCGTGTAGAGGTTGCTGTTGTTGTCCAAGCCAAACAGCTCACCGGTCGCCGGGCGGACGTCGATGCTCTGTAGCGACTCGGCGCCGAGGGCGTCGACCAAGCCGCTGATCGGCGTGTTGTAGGTCACCGCGTTGGTGTTCGTATTGATCACCACCAGACGCTGGTTGATCCCGCTGCCAGCGAGCCCAAAGAGCGCCTCGGCGGCGGCGTGATGAGGAGCGAGAGCGACCAAAGCGAGAGCGAACGTGGACGCAAAGATTCGGCGTGTTGCCATGGAGATTTGACCTTGGGTGTGGGAACAGAACAGGAGTAGTCCGTGCGCCGCGATGATTACGGAGCACCTCTAATACTCCTGACGTTCGTCCCACGGATGCGTATTTCCTCGAGTTTCACGAATCTGTATCGCCAGCGTGCACGTAGGCCGCGGTGCGATCCGATGCATGGTTTCGAGGTGACCGGCGATTGGTCGTTTGAGGACCATTCGCGGAAGTGATAGCGGGCGTACGGCCAACGACCGGGCGACATTTGGGCGAACAGAAACGGAAGGGCGGGAGCCGACTGGCCACCGCCCAGCGCGGCAAGCCGGAACTGCGAGGGCGGATTCGATTCGTGAGAGGGCTTCGACGAGATCTACTACCGGCGCTGGCCGCGATCTACGGCGTGTTGATGAAGTCGAGCGCTCTCTTAATGGGCGCAAGGCCTTCGATCACTTCGCGTAGCGCAGGTGGGTGGCCGAGATTCTGCGGGCGGCCCCCCGCCTGGGCGCTAGGCCAGCGGCGGCCGGTGCCGGGCGGCAGGTGTCGCTCGCGGTCATTCCGGCCCTCACTTCCATGCAATCGTGAAGTAGAGAATCAAAAAAATTGCAGGAAGATGTAGCGGGGCATCGGCCGCAAGGGGTTCACAACTCAGAGTAAGGCTTGCCAGCCTCGTACCAGATTAGGCATTGTCGCATGGATGGTTCGTCTTCTGCAGTGGCTAGATCGAGAGCCTTTTTTTGCCACGCAATGGCTTCATCGAAGCTCCCATTTTCGGCGTGGGCTGTGGCAAGCCCATGCAGTTGTTTAATATTCATTTCACTGACGAGCTCGCTTGCCTTTTCGGCCAATTGGACGGCCTTGGCGCCGTCGCGGTACCGGCCGTCAGGACAGGTCGCCAAGAGCCAAGAGAGAACGCTGTAACGTGAGGCGCAACCTGGATCGAGGCAAATGGCTTGCGAGTAGTCAGCAATGGCCTCGGGGTAATTTCCTTTCCGGCTCCACGCGATGCCGCGGTTGTTGTGGGTTTTGGCGTCTTGTGGGTCGAGGCGGATGGTTGTTGTAAAGTCGGCGATCGCCTTTTCGTATTCGCCTTTGTTCACCCAAGCGGTGCCACGGTTGTGGTAGGCGTCGGCAGATTCGGTGTCGAGGCGGATGGCTTTGTTGTAGTCGGCGATGGCCTTGTTGAAATCTCCTATGCTGGCCCAGCACAAGCCGCGTCCGATGTAAGCGTTAGTGTACTGCGGTTCGAGGCGGATCGCTTGGGTGCAGTCGGCGATGGCTTTTTCGTATTCGCCCTTTGCCTTCCAGGCCACGCCGCGGCTGTACAAGGCGCTGCTGACTATGGCGCCTAGTGGGTCGAGACGGATCACTTCGGTGTAGTCGACGATCGCGTCATCGTACTCACCCTTCTTTTTGTGAGACAATCCACGGCGGTAGCAGGCATCGACAGACTGAGGGTCGAGGCGACTCGCTTCGGTGTAGTCGACGATCGCGTCGTCGAAATTACCTTTCTTTTCGTGAGACAAGCCACGGCGGTAGTAGGAGTCGGCAGACTGTGGTTCGAGGCGGATCGCTTCGTTGTAGTCGGCGATCGCCTTGTCGAAATCACCTTTCTTATCGTGAGACAAGCCGCGGCCGATGTAAGCGTCGGTGCACTGCGGTTTGAAGCGGATCGCTTCGTTGTAGTCGGCGATCGCCTTGTCGTGCTCGCCCTTGCTGTACCAATTGTACCCCCGGGCGTGGTACGCGTAGGCGTCGTGGGGGGCGAAGCGGATGGCTTCGCTCAGGTCGGCGATCGCTTTGTCGTACTCGCCTATCTCGCACCACATGGCGGCACGGCCGTTATATGCATAAGGACTTTGGGGGTCGAGACGGACGGCTTCGTTGTAGTCGGCGATCGCCTTGCCATGGTCGCCTTTCTGACCCCAGTAGCCGCCACGGCTGCAGTAAGCATTGCCCCATTGCGGTTTGAGCCGCATGGCCTCGGTGCAGTCCGCGATCGCCCTGTTGAAGTCTCCCTTCCCCGCCCAAGCCCGGCTGCGAATGTAATAGGAGTGCTGGCCAGACGGGTCTTCTGGGTCGAGGCGGATGGCTTCGGTGCAGTCCAACACCGCTTTGTCGTACGCGCCTTGCTCAGTCAGTGCGATACCGCGGGCGTAATGGGCGTAAGCACTGTTTGGATCGATAGCGATGGCTTTGCTATAGTCGGCGAGAGCCTTGTCGTACTCGCCTTTCTCCCTCCATGAGAAACCACGTCCTAAGTAAGCTTCGGCAGAATGCGGATCGAGGCGAATGGCTTCGGTACAGTCGGCGATCGCTCTGTCATTGTCGCCTTTCGTGTGCCACGCGAAGCTGCGTTTGACGTAGGCGTTAGCGTCTTGGGGGTCGAGGCGTATGGCTTCGTTGTGCTCGTCCATATCCTGGGTAGTCATAACCCCACGCGTCCTGCAATGCGTTCTGTGGTTGATGTCCCATTCGTTGCCGGGTGCGCAGTCTACACGATTAAGAAAGCTTCGCGGAGAAGCCCGTGCATCCCCTCTTTGCGAACAGTAGCTAGCCCGCCCCCCGCTACTTCGGCGTGTCGCTCTTGCGGGGCTTGGGGGTCTTCGACGCGCCGTTGGCGAGCGACTTGGTCACCGCCGTTTTTTTGGCGGCCGACTTGCGGGCCGGGGGCTTGCGCTTGCTGGGGGTGCTCGTGTCCGTGACGACTGGCGCCGAGGGCCGGCCGTTGGCGATGTCGATCAGCTCCAGTTGGCTGCGGCGTTCCTCGCCCGATTTGCCGGGCGCCGCGTGCTCGTAGGACCCGCTGGGGGTGAGCAGCCGTGCCCGCTCGTTGTCGTTCAGGTAGATCGGCAAGATCTCCTGCGTGATCCGCTGCCGCAACTCGGGGTCCTCGACCGGGAACATCACCTCGACGCGGCGCTCGAAGTTGCGCGGCATCCAGTCGGCGCTCGCCAGGTAGACCTTTTGCCTCGAGCCCTCGCCGAACACCAGGATGCGGCTGTGCTCCAGGAAGCGGTCGACGATGCTGCGGACGCGGATGTTCTCGCTGAGCCCCTCGATGCCGGGCCGCAGGCAGCAGATGCCGCGGATCACCAGGTCGATCGACACGCCCGCCTGGCTCGCCCGGTAGAGCGCCTCGATCGTCTCGCGGTCGGCGAGCGAGTTGAGCTTGGCGATCACACGGGCCGGCTTGCCGCGGCTGGCGCGATCGGTCTGCTCCTCGATCAGTCGGATCGTTTGGTCGTGCAGGTCCACCGGGGCCACGACCAGCTTCTGCCACTGGTGGTGCTGCGAGTAGCCGGTGAGGAAGTTGAACACGGCCGACACGTCTTCGGTCATCGCCCGGTCGGCGGTGAACAGGCCGATGTCGGTGTAGAGCCTGGCGGTGGTCGGGTTGTAGTTTCCCGTGCCGAGGTGGGCGTAATTGCGGACCCGCTTGCCCCCCTCCTGGCGGACGACCAGGCAGAGCTTGCAGTGGGTCTTGAGATTCATGAAGCCGTACACCACGTGGACGCCGGAACGCTCCATGCGGCGGGCCCAAGAGATGTTGTTCGCCTCGTCGAAGCGGGCCTTGAGCTCAACGAGCGCCGTGACGTGCTTGCCCGACTCGGCGGCCTCGATCAGCGAGCTGACGATCGGCGAGTCGCCGCTCGTGCGGTAGAGCGTTTGCTTGATGGCCAGCACCTGCGGGTCGCGGGCCGCCTGGGTGACGAACTCCACGACGGGCTGGAACGAGTCGAACGGGTGGTGCAGCAGCACGTCGCCCGCCGAGATGCGATCGAACAGGTCGCCCTTGATCGCCAACGAGTTGGGCAGCCGCGGGGTGAACGGCGGGTTGAGCAGGTCGCCGCGCTCGGTGAGCGACGGAAGCGACATCAGGCACGACAGGTCGAGCGGGCCGTCGACCTTGTAAACCTCGCCGTACGCCGAGGGGTCGGCCGGGTCGCCGCGGTGCACCTCTTCCTCTCTGACGATCACATCCAACAGATCGGGCGCGAGCCGGTCGGACGCCTCGACCCGAACCGCCTCGCTGCGGGCGCGGCTGCGTAGGCGGCCCTCGATCGCACGCAGCAGGTCGTCTCCCTCCTCGTCGAGCAGGTCGATGTCCATGTCGCGCGTGATGCGGAACTCGCCCCACTTCACTACGTCGTAGCCGACGAACAACTCGTGCAAGCGAGCGGCGACGATGTCTTCGAGCATCAGGAACTCGGTCGTCCCGCCGGGGTCGACCGGCACAAGCCGCGGCGTCATCTGCGGCAGCTGCACCACGGCGAACATCCGCTCCGGCCCGATGCCGCGACGCCGCTTGAGGGTGGCCGCCAGGTACAAGCCGCGGTTGTGGAAGTGGGGGCTCGGGTGGCTCGGGTCGATCGCCATCGGGGTGAGGACCGGGAACACCTGCTGGCGGAAGTACTTGTCGATTGTCTTGCGCTGGGCGGCCGTGAGGTCGGCTTCGGTGCGCAGCCCGATGCCGGCCGCGTCGAGCGCCGGTTTGACCGAATCGTTCCAGCAGGCGTATTGCTGCTCGACCAGTTCGCGCGTGCGCACCACGCAGCGTTGCAGGATGGCCATCGGCGTCATGCCGTCCGGCGGCGGGTCTTGCGGCGCGAGGGCGCCGAACACCTGCTCGCGCAATCCGGCCACGCGGACCATGAAGAATTCGTCGAGGTTCGACGCGAAGATCGCGAGGAACTTCACCCGCTCCAACACCGGGATCGACTCATCCTGCGCCTCTTCGAGCACGCGCTGGTTGAACTCCAACCAGCTGAGCTCGCGGTTGATGAAGTTCTCGGGTAAGTCGGTGGGAAGATTGGGCATCGGGCCGGAAGGGAACGGCTGTTCAGTAGGTCAGTCGGCAACGGGGGTACGGTAGTGTACCACCTGACCGGCCAAACGCCACTTTGGGGGTTTTGGGGCGAATGCGGCGGTATTAGGGGGGCTGGCCTGCTCAAGATCCCGGGGGACCCCTAGGCCTAGAGCGGTTTGCTCATAGGTGCAGACGCTCGGCTCGCGATCGGCGTCATGGCTTCGTCAGCCTGCATCGACAATGCACCGCATTGCCTGCTTCGGCTTCCTCGCCACGCCGCCAATCGCTTCCCCGCTCGTCCACAACAATTCGAAAACCGCTCTAGCCAGGACGACGGGCTTCTGGGGGCCTGTAGCCGCCCGTGCGAAACTACACGGATGCAGATCGACCTTTCCAGCAGTCTCGAACAGCGCCTCGTCGAGCAGGCCTCGGCGCACGGCTATGCGAGTGTTGAGGCGTACGTCGGTGAGTCGCTCGCCAATGTCGCCTCGCTCGGCGAGGGGGCGATTGTCTTCGCTCCACTCAACGCCTCACAGCGCGACCGCAGCGAGCGGCTGATCAGCCGTGGCGAAGCGGACCTCGACGCCGGCCGTACTTGCGACATGCGCGAGGGGCTCCTCGATCAGGGCGCGTCGCGCGGCTTGACCCTCGGCGAATGACCTACCGAGTTGTCATTACCGGCGCGGCGTTGCACGCCGCGGGGGGGGCTCACAGGTAGGTGTCAAACACCCGGATCTGCGCCCACGACTCTTTGTTGGCGGCGATGAATTGCTGGTGCCGCTCGTGGCCCTGGTAGGCGTCTTGCGACGCCTTCGAGTCGAAGATGACGTGCAGGCCGACGTCGTACTCGCTGTCGTTCACCGGTCGGTCGAACTCTTCGCCCCGCGGCCCGGCGCCGTAGAAGAGTGTTCCCTCGTGGCCGGTGAGGTGCTCTTGGCAAGAGTCGATGAGCTTCTGAACGTTCTCGCTCGTGCGATCCTTCAGAGTGAAGAAAACGACGTGAGCGAGCGGGCGGGGGGCGTCGGGCATGGTGGGAAGGCTGGGCTGGTTCGGTAGTGACGGGACGGCGGACTCGGTTCACCACAATCTACCAGATCGGCCCGGCCCGTTGGTAAGGGGGGCCTGCCCGTGAGTGGGGACGGGTGGTGAGCGAGGACTGATGGTGAGGGCTGCTCAGCCGCGGTGTACGCCGGCTGTGTGCAGTTCGACGCCCGCATGGATCAGAGCCGCTCGCAGTTGGGCGGCGAGGGCGATCGCTCCCGGGTGGTCGCCATGGACGCAGAGCGTGTCGCACGGGACCCGCACCACGGCCCCTTCGGCGGCCCCATCAATGGCTCTGTCGACGGTTTGAACCTCACCGGCGCTAGCCAGCCGCAGCCCCTGCGCGATGGCGTGGGCGTTGTCGGTGATCACGCCGCGCGGGTCGCTGCGCGGGACTAGGTGGCCATCGGCATTGTAGGCGCGGTCGGCGAACGCCTCGCGCACGAACGGCAAGCCGCGAATCTGCGCGGCATGGGCGAGTTCGCTTCCGGCCGGGCCGACCAGGGCGGTGCGCGGGCCGAGCCGCGCCGCCGCCTCGGCGACGGCCCCGGCGGCGGCGGCGTCGATCGACGCCGTGTGGTAGAGCGCCCCGTGCGGCTTGAGATGCGCGACGGCCGCCCCCCGCTTGGCGGCGAGTTCTTGCAGCGCCGCGGCTTGCCTGAGGACCATCGCTTCCAACGCGGCGGGCGACATGGCGACCGCGACGCGGCCAAAGTTCTCGCGATCTTCGTAGCCGGGATGGGCGCCGATCGCCACACCGCTGGCGAGACAGCAGGCGATCGCTTCGCTCATTGCTTGCGCGCCGCCGGCGTGGCCGCCGCAGGCGAGGTTGGCCGAGGTGAGCAGCGGGATCAACGCCGCGTCGTCGCCCACGCCCTCGCCGACGTCGCCGTTCAGGTCGATCGTGCGCCGCGAACCGGGCTTGTTGAGGGGGTCAGCCACGGAGTTCGAGTCCCCGCCGCAGGACCGCGAAGTTCTTCTCTCGCTCTTTAAGCAACGCGAGCGCCTCGGCCCGATCGATCTCGCGGAAGCGGACCTGATCGCCGGGCCGCAGCTGTCCCAATCGCGGCAGATCGGCCGTCGCCAGGCAGGCGATCACCGGGTAGCCGCCGATCGTCTGCCGATCGGCGGCGAGCACGATCGGATCGCCCGAGGGGGGCGTCTGGATGGCGCCCGCCACGACCGGCTCCGACATCATGTCGGCCGTTTGCTTCGTTGCGAGCGTGGGGCCCGCGAGCCGCACGCCCATGCGATCGCTCTGCGGCGCCACGTCGAACGCTTCGCCGAGCAGACGGCGCCATGCCTCCTCGCTGAACCAATCGGCCTGCGGGCCGCGCAGCACTCGCAGTTTGCCTTCGGGGTCGGCCGGTGTGAGCGTCTCGGGGCGGACGAACCAATGATGGCCAGCGGCGCTTGGCGGGGGGGTCGTGGCGAGCAGCCCCAGCCGGTCGCCTTTCACGAGCGCTCGTCCGAGCATTCCCGACAGTCCGGCTCGCAGGTTGGCGCCGCGTCCGCCGAGACGCCGCGGAACGCCGACGCCGCCGGCGACGGCCACGTAGGCCCGCGCGCCGGGGGCGATCTGGCGGGCGTCGAGCGTGTCGCCCTTGGCGAGCGAGAAGGGACGCCCCGTCGCTTCGCCGTGGCCGCCGACGACCGCCGCGGTTACGTCGCATTGCGCGCGGAGCTTCGGGCCGCGTAGCACCGCCTCAAGCAGCGGGGCGTTCTCGCGGTTGCCGACCAGCAGGTTCGCCAGGCGCGCGGCGACCGGGTCCATCGCTCCGCCGGGCGTGACGCCGATCGATTGCAGGCCGGGCCGGCCGAGGTCTTGCACCGTGGTTTGGGCGCCCCCGTCGAGCACCTTCATGGCCGCCACGCTCAGCGCCCGGTCGTTGCCTTCTGCCGCCATGGTCTCCTCGGCTTGCAGGAGCTTCTCGTACCGCTCGCCGTCGATCGGCCGAAACCGCACCATGTCTCCCGGCCGCAGCAGCGCGGGGGGCTCGCGGTCGGGGTCGAACAGCTCGATCGGCGTTTGGCCGATCAGGTTCCACCCGCCGGGCGAGGCGAGCGGGTAGACGCCGGTTTGGGCGCCGCCGATGCCGACCGCACCGGCCGGCACACGGGTGCGCGGCGTGGCCCGCCGCGGCGTGGCGAGTTCGGGCGGCAGGCCGTCGAGGTAAGGGAAGCCGGGCAGGAAGCCGACCGCCCGCACGCGGTACGCTGCGCCGGCGTGGCGTTCGATCACCTCCTCGGCGGAGAGCCCGCAGTGGCGGGCGACCTCGGCCAAGTCTTCCCCTTGGTAGAGCACGGGGACCTCGACCTCCGCCGGTTTCTGCTTCGAGGCCTTGCCCAATCGCACGCCGGCCGCCCATTCGGCGACCGCTTCCTGGCCGGCATGCAAAGGATCGAAGTGGACCACGACCACGCCGTAGGCCGGCACGATGTCGGTCACCCCCGTGGGCGCAGCCGCGGCGAGCGCGGCGGCCAGCGCAACGGCGCTGTCGGCGCACTCGATCCGCAGGGCGGAGTCGCCGAGGGCGGTGGTGCGGCGGGGGCTTGAGCGGGGCATCGCGGCAGAAAAGAGCTAGGGGTAAGGCGCTCTTATCCTAACCGACTCGATGGCGGAACGTCGCGAGGCGCCTGCCAACGACCGTAGGTCCTTGGAGATCTCAATCCGTGCCCATCCGTGCGATCCGTGGTCAACTCCGTCAGGCGGCTTTCTGCTCGCCCCCCTCGGTCAGGAAGTGGACGTCCATCTGCGGGAAGGGGATGCCGATGCCGGCCGCGTCGAGGCTCATCTTCACGCTGCGGATCAGTTCTTGTTTGATCGCGAGGTAGTCGCCCGTGGGCCCCCACACGCGCACCGACCAGTCGACGCTCGAGGCGCCGAGGCCCACCAGCACGATCGCCGGCTCGGGGTTGGTGACCGTGCCCTCGACCGCCGCCGCGGCCGAGGTGAGCGCGGCGCGGGTGGCGTCGATGTCGGCGTCGTAGGCGGCGCCCACCTCCACGTCGATCCGCCGCAACGGGTGGAAGGTGATGTTCTCGATCACTTGGCCGAACACCTCGCTGTTGGGCAGGATGATCCGCCGGTTGTCGAACGTGTCGATCGCCGTGGTGAACAGCTCGACCTCGTCGACCTTGCCGAGTTGGCCGGCGATGTTCACCACGTCGCCCACCTTGAACGGGCGGAAGATCAGCAGCATGGCGCCGGCGGCGAAGCTCGAGAGCGTCCCTTGAAACGCCAGGCCGATCGCCAAGCCGGCGGCGCCGATCACCGCGGCGAAGCTGGTGGTCTCCACGCCGAAGTAGCTCAGGCAGCTCAGGGCCGCGAGCCCCAGAATGCCCCAGCGGGCGAGCTTGGCGAGGAATTTGGTCAGGGTTGGGTCGAATTTCAGCCGGGTAAGGCTGCTCCGCACCGCGGCCGAAGCCCAGCCGGCGACCGTCATCGCGAAGAACAGGATGATGAGCACCAACGCGATGCGCATGCCGTAATACAGACCGTAGCTGTAGAGCACCGCCTGCCACTCCGCGCCCGAGAGGGCGGTGAGGTCGAAGTCCGCGATTTTCTCGAGTGCGGATTCGAGCACGGTCTGGGATTGCTCTTCGTCCATTGTGGCCATTGTGGCGGCTCCGCGTGGGGGCGTCGGGGGGTAGCGCTAGTGGGCTGGGGTGGCGGCGACTCTTAGCAAGAGTCGACGACCGGCTCAACGTGGTTTGCCGAGCGGCGCATGGGGGGCCTCACTCCCATCGGGGTGCTACACTCCAGTGGGGGGCGAGGGTCTTTGGCGGCGCCGGCGCCGGGGTTAGACTCTTGGAAACGCTGGCGCCCGCCCCCCTTGCGTCGTCCCCCCGCCCCGCTGGATCTTCCCCGATGTCCGACGTTCCGCTCCCTTACAAACGGATCATCCTCAAGCTGTCGGGCGAGAGCTTCGTGCCGCCCGGGCAGCGGGGGATCGTCATGAGCGAGGTGGTCGACATCGCCCGCCAAACGATCAAAGCGGCCAAGCTCGGCGTCGAGGTCGGCATCGTCATCGGCGGCGGCAACATCCTTCGCGGC
The DNA here is from genome assembly GCF_007859945.1 of Pseudobythopirellula maris. Classification (GTDB taxonomy): domain Bacteria; phylum Planctomycetota; class Planctomycetia; order Pirellulales; family Lacipirellulaceae; genus Pseudobythopirellula; species Pseudobythopirellula maris. Next base: position 618,964 of record NZ_SJPQ01000002.1, on the reverse strand, counting down.
GCCCAGTTCAAGGCCGGCAACAACTGCATCCAAGAGGCCACGGCCCACTACATGGGCATGCTCGCCACGGTGATCAACGGCCTCGCCCTGCAAGACGCGATCGAGTCGCTCGGCTTCCCGACGCGGCTGATGACCGCCATCAAGATGGACGGCGTCGCCGAGCCGTACATCCGCCGCCGCGCCTCGCGTCACCTGGAGAAGGGCCGGATCGTCATCTTCGCCGCCGGCACCGGAGCGCCCTTCGTCACCACGGACACCGCCGCCGCCCAGAAGTCGCTGGAGCTCGACTGCGACATCCTGATGAAGGCGACCCGCGTGGACGGCATCTACAGCGACGACCCCGAGACCAACCCCCACGCCGTGCTGTACCACAACCTCACCTACAAAGAGGTCCGTGACAAGAATCTGCGGGTGATGGACTCCACGGCGATCGCCCACTGCATGGAGCACAACCTGCCGATCTTGGTGTTCAACTTCCGCACCGATGGCAACATCGACCGCGCGGTGCGCGGCGAGACGATCGGCACGCTGGTGGGGGCCGAATCGCTGACTAAGGCGTGAATCGAGTACCGAGTAGATACCCTCTTTTTTCATTTTGAATGACCAATGACCAAGCCCCAATGACCAATCCGTTGCTCCACGGGCCTTTTTGGTCAGTGGGGCTTGGTCATTAGGGTTTCGAAAGGATCGGGCGATGAACGTGGACGAGATCCTCCTCGACGCCGAGGAGCGGATGGAGAAGGCTGTCGAGAAGCTCAAGAGCGACCTGACCGGCATCCGCACCGGGCGTGCGAACCCCGGCATGGTCGACTCGCTGAAGGTCGACGCGTACGGCTCGCCGACGCCTCTCAAGCAGCTTGCCAGCGTGTCGGCGCCCGAGCCGCAGCAGCTCGTGATCCGCCCGTTCGACCCGAGCGTGATCAAGGACATCGAGAAGGCGGTGATCGCCAGCGACCTGGGCCTCGCGCCGCAGAGCGACGGCAAGGTGGTGCGGCTCAACATCCCGGCCCTCTCGGGCGACGTGCGTAAGAAGATGGTCTCGCGTTGCAAGGACCTGACCGAAGAGACGCGGGTCAGCGTCCGCAACGTGCGGCGCGACGCCAACAAGGCGATCGACCAGCTCGAGAAGGACAAGGAGCTCTCCGAGGACGAGAGCAAGACCTACAAGGACGACGTCCAAGAGCTCACCAAAAAGTACGAGGGCCAGGCGGGCGACCTCGCTACGGCCAAAGAGGCCGAGGTGATGGAGCAGTAGGCCGGCAGGCGAACCGCGCCGTGCTGATGTGGGAGGGGTCTCCTACGCCGATAACGCGATGCTAGCACAGTTGGCGGGCGTGCCGTAATCGGCGTCGGAGACGCCTCTCACAACCACGATCTCCTTCGGATGCAGCGCCACTATCCCACTGGCGCTAGCATCGCGGGCCCATCGGCGCCAGCATCGCGGGCGAGTTCGTCTTGCCGGTTTCTTCGCCGGCGCGTTAGCTTGGTTGCCCACGCCGCCGGCGGTGCGCCACGATGGCGCACCGCCCGGCCGCGCGACGCGTCCCGCACCTATCCCGCACACGGTTTACGGAGAAACCGCGATGGCCCGCCCCTCGCTGCTTGCCGCCGCTATGTCGACGGCTTTACTGATCGCCCCGGCCCTGTCCCTGGCCGCCGACGTGCCCGCGCCGCAGCACGACGTGATGGCGATCGTCAACGGCCAAGACATCAGCCGCCCCACGCTCGTCGAGGCGTGCGTCGAACGCCACGGCGAGAGCGTGCTCGAGAGCCTGGTGAACAAGCGGCTCATCGAACACCACTGCCGCAAGCGTGGCCTGACCGTGACCGACGCCGAGATCGAGGCCGAAGTCGACCGCATGGCCGCCCGCTTCAAGCTCGGCCGCGAGCAGTGGCTCGAGCTGCTGCAGAACGAGCGCAACGTGAGCGCCAATGAGTACAAGCGAGACATCCTGTGGCCCACGCTGGCGCTGCGTAAGCTGGCCGCCGACGACCTGCAGGCAACGCCCGAAGAGATCAGCAAAGCTTACGAGGCGCGGTTCGGCGCCTCGATCCGCACCCGCCTGATCGTCGTCTCCGACGCGGCGAAGGCGGAGCAGTTGCGCCGCGAGGTCGTGGCCCGGCCGGACGATTTCACCCGCCTCGCGATGCAGCACTCCGAGGACGTGAACTCGGCGAGCATCGGCGGCCTGATCCAGCCGATCCGCCGTCACACGGGCGATCCGGCGATCGAGCGGGCGGCGTTCGCGATGCAGCCCGGCCAGATCTCGCCCGTGGTCAGCGTCGGCGCCCAACACGCCATCCTCAAGTGCGAGGGCCGCGTGCCGCCGCGGGACGTGCCGCTGGCGGACGTGCAGGACGAGCTGGCCGAACGGATCAAGGAAGAGAAGCTCCGCGGCGTGGCGAACAACCTGTTCGCCACCCTGCAGGGATCGGCCACGATCAAGAACGTGTACAACGACCCGCAACTGCGGCAGATGATGCCCGGCGTCGTGGCGACGGTCAACGGCGACCAGGTGACGATGAAGGAGCTCGGCTCCGAGTGCCTGATGCGTCACGGCGAGCAGGTGCTGGAGATCGAGATCTCGCAGATGCTGCTCCGTCAGCAGCTCAAGCGCTCGGGCGCCGAGGTCACGCAGAAAGAGCTGAACGCCGAGATGGCGCACGCGGCGCGCTTGGCCGGCGTGGTCGACGCGGCGGGCAAGCCCGACCTGCAGAAGTGGGCCGAGGTCGCCACCGAGGAGCAGGGCGTCAGCTACGAGATGTACCTGCGGGACTCGGTCTGGCCGTCGGCGGCGCTCAAGGCGCTCACCAAGAACCGCGTGGAGGTCACCCAGGAAGACCTGGCCAAGGGCTTCGACGCGAACTACGGCGAGCGGGTCCGTTGCCGGGCGATCGTCATGGGCTCGATGCGTCAGGCCCAAGAGGTCTGGGACAAGGCCCGCCAGAACCCGTCGATGGACTACTTCGGCGACCTGGCGGCCGAGTACTCGATCGAGCCCACCAGCGGCAGCCTCCGCGGCGAGGTGCCGCCGATCCGCAAGAACGGCGGCCAGCCCCAGCTCGAAGAGGTGGCTTTCCGCCTCTCCGAGGGCGAGCTCTCGGGCATCACGCAGGTGGCCGACAAGTACGTGATCCTCAAGTGCGAGGGACGCACCGAGCCGATCGAGGTTCGCCAGGACGAGGTCCGCGAGATCCTCGCCAGCGACATTTACGAGAAGAAGCTCCGGCTGGCGATGGCCGAGGAGTTCGACCGCATCCGCGCCGGATCGCGGATCGACAACTACCTGGCCGGCACGTCGCACGCGCCCCCCGCCACGAAGCAGGCCGCCAAGCCGCGGGTCGACGGCGCCGTGCGTCAGACGAGCGGCTCACGCTGAGCCCCTCGCCGTTTGCTGCTGAGGGATCGGTCGCCGGTCGGTCGTAACGGTCACGCCGCCTGCGCACGGCTAGCGCCGCTGCGCGGCGACGGCCGGGGCGAGCCTCTGCTGGCCGGCGCTTGCGCTGGGCGTGTAAGATAGGGTGATCCGCGGCCTCCGCGCCGCACGCATTCATCCCCCCCGTCTTACCCGCCCGCACGCTATGTCGCTGATCATCCTCCGGCTGGTCTTCTTGATGGTCGCCACGGCGCTCGGCTTCCAGCTGGCGCGGTCTCCGACCGTCGAGAGCGAGTCGGTCCTGCTGCCGTGGCTCAGCTTCCTGGGCGTGATGCTCGTGGCGGGCGGTGTGATCGTGGCCGACGCGATGGCGCGTCAGAAGCGGCTCGACATCATCACGGCGATCTACTTCGGCACGATCATCGGCCTGTTTTTGTCGTACGTGTTCCAGCTGGCTCTCACGCCGATCCTGCCGAGCGATCAAACCAATTCGTGGCTCGCCGACTGGTTCCGGTTGGCGATCTCGACCGTCGTCTGCTACTCCTGCATCACGGTGCTGCTGCAGACGAAGGACGACTTCCGCTTCATCATCCCGTACGTCGAGTTCGCCAAGCAGACCAAGGGCCTCAAGCCGTTGGTGCTCGACACGAGCGTGGTGATCGACGGCCGGATCGCCGACGTGGTCGACGCCCAGGTGTTCGACAACCCGCTCGTGATGCCCGAGTTCGTGATCGCCGAGCTGCAGAACATCGCCGACTCGAGTGACAAGACACGCCGCAACCGCGGCCGCCGCGGGCTGGACATCCTCAACAAGCTGCGCGGCAACCCCACGGCCGACCTGACGATATTCGACCGCGAGTTGCCGGAGTTCGCCGGCCAGCCGGTCGACCGCAAGCTCGTGCTGCTGGCCAAGCACCTCGAGGGCAAGGTCGTTACGAACGACTACAACCTCAACAAGGTGGCCAAGCTGCAGAGCGTGGGGGTCGTGAACCTGAACGACATCGCCAACGCGCTCAAACCGATCTTCCTGCCGGGCGAGCCGGTCGAGGTGCGTGTCGTCAAGCCGGGCGAAGAATCGCACCAGGGCGTCGGCTACCTCGACGACGGCACGATGGTCGTCATCGAGTCGGGCCGCGAGCACCTCGACAAGCAGATCGCCGCCGTCGTGACGAGCGTGCTGCAGACGAGCGCGGGGCGGATGGTCTTCGCTCGCTTCGAACGCGAGATCGTTTAGCGGCAGGCGCTTAACGCCGCCGGAGAAGCCCGGCCAGGGCTGCCACGGCCAGCACCAGGGCGCCCGGCTCGGGGATTTGGGTCTGGACCGCATCGGTGCTGAGGCCGGCGGGGACGAAATCTTCGAGCGAGCCTCCTAGCGTGGCGTAGGCGACCCCGGCGTAGAAGCCGGCGTCGTAGCCGACCGGCTCGCCAAGGTCCCAGCCCGCCTCGAAGCCATCGCCGCCGCCATCGGTCTCGCCCCTGACGATCCCTTCGGTGACGCCCTCTTCACGGCCAAGCTCGTAGGCCGGGCCATAAGCCGCTTCATAGCCGAAGTCGTAGCCCTCGGCGTCGCCCAGATCGAAGCCTTCTTCGCGGCCATCGTCATAGCCCTGGTCGTAGTACTTCTGTTCGTAATCTATGGTCGGAGACACGCCCGAATAGACCACCACTCCAGAGCCGAAGTTGAGTATCCCATTGGTGACAGTGACCGAGCCGCTATAGCCGTCCAGCCAGATGGTGAATGAGCCGCTACCGGTTTTTTCGACTCCAACACCTCCGAAGGAAGCTAAGTAAGTGGGCGCCCAGGTATACCCTTCGACAAAGCCGTTTTGCATGCCCGACTTGTAGCCGGCCGCTTTGCCCGCGGGAACGGCGGCGTCGTAGGCGCTGTCGTACGCCGGGCCGTAGCCTTCGTCCCAGCCAATCTCGTAGCCGTCGTTGTGCCCCTGCTCGGCGCCCTCGCTCTCGCCACGCGTCTCGCCCTTGGCGAAACCGCTGTCGTAGCCGACCGTGTAGCCCTCGCCGTAGCCGAGGTCGTAGTTGTCCTGGTATTCGATCGGCACGGCCAACGCGCTCGATGCGGCGAGGAGTGTCGCCAGCACGGCGCCGAGCAGGTGCGTCGTGCCGTGAGGAAGCGGAAGATTCATCGGAGCGGCGTGATGGGTCACGTGGTTCGTCCCGGAGCGGCTGTTGAGGAGCGGTACAAGAAGCACAGAATACGCGCCTTCGTCCTCCGGCTCAACGAATGGACAGTAATAATCGCGCGATTCACGCGATATTCACTGCCCGACCCTGCTGAACCGCGAAGAAGTAGAGCGCGTGGGTGGGTGAAAACACCCTAGCCCTCCGTGACATCCGCCCCACGGTCTCGATGCCCAGCAGCCCCAGGCCGCATTCCAGCGTGCGGGCCGTCAGGTAGCAAAGCCGCGGCTTTCCTGTCTGACGCCGATCCCGTGGGGCCCGCCAACGGCATCATCTTGGACTCGTCGTTCAGTCCGTCGACAGGAGCTTACGGACCTCTTCCGCCGAGGCGGGCCCCTGTGAGCCGGGAACGCCGAACTTGGCCTTCGGATCGATCCAGACTAGCACGCCCGGGGCGGTTGCTGGCTCGTCGTTTAGGTGCTCTTTTTTTAGTAAACGCATGACGGGGATAGGCCCCAGGGGATCATGGATTTTTTGTTCGCCGACAACGCCGCCGTCGTACGATCTGTACGACCGTTGTTCCAATAGCCAGCTCATGTCGTGCAAGCCTGTGCCAATCGCGCTGCCGTGCCCGAGCAAGACCAGATCGAGACGCAAATCACCCTCCTCCGTGGTAACGAGGTGAACATCTAGCGTCAGCTCGCCGGGCGATATGTTGGAACCACTAATGCTGTAACCAAACGTCTCGGCCGGCCACCCCGATCCCTCCCAGTAGGGAAATCCTTGCGAGGCAATCGTGCCTGAAGCGCAATACAACATGTACTCGGCTTCTGGGTGCAGTTCCGGTAGATAGACTCGGTAGCGGCGGCGCCGCGGGTTGAAACGGGTCTCTTCCGTCTCGACCTGTATGACGTAGGCCTTGATTGGGTCGGCGATGTCGAGCACGCCCAACTGCTGGCTAAGCGTAAGCCGCTCCTGCCGAAGAGTTTTGACCTCAGCCGCTTGGCTGGAGATCAACCGGCGGTCGTTCTCGCGGAGAACAAATGCGAACACAACGGCGCCGATCGCCACTGACAGCAAGAGCAAGTTCGCGAGTGAGAGGCGTAGTCTGCTAGCCATTGACGATTCTCCGAAGAAACGCAGGAAATCACATCCGCGCGACGGTCTCGATGCCCAATAGCCCCAGGCCGCGCTCCAGCGTGCGTGCCGTCAGGTCGCAGAGCCGCAGGCGGCTGGTCTTGAGTTCTTCGCTCTCGGCCTTAAGCACGGGGCAGTGCTCGAAGAACTCCGAGTAGCGGCTCGCCAGGTCGAACAGATACGCCGTCAGGTGGTTCGGCTTGTAGTCGGCCGCCACGCGCGCGAGCGTCTCGCTCAGCCGCAGCAGCTCAAGCCCGAGCGCCCGCTCGGCGAGGCTGTCGAGCACGATCTCGGCGCCCGGCGTGCGCAGCGACGCGGCGTCGACTCCGCCGCGGGTGAAGATGCTTTTAACCCGCGCACAGCTGTACTGCATGTAGGCGGCCGTGTTGCCGTTCATCGCCAGCATCTTGTCGTAGTTGAACGTGTAGTCGCTGGTGCGGTTGTGGGCGAGGTCGGCGTACTTGATGGCGCCGATGCCGATCCGCTCGGCGGCCTCGAGTCGCTCGTCGGCCGAGAGCATCGGCTCGGGTCGCGCGTCGTCGTTTTCGGAGAGGATCTTGTGCGCCCGCTCGACCGCCTCGTCCAACAGGCCCATCAGGCCCACGGCCGAGCCGCTGCGGGTCTTGAACGGCCGGCCGTCGTCGCCCAGCACCGTGCCGAACGAGACGTGTTCGAGCTCCAAGTCGTCGAAGCCCCACAGCCGCGCGGTGGCGAAGAGTTGCTCGAAGTGCAGGCTCTGGCGGTGATCGACCACGTACAGGATGGCGTCCGGCCGCCACTCCTCCATGCGGTAGCGAATCGTCGCCAGGTCGGTGGTGGCGTAGAGGAAGGCGCCATCCTTCTTACGCACCAAGAATGGCGCGTCGTGCCCGTCGAGGAACACGCAGATGGCGCCGTCGCTCTCGCGGGCGAGGTTCTTTGCCTGGAGGTCTTCGACGACCGGGGCGAGCCGGTCGTGGTAAAAGCTCTCGCCCAGCGTGTGATCGAACGTCACGCCCAAGCGGCGGTAGATTTCGTCCATCACCTCCAGGCAGTCGGGCAGGAACCGCTCCCAGAGCGCAACGTTCTCCTCGTCGCCCGAGTGCAGCTTGGCGGTCTCGGCCAGGGCCGACGCGCCGATCGCCGGGTGTTCGGCCGCGAGGCGGCTGAGCTCGGCGTCGGCCTCGAACGCGGCGAGTTTCTCTTGGGCGCCCGCCAGCTCCTTGCGCAGGTCGGCGAGTTGCCCTTCCGCTTGGCGGAGTTTCTTGGCGGCCTGCTTCTCTTTCTTCTTGTCGTCCTGGGCGGGCGCCGCTTGCAGATCGGCCACGCGGCCTTCGGCCTCGGCGATCTTCGCCTCCAGAGCGGGCACGCCCGTGGCGGCCAGCTGCTGGTGGTCGCCGATCTGATTCACGAGGCGGTACAACCGGCTCAGCTCGGGCACCGCGTCGGCGGCCAGGGCGGCCTCGTCGACGAAGTGCTTGTAGCCGTAGATGATCATGCCGAACTGGGTGCCCCAGTCGCCGATGTGGTTGTCGGTGATCACCCGATGGCCGAGCGCACGGAGCACCTTGGCGAGTGCGTCGCCGATCGCCGTGGAGCGGATGTGGCCCACATGCATCGGCTTGGCGACGTTCGGGCTCGAGTAGTCGAGCACGTAAGTGCGCGGCTCGGCCACGGCCGAGACGCCCAGATTCTCGGTGTCGCCGAGCGCCTCGGTCAGCCGTTCGGCGAGCCAGGCGTCGCGCAGCCGCAGGTTGATGAACCCGGGGCCGGCTACCTCGGGCTCGTCGCAGATGTCATTCAGCTTGAGGGCCGAGACGAGCTGGGCGGCCACGTCGCGCGGCGGCTTGCCGAGCTTCTTGCCCAGGGGCATGGCGCAATTGGCCTGGTAGTCGCCAAACTTGGCGTCCTGGCTCGGCAGCACCATGTCGGCGAAGGGCGTCAGGTCGGCGGCGGCGACCCCTTGGGGGGCGTCGTCGGCCAGCGCAGCGAGCGCCGCGGCGAATCGGCCGCGCAGTTCAGCAAGGATATTCATGCCACGAGGATGCCGGTTAGAAGGCTCCGCCGCAAGGCGGCGTGCGACGGCAGGATAGCGAGAAAGGGCGGTGAAATGTGGGAGGCGTCTCCGACGCCGGCGTGATTGTGGGAGGCGCCTTCGGCGCCGATAACGCGCTGCCAGCGCAGTCCGGCTGGCGCACCACCATCGGGGTCAGAGACCCCTCCAACAGGCCGATTGCTCAGGAGGCCTCGGACGCGGGGTCGTCACCGGGTGTGTCGTCGCCGGCTTCATCGTCCCACGGCAGCGGCACGCGCTCGGCGTCGGCCCACAAGTTCTCGAGCGCGTAGTAATCGCGCGTTTCGTCGTCGAACAGGTGGACCACCACCGACCCGTAGTCGAGCAAGATCCAGCGGCTCTCGCTGTAGCCCTCGATGCCCATCCGCTTGTCTTTGAGCTCGTCCTCCAGGCGGTGGTCGATCTCCTCGCTGATGGCGTGCAGCTGGCGGCGGCTCGTGCCGGTGGCGACCACGAAGTAGTCGAACACGGGCGTCACGCGCCGCAGGTCGAGCACGGCGATATTGGTGCCGCGGTTGTCGTGGGCCGTCTCGGCGGCCGCCATGGCGAGGGCGAGGCTACGCTTCGACTGTTCCTCGTTCACAACCACGTGGGGCTGCATGTCCAGGGGAGGCGTGTCCGTGTCTTCACGGTCCGTGTCGGGGCTCTCGCTGATGATCAACTCTCTCGGAACGGGCGGCTTGGCGTCGGCAATCGGCGCCGTACGATGGCGTACTTGCGGTACGGGTGGTTTAAGGGCGCCCGGCTGGGCGGCTATGGGTGGGGGGGATCTTCTCCCCGAAACCCTGCCCTTATTCTAATAGGTTCGGGTCGATTCGACGACTCCGCGTCGCGGATCGGCCCCAGACTTGGTTTTCCAGGAAAAAACGAGGCAAAGCATGGCGGCGGACGACGGCTGGATCGAGGTGGGCGAACGGGCCCCCGCATTTACTCTGACCAGCGACCAAGGCGAGAAGGTTCGCCTGGCGGACCTGAAGGGCTCTCCCTTGGTGCTCTACTTCTACCCGAAAGACGACACCCCGGGCTGCACCCGCGAGGCGTGCGCCTTCCGCGACGCCAGCAAGGAGCTCAAAAAGCTTGGCGCCACGGTCCTCGGCGTCAGCCCCGACGACGAGGCGAGCCACGCCGCCTTCCGCGATAAGTTCAAGCTGAACTTCCCACTGCTGGCCGACCCCGGCCACAAAGTGGCCGAGAAGTACGGCGCCTGGCGCGAGAAAACGCTGTACGGCAAGAAGTCGATGGGCATTCAACGCAGCACGTACGTGATCGACTCGGCTGGCAAAGTCGCCAAGCTCTGGAGACGCGTGAGCGTGGACGGGCACGACGCGAAGGTGCTCGAGGCGCTGCGGGCTCTCGAAGGCTAACATCGACGTCGTAACTCCCCTCCCCACCAGGGGGAGGGGAACACGTCTACCGCTCGATCGCGGCGGCCGCCGTGAGCGTGTTGTGCAGCAGCATGGCGATGGTCATCGGCCCCACGCCCCCCGGCACGGGCGTGATCCAGCCGGCCACCTCGGCGGCGGCGTCGTAGGCGACATCGCCCACGAGCTTGCCCTTCGGCGTGCCGTTGTCCACGCGGTTGATGCCGACGTCGATCACCGCCGCGCCCGGCTTGATCATGTCGCCGGTGATCATCTCCGGCCGGCCGACGGCCGCCACGAGCACGTCCGCCTCGCGGCAAACGGCCGCCAGATCGGTGGTGCGGCTGTGGGCGATCGTGACCGTGGCGTCCCAGCCCTTCTGGGCCAAGAGCAAGGTCATCGGCTTGCCGACAATGTCGCTCCGTCCCACCACGACGGCCCGCTTGCCGGCTGTCTCGACGCCCGAGCGTTTCAGCAGCTGCAACACGCCGTGCGGCGTGCAGGGCAGGAACCGCGGCTTGCCCAAGGTCATCAGGCCGACATTCTCCGGGTGGAAGGCGTCGACATCCTTGGACGGGTGGATCGCCCGCAGCACGCGTTCGCTGTCGATCTGTGGCGGCAGCGGCAGCTGGACCAGGATGCCGTGGACCTCGGCGTCCTTGTTGAGCTTGGCGATGAGGCTGAGCAGCTCGTCCTGGGTGGTCTCGGCCGGCAGGCGGAACAGCTTGCTGACCATGCCGGCCGCCTCGCAGGCGCGCTCCTTGTTGCGCACGTAAACCTGGCTGGCCGGGTCTTCGCCCACCAGCACGGCGGCGAGGCAGGGGGTGGCGGCGTTGTTCTCGATGAACTCGGCCACCTCGGCCGCCAGCTCGGAGCGGATCTGCTGGGCGATCTGTTTGCCGTCGATAATCTGGGCGGGCATTGCGTCGGGGAGTGTCGGGGGCGGCGCGGGCGGAAGCTCCCCAATATATCCCCCGGACCACGCCCCCGGCGAGCGGGGCCTCAGACGACCGGGCACATCGCGGCGAGTGTCGCCAGCACGACCGCCGCGTAGGCGGCCGCCATCACGTCGTCGGCCATCACGCCCCAGCCCTCCGGCAGCAGCTCCAGCCGCCGGCAGGGAAACGGTTTGCTGATGTCGAAAATGCGGTGCAGGGCGAACCCCGCCGCCAGCCAGGCGATCGTGTCTACTGACGGCAAGCCGCGAGGCGCCACCGCCAGCACGATCGGGACGGTGGTGAACTCGTCCCAGACGATCGCCTGCGGGTCCTTGCCGGCCCCCAGGTCACGGCCGGCGCGGGTGCAGATCGGCACGCCGAGGGCCACCAGGGCTAGCATCGCGACCCACTGCAACCCGAGGCTGGGCAGCTGGCTCACCGCCAGAAAGATCGGCACGCCCCACAGGGCGCCCACTGTGCCCGGCGTCGGCGAGACCAATCCGACCCCCAGACCAGTGGCGAGCCAGACGGCCGGGGTTCTTCGGGGGGCCTCGGCCATGCGGTTTCCTGGGGGTTCGGTGCGACATTGCGACGCGGCGGGCGATATGGCCTCCCGCCCCGCAGGCCGCTATGATTCAAGGCCCATTGGGCCCGACAAACTACACGACTTACTCGTTCTGCGTAAGCAGCGGAAAGCACAAAGGATCGCGATGAGCGAAGAGAAGCTCAGCCCCGTCGAAGGTTTCAAGACCGCTAGCAACTACCTGCGCGGCCCGATCGCCGAGGAGTTGGTCAACGGCGAGCCCAATTTCACGGGCGAGGCGATGCAGCTGCTCAAGCACCACGGCACTTACGAGCAGGACGACCGCGACCGCCGCAAAGAGGCCAAGGCCAACAAGGTCCCGGGCGGCAAGTACTACAGCATGATGATCCGTTCGGTGATCCCGGGCGGCGTGCTCTCCAGCGAGCAGCTGCTCGCGCAGCTCGACCTGTGCGACGAGATCGGCAACACGACGATCCGTCTCACCACCCGCCAGGGGATCCAGCTGCACGGCGTGCTCAAGGAGAATCTCCGGCACTACATCAAGCGGGTCAACGAGATCCAGCAGACCACGCTCGCCGCCTGCGGCGACGTCTGCCGCAACATGATGTGCTCGCCGCTGCCGATCAAGGCGAACGTCGTTTACGACGAGATGCAGAAGCTCTGCTGGGACCTGAAGGAACACTTCAAGCCGCGCACCGGCGCCTACCACGAGTTGTGGATTTCCGACGAAGAGACGGGCGAGAAGCAGCTGGCGGGCGGCGGCGACGGCGGGCCCGATCCGGTCGAGCCGATCTACGGCCCGACCTACTTGCCACGCAAGTTCAAGATGGGCGTCGGCCTGCCCGAGGACAACTCGGCCGACATCTACTCGCAAGACATCGGTTTCTTGGGCATCGTCGAAGGGGGCAAGCTGGTCGGCTACGACCTGGTCGTCGGCGGCGGTTTCGGCCGCACGCCGAGCGCCGAGAAGACCTTCGCCGCCGTGGCCAAGGCGCTCTGCTACGTCCCCGCCGACCAGGCGATCCCCGCCGCCGAGGCGGTGCTCAAGGTGCAACGCGACTTCGGCAACCGAGCCGACCGCAAGCGGGCGCGGCTCAAGTACCTAGTCCACGACTGGGGCATGGAGAAGTTCAAGACCAAGGTCGAGGAGTACTACGGCGGAGCGCTCGAAGCGCCCCGCGCGGTGGCCATCACCGAGCACAACGACGGCATGGGCTGGGGCGAGCAGGGCGACGGCAAGTGGTACTACGGCTTGGCGATCGAGAACGGCCGCGTGAAGGACGAGGGCGATTTTCGCCTGAAGTCCGCGTTGCGCGAGATCGGCACGACGCTGGCCCCGCCGCTGCGGATCACGCCGCACCAGAACCTGATCTTCTGCGACATCGAACCGCAAGATAAGTCGCGGCTCGAGTCGGTGCTCAGGTCGCATGGCGTGCCGCTCACCGAGGACGTGAGTCTCGCCCGCCGCTGGTCGATGGCCTGCCCCGCGATGCCGACCTGCGGGCTCTCGATCACCGAGAGCGAGCGGTTCATGCCCGGCATGATCGACCAGATGGACACGATGCTCGCCGAGCTCGGCTTGCAGGACGAGCTGTTCACCACCCGCATGACCGGCTGTCCGAACGGCTGCGCCCGGCCTTACAACTCCGACATCGGACTGGTCGGCCGCGCGGTGGGCAAGTACACGCTGTTTCTCGGCGGCAGCCGGCTGGGGCACCGGCTCAACTGGATCTACAAGGACAAGGTGCCGTCCGACGAGATCGTGCCCGAGCTCCGTAAGTGCTTCGAGTTGTTCAAAGCCGAGCGCCAGCCGAGTGAGTCGTTCGGCGACTTCTGCGACCGCATGGGCAAAGACGCGCTGCTCGAGAAGTGCGGCTGAGCTTCTAAGAATTGAGCCGGTGATAAGCTGAGCCTCGCAAGAGTGTCCCACAGCAGGATTGCATTACTCCGCTGAGGGGCCGCTTTCTGTGGCGTCGCCTGACGCAGCATCGTCAGATTCGATGTCGTCAGACGCTGCGTCGTCAGGCTCGGCATTGCTGTCGACCGTCGAGCCGCTGAGATAGATCTCGCCGTCGCGCAGCTCCAACGCCTCGAGCCGCCGTTGTTGGTCGTCGTCGCTCGCCACGAGCGGCACGTTAACCAGCAAGGTTGGGTGGCCATCGGTTTGCGCCCAGCGGACCGGCAGTTGGTAACGCATCAAGGCGTCTTCGAGCAGCGCCGCCAGCCGCGCCAGGGGCATCGCCGCCCGGCCGACGTGGGCGTTGAGCATCTCGACGCCGAGCTCTCCCTCGTCGCTGAGGAATGGGCGGACGCCGATCGTGGCGACCGCGTCTATCCAAGAGCGGTCGACTCGGAACGCTAGAGTCACGTCTTCGCCGCGGATCAGCACCCGCGGGTCGTCGACACCGGCCGCCTTGAGCCTCGGGTAGTCGTTGGTCCACCGCCGCGCGAGCCAGGCGTTGATCTGCCCCGCCGTGACGACCGTGCTCCAGTCGGGCCGCTTCTGGGCGTCGCTGTAGAGAGCGGCTAGCTGGCTCTCGAATTGCTGGAGGTCTTGCTCCACCGCTTCGGGCTCGCGTTCGATGATCTGATCGTACTCCGGTACCGAAGCGGTGGCGGTCCAATAGATGGCCGAAATCGCGACCGCGAAGGTCATCAGCAGCACGAAGCAAACGAGCCCCAGCAGCCGCGAGAACCGCCTGCCGCGCGGCTCGCGGGACGCGGAGGGGGCGTCGGCGGGGGAGGGGGCGTCTTGGGGGGGCGTGGCGTGCGTGGCGGGCCTCGGGTGGGGATCGCGGCTGGGCGGGTCGAGTGGGGCTTGCCCGCAAGGGGCGAGTGCGAATCGTAGCCCTCGACCGTCGAGCGGGCAACGCCGCGGCGTCCCACGCTAGCCCAACCGCTGGGCGGTCCTGAGGGGCGCCAGCCCAAGGGGTGGGCGGGGCGGTAAAACGTCGAAAGCTGATATTGCCGCGGCGGTCGCCACACGGCTACGATCCGCCAAAATCAACACGCCCCCTCGCGCCACCTACGCTAGCGTACGGATTCGCAGCGCCGCGAGGGTAAGCGACTCTCTTTTATGCGAGTCGCAAGGCCTGAGAAAGGACTCCCCATGAGCAAGGCGCCACGCACCACGCTCGCCCGGTTGGCTAAATTGGTTGGCGGCACGGCGGTAGGCATCGAGGCCTCGGCCATCACCGACGCCAAGCCCCTCGACGAACTGTTCTACGAGGCCCAGAGCGGCGTGATCACGCTGGTCGACTCTCCCGACCGGGTGGAGCGGCTGCGCGAATCGGGCGCGGCGGCCGCGGTGGTCCCGCCCGGCGTCGAGGCCGACGGCGTGCCGTTGCTCGTGGTCGAAGACGTCCACGCGGCGTTCTCTCGCATTGTCCGCCAGTTCCGCCCCGCGCGGGCCAAGGCGCCCACAGGCGTTCACCCCACGGCCGTGATCGCCGCCAGCGCGAGCGTTGCGGCCGACGTGACGATCGGCCCGTACGCCATCGTGGGCGAGGGGTCGACGATCGAGAGCGGCGCGGCGGTCGGCGCCCATTGCGTGGTCGGCGACGGCTGCCAGGTCGGCGAGGGCGCCAAGCTCTTCCCGCGAGTCACTCTGTACGAGGGGACGGTCGTGGGCGATCGGTGCCAGCTCCACAGCGGCGTGGTGATCGGATCGTTCGGGTTCGGCTACCGCCAGAAAGAGGGCAAGCACACCCGCGCCGCCCAGTTGGGCAACGTCGAGATCGCCGACGACGTGGAGATCGGCGCCGGCACGACCATCGACCGCGGCGCCTACGGCCCCACACGCATCGGCAAGGGAACCAAGATCGACAACCTGGTGCAGATCGCCCACAACTGCCAGATCGGTCGCCACAACCTGATCTGCTCGCAGGTCGGCATCGCCGGCAGCACGACCACGGGCGACTACGTGGTGATGGCCGGACAGGTGGGCGTTCGCGACCACGTTCGCATCGGCGATCGGGCGGTGATCTCGGCCATGGCCGGCGTGCCGAACGACGTGCCCGAAGACGCCGTGATGCTCGGCGCCCCCGCCAAGCCGGTACGCGAGCAGAAGATGCAGTTCGCCGCCATGGCCAAGCTGCCGGAGATGCGCAAGGAGTTCAAAGCCATGCGTCGCGAACTCAAGGAGTTGCAAGAGCAGCTCGCCCCCAAGCAGAAGCCCACGGACCGCGCGGCGTAGTTGGCGAGGCGCGCCGTTCACGACGGCCGCCCCCGCGCCCGTGGCTGGCCTTAGGTTGCAGCAGGTGAAGATCTCCGTGGCATCGGAAAGCTCGTCGAAAAAACGCATCGGTTTGCTGGCCGCCTGGGGGCGGTTTCCCATCGTGGTTGCCGAGGCGCTCAAGCGCGACGGGCACGAGGTCTACTGCCTGGGCGTCAAACGCCATTGCGATCCGGCGATCCGTGAGCTAGTCGACGACTTCGAGTGGCTCGGCGCCGCCCGGCTCGGCGGGGCGATCCGCTACTTCAATCGCCACGGCGTCACGCAAGCAACCATGGCTGGCAAGTTCCACAAGGCCGAGATCTACCGCCCCTGGGCCTGGTTCCGCTACACGCCCGACGCGGTGTTCCTCCGCGCTTTCTACAAGCACTTCGTCACCAGCCGCGCCGACCGCAAGGACGACACGCTGCTGGGAGTGTTGGTCGACACGTTCGCGCAAGGAGGGGTCGAGTTCCTGCCGGCCACCGACTTCGCCCCCGAGCTGCTGGTGGGCGAGGGCCTGATCGCCGGCCGCGAGCCGAGCGTTTCTGAAAGGGCCGACATCGAGTTCGGCTGGCGGCTCGCCAAGGAGATGGGCCGTCTCGACGTGGGGCAGAGCGTGTGCGTCAAAGACCGCGCGCCGCTTGCTGTCGAGGCGATCGAAGGGACCGATGTTTGCATCCAGCGGGCAGGACAGCTCTGCCCCCGCGGCGGCTTCACCGTGGTGAAGGTCGCCAAGCCGCGGCAAGACATGCGGTTCGACGTGCCGACGATCGGCGTCCGCACGCTGCGGACGATGGCGGCAGCCGGCGGCCGGCTGCTCGCCGTCGAGGCGGGTCGCACGATCTTGCTCGACGAGCCCGACGTTTGCAGCACAGCCGATCGCTTGGGGGTGACCGTGGTCGCTCTGCAAGGAGCGGAAGAAGACGCCCCGCGGTCAACCGCCGCGTAGGCCGGACCGGGCTGCCTGCTTGCCAACGCCGCAGGTGGGGCGGCGGCGGCCTGCTGCGGTTGGGTGCAATCCCCCCATAGGCGGCAAACCGGCGCCATATTTTGCAATAGCTAGCCGGATTCTCGCGATTATCTAGGCAGAGGGTAACACTTGTCCCGGATTTCCGGCCAAGTTGTTGGAGGAGGCCCCTCGATCCGAGCCGTTTCTGGCTTGTGGGCGGAGTAATCGGTTCCGAAATCGTCGATCGTTTCAGGCGTTACAGCCGGGCGTCTCGGGCTATTTTCGGGATCTTACCTAATCCAAAATGTTGAGTGATACCTTCCGTTCGCTTATCATCGAAGTTCGGAACAGAGCATCAAGCCGGGCGATGACCGCCCTGGCGTGACTTCGATTCACCCCGCCGTATTGGACGCCAGTGACCCGCAGCAGCACTACCCTTCGCAAGCACGCGACGCGGTAGTATTGAAAAACTCCTCGCCGGTCCCGCCTCATCTTCATTGGGACCAAACAGGCCAAGCTCGGTCACTGCGCTTCCGCCATTCGGGCAGAGAAGGCATGGCGCACCCCACCACGAATCCCACCTCGATTGACTCCCTGCTGACGCACGGCCCGGAACAGGCCGATGGTTGGTTGTTGGGAGACGCCCCCGCGATCACGCGCATCGCCCGGCACGCCGAAAAGGCGGCCGAGGTTGAGTGCACGGTCCTCGTCACCGGCGAGACCGGCACGGGCAAAGAAGTCTGGGCCCGCAATCTCCACCGCCTCAGTGCGCGGCGCGACCAGCCCTTTGTGCCGGTCAACTGCGCGGCGCTCACCGCCACACTCGCCGAGAGCCAGCTCTTCGGCCACGAGAAGGGCGCGTTCACCGGCGCCGCCGGCGAGAGCCTCGGCGCCTTCCGCGCCGCCGAAGGCGGAGTGATCTTCCTCGACGAGGTGGGCGAGATGCCCCTCGAACTGCAGCCCAAGCTGCTCCGCGTGTTGCAGCAGAGCGAGGTGACGCCTGTTGGCGCCGCCCACCCCGTGCCGATCAACGTGCAGATCGTGGCCGCCACGAACCGCGATCTCGAACGCGAGGTCGCCGAAGGCCGCTTCCGCGAAGACCTCTACTACCGGCTCAACATGGTCGAGCTGCGTGTCCCCACGCTCCGCGACCGGGTAGAAGACATCCCGCGGTTCGTCGATTTCTTCGCCCAGCGATTCGCGGCGAAGTACAACCGCAATGTCTGGCGCCCTTCGGCCGATCGCCTGCGTGAGTTCTGCGAGTACGGTTGGCCCGGCAACGTGCGGCAGCTGTCGCACGTGATCGAGCAGGCGTACGTGCTCGACTGTGAGCCCTCGCTCCCGTGCCAGTCCACGCCGGCCGACACGGCCGACCGGGCGTTGCCCTTCACGAACCTCGCCCGGCTCCGCTCGGCGGCGGTGAAGCAGGCCCTGCGCACTACCGGCGGCCACAAGGGCCGTGCGGCCAAGCTCCTGGGCGTTCACGCCAACACGATGACGCGGCTCGTCGCCCAGTGCAGCGGCGGCGACGATTGAGCGTCGCGGCTGCGGGGACCTATAGGGCCCGGCTCTGGGGCGTAGCGCGCCCCCTTCTTCTTTTTCTGCCTGCACCTTAGTCGGCGTGCGGCGCCATCTTTTTCCCGTCGATCTGACGGGAAACGCTCGCCGATAGGGATTGCCACTTGAGCGGCTCACGCAGCGCGTCGCCGGTAGTCGCGGCGCCTCGACCGCGTTTCACACTGCCGCGTGCGATGAACCGCCAGGCGGCAGCGCGCGTGATTCGCATTTGTACTGGTTGTAGAGGTGAGGCGTTGTGGCTGGCTGTAGTTGGAAGCCTAGAGCGGTTTGCTCATTGGTGCAGACGCTCGGCTCGCGATCGGCGTCATGGCTTCGTCAGCCTGCATCGACAATGCACCGCATTGCCTGCTCCGGCTTCCTCGCCACGCCGCCAATCGCTTCCCCGCTCGTCCACACCAATTCGAATACCGCTCTAAAGCTGCGTGCTTACCGCGAATAACGCCTCACCACTCTGGTGAAGGATCACAAAGAGAGTGAAATGCAGCGCAAGTTGTTAGCCCGCTAGGCGATTGCGAATTCGGGCCTCGTTGGCTTCACCAAAACAGTGAGACCTTCGCGTGGTTGTTTTTAGGGTCTACCGAATCATCGAGATTTCTATCTGCTTTCCCACAAGGGGTTTAGGCCGCATGAGCCGATTGGTCGATGACTTTGGCACACGGCTCGCTTTAGGAGGGAGCGTGCGTTCGTCGTGAACGCGTTGTTCAACCTCCGTTTTACAGGAGCGAGTCAATGAGCCACGAGAAGAGCTACGAGTACGACAACGACCAGCACGCCTACGGCGCCGATCGCTTCAACAATTCGGGCGAGAACCGTCCGTCCAAGAGTCGGCGGTCCGCCCAGACCAGCCGCCGCGCGAAGTCGCCGCAGTCGGTCAACGGCTTGCACCGCCGCCGCCGCCGCAAGATGTCTTGGTGAGCCTTGCGCCGCGAAGCCGCGGCTGCAAAGGCGACCGAAGACCACATCCTCCCAACCTTGAACCGCACCGAATGATCGGAGCGGCCCCGCACACGGCAGGCCAGCGCGGGGCGGAGCGAGTCCGTAGCACGGGCCGCACTGCCCCCGCCGAGCCGGCCTTGTCGTCGCCGCTCTTCTGTCGCCCTTATCTCGACGAGTCCGTATGAGCCCACTTCATAGCGCCCTCGCGGCCAAGCAGATATCCTCTCACCGACGGCCGGCGCCCCACGCCCGGCAGCCGGTTTCGTTGTGGAACTGCCTGATCCTCTCCGCCGATCCCTCGCGGCGCGACGGCATCGCCAAAGCGGCTGCCGCGGCCGGCTGGGAGACATTGGCGTGTGACTCGACCGGGGCAGCCAAACGCCACGTGGCGCGTTGGCGCCTGGGGCTCACGATCGTTGACCTGCAACGACTCGACGCCGATCAACGCACGGCGTACCAGGAGTTTGTCGACGGGGTGGCCGTGCGGCGTGAGACGCTGCTGTTGCTGTGCGACGACAGCGAATCGCCGCTGGGCGAGTCCTGGGCTCGGCAGCTCGGGGTGTGGATGTATTTGCCCGAGGCGGTTCTCGACGAGCCTCTGACCGAGATCTGCCAGAAGGCGCGGTCCTCCGCCGAGAAGATTCAAGCGACAACGCACCCCGGCTCGCCGGTCGTGCCGAGCCCCGCTTCGGCGACCTCGTCGCTGGGCGAAGCCAACTGAGACGGAGCCAACTCACCCGACAGGCTCGGATGCCGATCAACCGTTCACGCCGAGAGCCCTCGGCACACGCGTCTCAGAGGCCATGAAGCCCCACTTTTCGATCGAGCCGGCGGACGACGAGGGGCCCGACGCGCCCGCCCCACACGCCCCACGCCGGAGCAGCAGCCGGCCGAAGGCCTCGGCCCGCAAGTCCGATGGCAGCCGCAGCACGCGGCACGAGCGATCGAAGCGATCCGAGTCGGACCAGGGGGGCATGCACAAACGCAGCTCCCGCCGCTCGAAACGCTGACCTCCTTGCCTTCGGGGCCCCCGGCTCGCTAAAGTGAGTCGCACGAATGCGGGTGTAGCTCAATGGTAGAGCATTAGCTTCCCAAGCTAGTGACGAGGGTTCGATTCCCTTCACCCGCTCTCTCTTCTTCCCAGGCGTTTCTCTCCAGGGTTAGGCCCAGGGCGATCCGATGCCGCGCAGCCGTGCCCGCCATGTCCCGCCGTTAGCCTCTCTATTAGGAATCGCTCTGCAGCTGGCTGTGCTGCTGGCCGCGTCGTTCACCTCGGCTCCCGCCGTAGCGCAATTGCCCAAGTTAAACGGGCAGTATTACCCCAGCATTTACGGCGCCCCGCTCTCGGTGCAGAACACCGCCACGCAGTACGGCGACGCCACGAACGGCGACGCCCGTTACGCCGTGGGCGGCTCGGAGATCGATTACGTGGCGGCCAACGTCGACAGCGGTCGGCTGAACGTCTTGGTGGCGGGCAACCTCGAGAGCAATTTCAACAAGCTCAACATCTTCATCGACTCCGAGCCGGGCGGCATGAACGTTGTCGACGGCGCCAACGCCCCCGCGGGGGTCGATCCCTACTGCTGCCCCGGCGCCGGGACGAGCGCCGGCGCGTTGCAGGGACTCGACGGGCTGAAGTTCGACGACGGCTTCGAGGCCGACCACTTCCTCACGTTCTCCAACGGCGAGCACACGTTCGGCGCCGACCCGATCACCGCGTGGACGCTCACCTCGTACTACGCCGACCTGACCGCCGGGCCCGCTGGCAAGAAGAGCGAGATCGGCTTTCAGTACCAATCCTCTGGAGGTAGCCCGCTGCCCGGGCAGCCCTCTTACGCCCCGATCGACCAGCTCAACAACGGCTGCTTGGGCCCCGACGACAACGCCTGCGACCCGCCCGAGCACGAGTTCGCCGAGCCGGTCGACACCGTGAACGACCCGACGAACGCCAAGGGCCACCGCGACCTGCTCAACGACGTCGGCCTGCTGATGGGCATCGACAACAGCAACACGCAGGGGGTGGAGGGTGGCGCCGGCGCCACGATGAGCGACCCCGGCACGGCTCGCACCGGGCTCTCGTTCTCGATCCCGCTGTCAACGATCAACCGCACGCTCACCGGCGTGCCGAGCCCGTTGCGGCTCGTGGCCTTCATTGGCAACGGGTCGCACAGCCACGTGTCGAACCAGTTCGCCGGCGACGGCGTGCTGCAAGGCAACCTCGGCTCGCCCGCGGGGGTCGACCTGTCGGCGATCGCCGGCGACCAGTTCGTCACCGTACCCGCCGCGCCGCGCATCGCGGGCGACTACAACGGCAACGGCACGGTCGACGCGGCCGACTTCACGGTGTGGCGCGACGCCGTGGCGAGCCACACGCTCGGCGGCTTCGCCCGGATGGACCTCACGGCCGACGGCAACGGCGACTTCGTGGTCGACGACCTCGACCGCCAGTTTTGGGCCGACCGCTTTGGCGACCAGGCCCCACCCGCTCTGACGGGCGGTGTGCCAGAGCCCGCGACCGCTTGGGCGTTGCTCGCCGGATTGATCGCGGCCGCCGTGCGACGGTCAAGATGATTCATGCGCTAGCTGGCGAGCTGTCGGCGTGGGCTGGAGCGGATGACGTGCGGCGAGCTGCTAAGTCTCCGCCGGCTTACGCCGCCGGCTCGCCATGATTTGTGAAGCAGGCTTGATCGGTTGTTATCTGCGAGGTGTGGTTTGCAGTGACCGGAGTCACTACTCCCCCGTCCGGGGGCGGCAGATGCCCGCAGCATGTAGCTGAAAACCACAGAACTATCGCAGGCGGTGCGATGCAACACTTTATTCGCACGGAGGTCCGAACCAGACTGGTTTCTCCCGCGTAGGGCTTCGACACCCAGCCGGGTCGCCTGAGAGCCCGGCTTGCTCGACGCGTCAATGGAGAGACACCTGGATGTTGCGATCTGTTCGAGAGACTAAACCGGCTGCTAGGGCACTGGCTGCTAAGGTACTGGCGGCGTGCGGCTTGACGCTGTTGTTGCTGGCCGCGCCGCGTGCTGCGGCGCAGCAGTACGTTTACGCCACCAGCTACTTCGGCGTGGCCGAGGAGGACGAGGACCCCACGCTTCACGGTGTGATGCGGATCGACCTCTCGACCGGCATAGCGTCGACCTTCGTGCCCGAGGGAGCGGCGGGCATGTCTTTCCCCAACGACATCGCGGTGGGGCCGCACGACGGCAACCTGTACGTGGCGGCGGGCAGGAACATCCTGCGGTTCAGTGGCGTCGACGGCTCGCCGATGGGCGCGGCCGGCAACGACCCGGGGGTGTTCGCCCGGTTCTCGTTTCTCAATGGACCGCAATCACTGCTCTTCGAAGAAGACGGCACGCTCTACGCCTCGACGCTCACGGGCGGGGTGGCGACGTTCGACCCGATGGGAGACCGCGGGGCCAGCCTCGCCAACGGCCTCGTGCTGCCGGGCGGCATGGCCTTCGCGCCGGGCGGTGGCATCGCAGTCGACGTGGGCAACTTCAGCACGTTCGGCGACGGCGGCGTCGAACTCATCAAAGACGGCCAAGTCACGACGCTCGTCACCCGCGATCAAGACCCCGAAGAATTCAACGGCGCCACGAGCCTGGCTTACACCCGGGCGCCGGGAGACTACGACGGCGACGGGACGGTCACCTCGGCGGACCACGACGTGTGGGTCGATGCCTTCGGAACGAATGACCCGGCCGCCGACGGCAACGGCGACGGCGTGGTCGACGCCGCCGACTTCACCGTGTGGCGTGACCACCTGGGCGAGACCGCCCGGCTGCTGGCGACCGACTTCTTGGGGAACAAGATCGTCAGCTTCGCGTTGGACGGGTCGGACCTGACCGAATGGGCCGTCACCCCGCCCGAGATCCCCGACCCGTTGCCCGACGGCGTCGACGAGCAGTACGCGAGCAACTTCCCCTCGGGCATGACCGTGACCGACGGGGGGACCGTGCTGGTGAGCACGATGGGCCTCACCCGGCGCCCCGACAACCGGGGGGCGATTCTCGAGTATGATTTCGATGGCAACCTGCTGCGGGTGGTGGCCGACGGGCTGCCGGCGATGACCTCGATCGCGCTGGCTCTCCCTGCGACGCCCCCCGCCTTGGCCGCCGTGCCCGAGCCGCACGCCCTGGCCCTCGGCGTGTTGTCGTTGATGGCGATACGGCTCCGGCGAAGTAACCGCCCGACCCGCAGAGAAAGCGCGTTTTGAAAATCGACCCGCGACGCCGCGACTCCCGCGATCTCCGCGCCGGTTTCACCCTGGTGGAGCTGCTGGTCGTGATCGCGATCGTCGGCCTGTTGGTCGCGTTGCTGCTGCCCGCCGTGCAGTCGGCTCGCGAGTCGTCGCGGCGCACCTCGTGCGTGAACAACCTGCGGCAGATCGCGCTGGCGACGCAGAACTACGTGGCGTCGCAGGGCGTCTTCCCGCCCGGCTCGGTCGCCCAGGAGTATCCCGACTCGGCGTCGACTCCGTGGACGTTCTTCCGCTGGTCGGCGCTTGCGCACCTGCTTCCGTACCTCGACAACGGCCCCGCCTATCAGGCGCTCGACCTGTCACAGCCGCTTTACCTGGCGAATTTTGAATTGTCGCCCGACAACATTGAGCCGGTGTCGGTGGCGATCAACGAGTTCCTCTGCCCGAGCGACCTGGGTCGACCGGTGAGCGAACGCTTCGGGCCGACGAACTACGCCGTCTGTACCGGGTCGGGCTTGGGGGCGCCGATCGAAGGGAGCCCGCCGCTGGAGGGCTCGCCGCTCGTGACCGACGGCTTGTTCCACGTGAACTCGCGCGTGCGTCCGGGCCAGGTGGTCGACGGGCTCAGCAAGACGGTGCTCGCCAGCGAGAGTTTGCTGGGCCAGCCGACACGCGGCCAAGAGGCCGCCTCGCACGACGCCCGGTACGAGTACAAGTTCATCTCGCAGGCGCCGCTGAGCGACAGCGCGTGCGCCGCCTCGAACAGCTGGAACCTCGAAGACCCGCGCGGGTTCTCCTGGGCGAACGGTGAGTACCGCGCGGCGCTCTACAATCACCACGCCACGCCGAACTCGGCGGAGCACGATTGCATCGGCGTGATCCTCGGCGCCGACCTCGACGCGCTGTTCACGCCGTTCGGGTGGCGAGCCGCGCGAAGCCTGCACCCGGGCGGGGTGAACACCGCGATGGCCGACGGCGCCGTGCGGTTCACGCCCGACGCCGTGGAGCCGAGCGTGTGGACCGAGATGGCGACGCGGACATCGCAAGGTTACTGAGCCGCGCGCCGGCTGAGCGGCTCAGCCCCGCAGCGAGAGCTTGAGGCTCCTGCCGCTCGTCTTGAAGGTGAGCTTCCCTTCACGCGCGAGCCAGCCGATCGACGCCATGACCACGTCGCCCGGCGCCATCACCCGTTTTTTCACCGCGGCGAGTGTCTGCTCGCCGTCGGCGGCGAGCACGCCCCAAACCTCGCCGGCGGTGCGGCCGATGAGTTCCTCCGACAACATCGGCGTCGCAGCCGTTTTGCTCGGCGACTTCTCGCTGGCGGGAGCTTTGACTTTCGCGGGCTTTTTCGCGGCAGATTTCTTGGGGGCGGCCTTCTTGGTGACGGCTTTCGAGGCGCCGTTGGTCTTCGGTGCGGGCTTCTTGGGTGCGGATTTCTTCGCCATCAGAGGGGCTCCGGGAGCACGGGGGGGATTGGGCAGGGGCCGCCAACAGGCGATCGTAACGGATCGCCCCCTGCGGTAAAATCATTAGCCGATAAAGTCCCTCATTTCGCCTGATCGCCCGTCGACCAGCCACGCGCCGTTGGCTTCTGCCGGCCCAGGCCCTATAAAGCCAGTAGGGGCCTCGCCCCGCAGGCGTCGGCCGCATCGCACCGGCGCTGTTCCGCCTTCTACCGTCCACCGCCAGCCGACGAAGACCGATGATCGCTCCCAGCCAATCCGCCCGTCCCGCCGCCAAGCGTCCCGAGACCTTCGATGTCCGCGTGCTGCGGCAAACGGCCCCCGGCGAGCCGCAGCGTTGGGAGCGGTTCCGTGTGCCGTACGAGCCGAACATGAACGTCATCAGCGTCCTGCAAAGGATCGCTGCGATGGCTAAAACCGCCGCCGGCGCCGACACGGCCCCAGTCGCGTGGGACTGCAACTGCCTGGAAGAGGTGTGCGGCGCCTGCACGATGGTCATCAACGGCCGCGTCCGGCAGTCGTGTTCGGCGCTGGTCGACAAGCTGCTCGACGACCGGCCGGGCGAGATCGAGCTGCGGCCGATGAGCAAGTTCCCGGTGCTGCGCGACCTGGTGGTCGACCGCCGGCGGATGTTCCGCGGCCTGGAGCGGGTGAAGGCGTGGGCCCCGGTGGACGACTACCTCGATCGTGGCCGCGGCCCGAACGAGTCGCAGGCGAGCCAAGAGACGCGCTACCCGCTCTCGGAGTGCATGACCTGCGGCTGCTGCCTCGAGGCGTGCCCGCAGTACACCAAGGTGGAACTCGAGCAAAAAGCGGGCGAGTCAGACGCGGCCTTCGAGGCGCGGCAGCAGAAGGCGTACGACACCGAGTTTGTCGGCGCGCAAGTGATCAGCCAAGCGATCCTGTTCAACGAGCATGGCGCCGGCAAGATGGCCAAGGGCGAGCGGCTTGAGGCGCTGATGGGCCCCGGCGGTGTGCAGGTTTGCGGCAACGCCCAGAACTGCGTGGCGGTTTGCCCGAAGGAAATCCCGCTCACCCGCTCGATCGCCAAGGCAGGCCGGCAGACCACGCTGTACGCGATCGGCAAGTTCTTCGACCGCTGAGGGGGGGCCGACTCAATGGTAGAGCGGGGTCGAATTAGCCGTGCTATGATGGCTGGGTAAGGAGAATCGCGATGCACAAGATCGAAATCTCGGACGAGGCGTATCGGGCTCTCTCGAGCCTCCACAGCGACGTGCCGGCGATCATTGAGACAATGGCTAAGCAGGCCCTTGAGTGGCAGGCCCAGGAGGTCGCCGCAGTGCAGGAGGGCATCGACGCTTATGAGGCCGGAGACTTCGAGCCGTGGGACGTTTTTTCGGCCCGCATGAAGGCCGAACTCGGGATCCCCAGTGATCGATGACTTATCGCGTCGTAGTAACCGGCCCCGCCAAACACGACATCCGGTCGAATCTGCGTTGGTGGGCTGAGAATCGATCGGCTGAAGAGGCAAACCGTTGGTTTCTCGGTATCGAACACGAAATCGCCTCATTACAGACTATGCCGCTCCGGCACAGCTTGGCTGAAGAAGCCGGATTGATGGTGGTGGAGATCCGCCAAATGCCCTTCGGCCTAGGCAGGCGGCCATCGCACCGCGTTCTCTACGCGGTGAAGGACGATGAAGTGATCGTTTATCGCGTGCGGGCGATCCGGCAAAGCGCGCTCTCGCTCGAAGAGTTGCAAGGCTAAGCACGGCGCCCGCCGCTGCGGCCTTTGTCGCACAAGCGTGCCTAACCCCGACCAAGCTTGGCCGGGGCTAGGGGTTGCTTGCTAGACAGTGGGATCGCGTTGGCCAGCGACCACGATCAGAAGCCGACCGCGATGCCGACTCCGCCGCCGCGGTAGTACGCGGCGCCACGGCCGACATAAACGCCGCCGCGCGAGCCGTAGTAGCTCGGGCCGCCGTAGCCATAAACGCTGCGGCTGCGGTAGACGGGCGGGTAAACGCCGCGGTAGGCCGAACGGTAGTACGACGGCCCGCCGCGGTAGACGTCGTAGTGCCCGCTGTGGTAGACGGCGACGCCGCGGCCACCGCCGTAGTAACCTCGGTCGTGGCAGTGGCGCGCTTCGGCCTCGCCCGCCGTGCCGAGGCACATGAGCCCCACGGCCGAGGCGAACACGCCCGCCATCAGAGTGCGACGAAACATCCGAATCTCCCTTTTCTTGAAGCAGACTGCGCGCACCGGGGGGGAGCGCGTTGCGGGGCGCCGACGGACGGCGCGGAACCCGCTATCTGCCCCTGCGTGAGCCGCCAGGGGAAGGGGACACGGAAAACAAAATGTTTCTCGAAACGCCAGAAACGGCCGCCGCTAGCGGCGCTGGCGCCCGCCGCGCGATCAGCCTCGCTGGGCCTTCTTCACGTCGGCTAGCTCCTTGCGCTCGGGCATCACCTTGTAGTAATCGTCCAGCGGGAAGCAGCCGGAGATGATGCCGTTGCGGGGCGCGGTGGTGCAGTCGCTGAACGTGCGGCAGACCTTTTTGCGTTTCCAATCCTCGCCCGCCAGCGTGTCGGCCGGCAGCTCGGGGTAGCTGAGCACCATGCGGCCCAGGCCGACCGAGTCGACCCACCCTTCGCGGACCGCCGCCTGGGCGACGTGCGGCAGGTAATCTTGTAGGTAGGTGTAACCCGAGCCGAGAAGCGGGACGTTGATCCCCTTGGCGACGAGCCGCTCTTTGCATTCGCGCACCGCGCCGAGCTGGCGGCCGACGCCGACCAGCGGGTCTTCGGGCGGGAGGTAGCCGTCGCTCGGCGGGAAGATCGCCGGCCGCTGGATGTGGGGGATGTAGTAGGGGCTGCCGCAGCTGAGGTTCATCGCGCCCACGCCGATGCCGACCAGCTTCTCGATCAGCTCGACCGGCTCGGTGAGGTCCATCTCCATCGGGTTGTCGGCCTTGGCGCCGAACGCCATGTCGTAAGGCGAGATGCCGGCGAACTCCATCGGCTTGCCGACCTCTTGGCTCGTGGCGTAAGGGACGAAGTCGAACAGGCTCAGCCGCACGCCCACGGCGAGTTGCGGGACCTCGTCACGGACGCGGCCGATGATCGTGCGGAGCGCGAGGCTGCGACCCTCCAGGTCGCCGCCGAAGCGGCCCGGACGGCGGCGGGCGCTGAGGAACTCGTGCAGCAAGTAGCCGTGGCACGCCTTCACGTCGACAAACTGGTAGCCGGTCTCGGCGGCCAGCTTGGCGGCCGCCACGTAGGCGTCGATCAGCCGCTCGACGTCGTCGTCGGTGAGCACGACCGCGGTGTCGTCCGGGTCGATTCCGAACTTCGCGTCGAGCAGCGGGTGGTGATAGGCGATCCGCGGCTCGAGCCGCTTCTTGTCGTTCGGGCGGCAGAACCGACCGGAGTGGGTCAGCTGCAAGCCGACGACCAGCCCGTCGAGCGTGCCGAAGCTTTCTTGGTGGGCGCCGCGGAGCTCCTCGATGAGGGCGACGAGGCCCGCGCGGTTCGATTCGAGTGCGAGTGTCTGGTTCGGGTTAGCGCGGCCCTCAGGCACGACAGCGGCCGCCTCGCCGCCCCAGATGAGTTTGGCCCCGCTAAGGCCGAAGCGGTTCCAGCGTCGCAACGTGTGCTCGCTGGGGGCTCCGTCGCGGCCGGTGTCCCAGCCTTCCATTGGGTGGATCGCCCAACGGTTGCCCACCTTCAGGCCGGAGAAGTCCCACGACTCGGCGAGCGGCGATTTTTCTGCGGCGCTGAGTGGCTGCTCGTCGAGGGGTAACTCGACGCCTAATTCCGCGAGCCGCTCCCTCAGGGAATCGAGGCTCTTGATTTGGGCGATCTTAGTGTAGGCCTTGCTCATCTTGTCTTGCGGCTTTCCTGGGGTCGTGGACGAGTCGTGGTCGTGGTGAGGCGACAGCAGTGTGGCACGCCAGTTGCTTATTAGTCAATCATTCGCCGAGACCTTGGCGCCAAGCGAAACTAACGCTCGGGGCCGGTACAGAGAAGAGTACGGGGTCGGTAGGTGAAGAGGCAAACGCATCAGGTAGTTCGTAAAGGCATACGGGACAAGACGTTAGCTTTAGCTGTATCCCCCCCCTCAGCTCTTGCTTTCACCGGCTTTTGCGACACTGCCAAGGCGAGTCTGGGCCACTGGAACACGGCCCAGACTCGCCTGTTGCGTTTTGACTGTTGCAAAATGGCACACGTGTATCATTATGCAACACTCGGCTGGGCTAATGGCCCGCCTCATAGAGGGCTTCTCTCGGCTTTCTTGGTTTTCTTTCCATCGGCGTCATCGCCATGAATACCTCGGCTGCAGAGCGGGGTTGGGACTACCAGGGCTTGCTCTATTCGATGGGCGTGAGAGCCCGTGTGCCGGAGTCTCCCGGATGGATAGCCTATCATGGCTAGAGCGGTTTTCGAATTGGTGTGGACGAGCGGGGAAGCGATTGGGGGCGTGGCGAGGAAGCCGAAGCAGGCAATGCGGTGCATTGTCGATGCAGGCTGACGAAGCCATGACGCCGATCGCGAGACGAGCGTCTGCACCAATGAGCAAACCGCTCTAAGGTCGATCTCGTACGCCGATAAAACGGAGCCCGCGGTTGAGCGCACTGCCACGCATCTTGCTATTCGCCGTCTTGGGGCTGCTTGCTTCGAGGCCGGCTCTCGCGGGTGATTCTCCGGCTCATCCTTTGGAGGATGTCGCCGTTGTCACCGAGATCGATCGTCTGCTAGGGAGTTCCTGGAGCGACGCCGACGTGACGCCGTCGGCCGAGGCGCCCGACGGGCCTTGGGCGCGTCGTGTGACGTTGGATCTCATCGGCCGCATCCCGACGGTCGAAGAGCTCGACGCCTTCTTCGAGGCGAAACCGCGAGAGCGGCGTCGGGTGTGGGTCGACCGGTTGCTCGGCTACGACTATCGCGAAGAGCACTCCCGCCACTTGGCCACGGTGTGGGCCAACTTGCTGGTGGGCCGCACGGGGGGAATCGCCCGCACGTCGTTTGTCGACCGGGACGGTTTTCACGCTTATCTCCAAGAGAGCTTCCGCGCCGACAAGCCGCTCGACAAACTGATGCACGAGCTCGTCACGGCCACCGGCAGCAGCCGACCCGCGGACGACGATTACAATCCGGCCGCCAACTTCCTCGTCGACAAGATGGCGGACCAAGGCGTGCAGGCGACGGCGCAGACCGCCAAGGTCTTCCTCGGCGTCGCGGTCCAGTGCACGCAGTGCCACGACCATCCGTTTAACGAGCACCGCCAGAACCAGTTCTGGGAACTCAACGCCTTTTTCCGCCAAACCCGCTTCGAGCGCGTTCGCGACGAAGACTCCAGGCGCCGCTACGCCCGCATCCGCGAGCGTGACTTCCCGGGCGAGGGCGCCCGCCAGCGTGGCCGCCGCAACGCATCGCTCGACGACCCGGCCCGACGGGCCGAGATCTACTACGAGTTGCGCAACGGACGGCTGAAAGTCGCTTACCCGGCGTTTCTCGACGGCGAGTACCTGGCCGACGTGATTGCCGACCGCGACCCCGAACTGCGAGAAGGCTACGGCGACAGCGGGCAGCTGGACGAGGTCGACCGCCGCGAGGAACTGGCCGACTGGATCGCCACGTCGAACGACTTTGCTAGGGCTGCGGTCAATCGCGAGTGGGGCCGGCTGCTGGGGCGCGGCTTCACCGAGCCGGTCGACGACATCGGCCCCCACAACCCGCCGTCGCACCCCGAGTTGCTCGAATTCTTGGCCGAGTCGTTCCGCGCGTCGGGCCACGACCTGCGGAGGCTTTCGCGTTGGATCGTGCTGAGCGAGGCGTACGGACGGGATAGTCGGGCGCGTTCGTCGAACGAGCACGACGACCCGGCCCTCGGCGCCGCGCCGGAGTTCAGCCGGTTCTATCTCCGTCAGATGACGGCCGAGCAGCTGTACGATTCGTTGCTCACCGCCACGGCGGCCGACGCCACGATCGAGGCCGATCGCCGCGACCAGGTGCGGCAGCGCTGGCTGCGACAGTTCAACACGGCCTTCGCCAACGACGAAAACGGCGAGGCGACGACGTTCGACGGATCGATCCCGCAGGCGCTAGCGTTGATGAACGGCGACCTCGTGCGCCGGGCGACGAGTGTGAGGAAGGGGGGCTTCTTAGAATCGGTCGCGGGGGACGATTCGCTCAGCGACACCGAAAAACTGGTGCGGCTCTACCGGGCGGCCCTGGCGCGCAAACCCGAACGGGCCGAATTGCGAGCCTGCCAAGCGGTGCTCGCCTCGCGGCAAGGCAACGTGGTCCAGTCGCTACGCGACGTGTGGTGGGCCCTGCTCAACAGCAACGAGTTTATCCTGAATCACTAGCCGTTATTCTCCTCCCTTGATGGGGAGGGATTGAGAAGCGGGTGCACGCCTGCCGTCACCCGTCCGCGTCTTAGTAAGCATCCGTTGTCGGCCCCCTACGAGGCAATCACATGATGAACCGACGCCACTTTCTCGACCACCTCGCCGGGATCGCCGCCTTTGGCGCCTCGGCGTTCACACTCGGCGGCGCCATGCAGGCGGCGGCAGCCGATTTGAAACGCCGCAACAAGTCGGCCATCTTGCTCTGGATGAGTGGCGGGCCGCCGACGATCGACCTGTGGGACATGAAGCCGGGCGCCGCCACCGGCGGCCCTCTGACGCCGATCTCCACCACGGGCGACCTGCAGATCTGCGAGCGGCTTCCGATGATCGCCGATCAAATGAAGCACCTCTCGGTGGTCCGCTCGATGAGCACCCGCGAGGCCGACCACACCCGGGCGAGCTACTACCTGCGCACCGGCTTCGTGCCGAACCCGAGCGTGCGGCACCCGAGTTACGGCGCCGTGGTCGCCGAGCAGATGGCGCGCCTCGACGAGGGGTTCGACCTGCCGGCGTTCGTGTCGGTCGGTGGTCGGAGCGAAGGGCCGGGGTTCTTGGGGATGGCCTACGCACCGTTCCAAGTGAACTCCAACGGCCGGGTCCGCAACGTCGGCCAGCCGATGGACGCCGGGCGGCTCGGGCCGCGGATGGACCTGCTCAACACGATCGAGAGCCGTTTCATCCGCCAGGGTCGCGGCCAAGCCGCCGCCGAGCACGCCAAGGTGCTCACCCGCGCCAACCGGCTGATGACCAGCAGCCAGATGGCTTCGTTCAACGTCTCGCAAGAGAGCGAGGCGGTGCGTGAGCGTTACGGACAAACGGGCTTTGGCAACGGCTGCCTGATGGCGCGTCGGCTCGTCGAGGCGGGCGTGTCGTTCGTCGAGGTCAACATGGGCGGGTGGGACCTGCACAACGACTGCTTCGGCGCTCTCGACAACAAGCTGCCCGAGATGGACCGGGCGATGAGCGCTTTGGTCGAAGACCTCTCCGAGCGGGGATTGCTCGAAGACACGGTGGTGCTGTGGATGGGTGAGTTCGGCCGCACGCCGAGCATCAACTCCAACGGCGGCCGCGACCATTACGCCCGCGCGTGGAGCGCGGTGGTCGGGGGCGGTGGCCTGAGCGGCGGGCTCGCCATCGGCGAGACGAGCGACGACGGCTCGCAGGTCGTGTCGGCCCCGCACTCGTCCGAAGACTTGATGGCGACCATCTGCCGGGCGCTCGGCATCGACCTGAGCACCGAGCACACCGCCACCAACGGCCGGCCGATGAAGATCGCCGGCGGCGGCACACCCATCGCTGAGCTGTTCGCCTAGTCGCCGAGAGTCGCCGTTAGCGGCGCGCTCGCGTAGCGCAAGAGCAATGGTCCTCGAAGACGTGGTGACAAAAAAACGGCCGGGCGACGCTTTTGCGTGGCCCGGCCGTTTTGGTCTCAGTCTTATAGGAAACGCCTCACGCCTTCGCGGCGTCGATCGCCTCTTGCAGGCGGTTCTTCGGTTGCAGGCCGACGAAGCGTTCGACCACTTCGCCGTTCTTGAAGACCATCAGCGTGGGGATGCTGCTCACGCCGTAGGTCTGAGCGGCGCCGGGGGCGTCGTCGACGTTGAGCTTCGCCACTTTGGCGGCTCCGCCGTTCTCCTCGGCCAACTGCTCGACGAGCGGGGCGATCTGGCGGCACGGGCCGCACCACGGCGCCCAGAAGTCCAGCAGCACCGGCTCGGAGCTGTTGAGCACTTCGGCCTCGAAGTTGTTGTCATCGATCTCGAGCAGGCCCATGGCAGGATCCTCGGCGGTTGGCCGCTCTGGGTAGAAACTTGGGGCGCCCGGCCGCGGCCAGCAGGGCGTCAGTTTGGTGAAGTCAACGAATTGTAAGCTGGGGGCGCACGGTGTCAACGCGACGCCCTGTCGCCTGTGGGGGCGGCTGCCGGGGGTCGGTTGCCCGCCCGGGCGGCGGGGCCGATACTCGGTGAGAGCCCCGCAAACGGCCGATCGACTGCGATAGACCAGCGGGACCCCGGCTCTTTACTCCCGGCACCTCCTTACGACGTAAGAGACCCCCCGATGGTTCGCACTCCCAGCACAATGACGCCGCTCGGCTCGGCGGCCCCCGATTTCTCGCTCCCGAATGTCGACGGCAAGACCGTGTCGCTCACCGACTTCGACGACGCCCCGGCGCTGCTCGTGATGTTCATGTGCAACCATTGCCCGTTTGTGTTGCACCTGGCCGATGCGCTCGCCGATTTTGCCCGCGAGTACGAGCAGCGCGGCCTGCGGATTGTGGGGATCAGTTCGAACGACGTGGAGAACTACCCGGCCGACTCGCCGGAGCTCATGAAGGAGGAGGCCGACAAACGCGGGTACGTTTTCCCGTACCTGTACGACGCCACGCAGGAAGTGGCCAAGGCTTACCGCGCCGCCTGCACACCCGACTTCTTTCTCTACTCGCGAAGCGGCGAAACGGGCGAGCTCGAGCTGGCCTACCGCGGGCAGTTCGACAGCACCCGCCCGGACAGCGGCAACGCGCCGACCGGCGCCGATCTGCGGGCCGCCTGCGACGCGGTGCTAGCTGAGGAGCTCCCCAGCGAGGACCAAACCCCCAGCCTCGGCTGCAACATCAAATGGATTGCTGGCAACGAGCCTGACTACTTCGGCTGAGCGACCGACGCTCCTGCGCACTTGCTCTTAGGCCCCCGATCGCGATGTGTTAGCTTGGCGGTCCTGCACCACCGCTACAGCTAGCCACCGGTCGGAGACCCAAGCCATGCGCCACCTGCTACTCGCCCTCACCGTTGCACTCGCGCCTTGCGCGCTGAGTTTTGTCGCCTCGGCCGCGACCGCCGCCGAGTTCCGCATCGAGACGACCGTTCACGCCCTCGACGAGGAGGAGCCCACGAGCGAGTCGATCACGCTGTTCCACGACGGCGTGGCGTACGACTTCCGCGACAGTGTGGGGCGAGTGACCATCTTCCGCCCGAGCAGCGGCGACAAGCCGGGGCGTTTCTTGTTGCTCGACGAGAACCGCGAGGTCCGCACCGAGATCGGCGCCGATCAGGTCGCCGCCCTGATGATCAAGCTCCGCCGCTGGGCCGCGTTGCAGAAAGACCCGTTCCTGCGGTTCGCGGGCGACCCGGTCTTCAAGGAGGAGTTCGACGCCGCCACCGGCGAGCTGCGTCTGACGAGCGATGTGCTCAGCTACCGACTTGTGACGATGCCCGTGGCCGACAGCGCGGCGATGGCCGAGCTGCGCGGATTCCTCGACGCCTACGCGCAACTGCACACGATGCTCGAGGCGGGCGTGCCGCCGGGGCCGCGGCTCAAGGTGAACGAGGCGATCACCCGCCGCTCGGTGGTGCCGGTCGAGATCGAGCTGACCGACGGCGACGCCGAAGAGCCGGCTCTGAAGTCCAAGCACCGCGTGACCTGGATCTTGTCGAAGAAGGACAAGCAGCGGATCGACCTGGCGCGTGACCACTTGGCCGAGTACCGCGAGGTGTCGAACGCCGAGTTCCGCGACGGCATCCAAACGGCGGCGCGGAAGTAGGGCCCTATTTGCGAGGCGGCGGCCGAGTTGAAAACCGGGCGCTCCGGGCGTCTGCTCGCCAACCCCACCCGCCCAAGGGACGGGAAGACTCAGGCGTACGTCAGCTTTGCGTAGAGCTCTTTCAGGTCGCGGGTGACGGGGCCCGGCTTGCCGTCGCCGATCGTGCGGCTGTCGACCCGCACCACGGGGATCACCTCCGCCGCGCTGCCGGTGAGGAAGCACTCGTCGGCGACGTACACGTCGTGCTTGGTGAGCGGACGCTCGTGGCAAACGAGGCCCGCCTCGGCGGCGAGCTCGATGACGGTGTCACGCGTAACCCCGGCCAAGATGCCGGCGTCCAAGGGAGGCGTGTGCAGCGCGCCGTCTTTCACCAGGAAGAGGTTGTCGCCGGTGCACTCGGCCACTTCGCCCTTGTGGTTGAGCATCAGCGCCTCGATGCAGCCCGCCTGGATGCCCTCGATCTTCGCCAAGATGTTGTTCAGGTAGTTGAGCGATTTAACGCGCGGGCTCAGCGCCGCCGGGTGGTTGCGGATGACGCTCGACGTGATGATCTCCAGGCCGTTCTCGTAGTACTCGGCCGGGTAGAGGCGGATCGTGTCGGCGATGATGATCACCCGCGGATCGCAATTCCGGGGGTCGAGTCCCAGCGTGCCGGCGCCGCGCGTGACGATCAGACGGATGTAGCCGTCCACCAGCTTGTTGGCCGCCACGGTCTCGTTGGTCGCCGCCGCGAGCGCGTCCACGGCGATGGGGATCTCGAGCCAGATCGCCTTGGCCGATTCGTAGAGCCGCTTGAGGTGCTCCTCCAGCCGGAACACCTTGCCGCCGTAGATGCGCAGCCCCTCGAACACGCCGTCGCCGTAAAGCAGGCCGTGGTCGAACACGCTGACCGTGGCCTCGGCCGCAGGGACGAGCTTGCCGTTGATCCAAACGACTCGGGACATAGCGGAGGGGGCGGGGGTGGAGTTTCAGAGGGGGCGGAAAGGGACACCAAGTTTAACCGATGGCGTCCAATGTGCGCAAGGATGGCCCTAGCCGTGGAAGGCGAGCCGGCTTCCGGCCGGCTTTACGCGGCCGGCTCGGCTCGCTGCCGGGCTCCCGCATTGTCGACACGCCCCTCGACGAGCGTCACCACCCGGTCAGCCTGGGCGGCGACCGAGCGGTCGTGCGTCACGAGAACGACCGTCAGCCGCTCGGCCTGGTTCGCTCCTGATGCGGACCCGTTGAGCCCGTGCAGCAGTTCGAGCACCCCCTCGCCGGTCGCCTGGTCGAGATTGCCCGTCGGCTCGTCGGCCAGCAAGATCCGCGGCTCGTTCATCAGCGCGCGAGCGATGGCGGTCCGCTGCATCTCGCCGCCCGACATCTCACGCGGCTTGTGCCTCAGCCGGTGGCCAAGGCCGACGGTCTCCAGCAGCTCAGTCGCCCGTGCCTTGAGCTGGCGTTTTTGCGCGAGATAGGAAAACACGCCGTGGCGGATCATCGCCGGCGCCAACACGTTTTCCAGCGCCGTGAGCTCGGGCAGCAGGTGGTACGCCTGGAAGATCATGCCGAAGTAGCGGTTCTTCAGCCGGTCGCGTCCGCGGCGCGGCAGGTTGTCGACCCGCATGCCGTCGAACCACACCTCGCCGTCGTCCGGCTCGTCGAGCGTGGCGAGGCAATGGAGCAGCGTGCTCTTGCCCGAGCCGCTCTGCCCAACGATCGCCAGCAGCTCGCCCGCGCGCACCTCAAGATCGACCCCCTTGAGCACCGGCACGCCGAGCGCGCCCTTGCGGTAGGTCTTAAAGAGGTTGCGCGATTCGAGCAGCACGGGGCAGCCGGCGGCCGTATTGCGGAAGGCGGACGCCGCTGGCGCGGGCCGATTCTCTGACCGATGCATCAGTTCCGCCAATGTGGTTGTGTCGTTGCTCAACGGTCGGCCTCCTCACAAGTGTTCCGCGTTCCGCATTCCAGCGGAGTAGCCCTATAAAGGCGCATTCGACTCATTCCCATCGCAGCGCCTCCACCGGCCGCAGCATCGCGGCCCGGAACGCCGGGGCGACGCTCGCCAGCACGGCGATCGCCATCGCGCCGCCGACCACCCAGGCCACGGTGAAGGGGTCGACGATCGTCGGGATCTTCTGGAAGTAATAGACCGAGGGGTCGAACACCGGCTGGCCGGTGATGCGTCCCAGCACGTCGGCGATCTCGTTAATGTGGTCGACAAACACCAGCCCGCCGAGCATGCCCGCCCCGGCGCCCACGACGCCGAGCGCCAAGCCGTAGCCGACGAAGATGCCCATCACGCCGAGGCTGCTGGCGCCCAGGCTCTTCATCACGCCGATGTCGCGGGTCTTCTCCACGACGATCATGTAGAAGGTCGCCAGAATGCCGAAGCCGGCCACGGCGATGATCATGAACAGCAGCACGTTCAATACGGCGGTCTCCATCTGCACGGCGGCCAGCAGCGCCCCCTGCTTGTCGCGCCAGGTGCTCACCACGTAGCGCTGCGGGTCGAACGCCGCGGCGATCGTGTCGCGCACCACCGCCGGGTCGACGCCCTCCTTGCAGCGGATCTGGATCGAGTTGAAGTTGGCCACGCCGGTCGACGGGTCGATCATGCCGCGCAGCTGCTGCATCGTTTCGATCGGCACGAACACGAAGGTGCCGTCGTACTCGTTCATCTTGCTCTCGTAGTAATCGACCACCGTGAAGTGGGCCGAGAGCGGCTTGGGCGGGACGCCGGCCGACGGGTAGGTGATCTCGATGTCGTCGCCCGGCACGACCAGAAACCGGTCGGCGCCCGCGTGGTCGCGGTAGCTGCCGATCGCGATGCCGAGCACCACGCCGGGGTGCTGCTGCTTGGCGGGGTCGAACGTGGCGCCCTCTTCGGCCTGGCCGTTGGCGGCGAACGGGTCGTTCACCGCCGGCCCCGCCTCGGTGGCGAGCTCGGCCTCTTTCTTGGTCCAGTACGCCTTTCGGCGGCGGTACTCCCAGCCGGCGAAGCCCATCTGCTCGCGCTCGGGCGTGGCCAGCGGGTCGTCGGCCTGGTGGTCGTGCGTGTCGTAGCCCGATTCTTTGAGCTCGAAGTCGAGCGACGTCCGATTCTCGGGGTGCTGCAAGTAACGGCCGAAGTCGCTCACCGTCGAGTAGGTTGTCGGGTCGACGCCGATCACGTTCACCTGCTTGGTGACGCGCTGGCCGCCGACCGTGAAGCCGAGCATCGCCGGCACGTGGGCCGTGGGGCTCATCCCCTCGATCATGTCGCCGGCCGCCGCGCGGATCTTGGCCATGTGCGCCGGGGCGTCGGGCACGCCGTCGAGCGAGCGGGCCTCGAACACCAGGTCGCTGAGAATGCCGTGGATGCGGTCCTGCATCTCGTGCGTGAACCCGGCCATGACCGAGTTCACGACGATCATCGTCGCCACGCCGAGCGTGACGCTCACGATCGAGGCGAGCGCGATCCAGCGCGTGCGCAGGTAGCGCAGGCAGAGCAGCAGCTTGTACATCGCCGTCCTTGTCGATGTGGCTTGTCAGAAGTGCTAGCACGAGGCGCGAGCACGGGGCCGTGTAGGATAGCCGAGATCAACGCGTCGCGACCAGACGAGGTCGCAAGCGAGGAAGTGGAAGAATAGCCGGCGACCCATCCACCATAGGCGGATCGGAGGGCTGCTAGCACTGAGCGTCACGAACGGACTCACGCAAAGCCGCCAAGGCGCCAAGAGCAGGCGCCCAAACCGCTAGCCCCGGAGGGGCGGCAGCGCATAGCCAGGGGCGAGAGCCCCTGGGGCAAAAAATGGCGCGCATGCCCCAAGCCCCGGAGGGGCGACAGCGGCGTTGCTCCGGGGCGCGCTGTCGCCCCTCCGGGGCTGGGCGTCGGATTCGTTTAGGCGGTTTTGCGGCGGCGCGGCGGTTGATCCGAGCGGTGTGGCAATCCCGCTCCGCCGCTTGATCCGGCCTACCTCTTTCGCGGCAGCGGATCGGGCAGGCGGGCGACCGAATCGACTCGGACAACAATCTTCTCGCCGGTTCGACCGAATGGGAGTCGGGTCTCGAGCACGAGAGGGAACACGGTCGGGTCCTCGATCGGGGCGGGTGTGCGATCCTCCGAGCTGTTCCGGAAGGAAGCCAGACAATCGGTCGCCCACCCGTCCAGCCGTACTGACTGGTAAAAACTCCAGCAAGCACTTGGGCTCGAGCCTGAGTAAACGGTGACACAGTTGACGGCGCCGTAATCGATCTCGATGAGGGCATTGAACGTCTCTCCCGAAGGCGCGTGGACCTCCCCTGCGGTGAAGAGAAAATCGTCGGGTATCGAATCCTGGATCGGGTGCGGTCGCAACGTGCTCTCGTCTTGCCCCTCGAGGCCCTCTTCGTCGAGGGCGTTCTCCCAATTCGGGTACTTCTTCAGCAAGGCGACCGACGGCAGCTCGCCCGTAATGCGGGGCCGCAAAAGGAACGGGAACAGAGTTCGTATCAGGCGATGAAGCATGAAACGGGCTAGCTCACTTCTCGTTGCGGCTGGCGGCGCCCACTTTCGCAGTGCCACCGGCCGCCGTCGGCGTCCGCAGAGATCGCAACGCCACCAACTACGAAGCCCAGGTACAAATCGCCTGCGGGCTCATAGCCTACAAACAACTCACGCGGATACGGTTCTGATCACAGGTCGGCGGCACGGTGTTCAACCCCTTGGGCAGCGAGCCGGTGCCCTACCTCGAGCCCTGCGCAAAGTGGCGAAGGGGTGAACTAGCTGCATCGGTGCCGTTTTAGGCAACTCAACCCCAGCAAAGAAAACACAAAGACGCATCCTAGGTTTGGCTCGGGAACAATCCGAACCAACCGAAATCCAATGTGGTCAATGATATCAATACCAGTACTGGCTACACCTCTGGAGTTTATAAGACCGGCGTCGAATTAAAGATTGCCGCCGACCGAAGCGCGAAGGCCAGCATTGGCATTGTAACCCCAATAGGTTTCGAGCCATTCAAAGGCATTCCCCGCCTGGTCATATGTGCCATAAGGGCTTGACGCTAGGTAGTATGCTCCGACGTCGGTGAAACCACCAACAACACCTTGATAATTGCTGCCTGACGGGTCAATAAAGGGGGAAGCTGCCGACGGGGCAGAATTACTTGATGTGGGGTATTCAAAATATAGCCCACTCGTGCCTGCCCCAGCATCGTGAAAAGCCGCCTTGTACCATTCGTCCATTGTTGGGATGGCGACTCGTGAGCCCGGATTTCTTTCAACACCTACATAGAAATCCAAGTAACCTCCCCCTCCCGCCAGCGAGTATGCTCCGTCTTCTGTGTCGCCACTGCCCTTACCATTGTGCAGCCAATTTGCGTACCTAGCTGCGGCACTCCATATCACGGTTGCGGGGTGGTTTTCCTGGCCTTGTTTAATGGTGTATTTGGAGCCAGGGCTGTTTTGAGGAACGTATTCAACGCCTGGCAATATTCTTGGTGAAAATGTAATGCCGGGCAAAGACCGTGGATACGTACGAACAAATCTGTTAGCGTGGTTATTTGCTAGTGGGTCGGTTTCGTTAAGGTACTCTACGAATTGCGCATTGGTGATTTCCGTCGCACTTATTTCGTAGGTGTAGCCAACGGAGCCGCGCTCTGTTTCTGGGTCAGGCGCATTTCCCGGGTTACCAATTGCAACCCATTGGATTTCCAACGAAGACGAAACGGCTTCGCTACAGGCAAGCAGCACAAGTGCTACGCCCATCACGGATACACCTCGCAAAGCTGGCGATAACTTCGAAATCGAATGAGTACTCATTATTACTTACAGGTAGTACGGTGCAGTTTACGCAAGGAGAGAGGCGATCAGACCCTACTTTGGATCTGGTCACAGGAACAGGTCATTTGCTGCCTAGGATTCCCTCGAGGCTACACGGTTAGAGGTCGGCACGGTATTCAACGGCGGGTGACGCCGAATATCTCAGTGTGTAGGGTCTAGCTCACTTCTCATTGCGCAAGAGCGGGAACAAAATCACGTCCCGAATCGTTTGGCTGTTCGTTAGCAGCATCACGAGGCGGTCGATGCCGATGCCCAGGCCGCCGGTGGGGGGCATGCCGTGGCGTAGGGCGCGGATGAAGTCGTCGTCCATCTTGGCCATCGAGTCCTCGTCGCTCAGGCCCGTGAGCTGGCTCTTGAACAGCTCTTCTTGCAGGTCGGGGTCGTTCAGCTCGGTGTAGGCGTTGGCGATCTCCATGCCGCGCACGAACAACTCGAACCGCTCGGCGATCGCCTGGTTGTCCTTCTTGCGCTTCGTCAGCGGGCAGATGCTCGCCGGGTAGTCGATCACAAAGATCGGGCCGACGAGCGCGTCTTCGACCTTGGCCTCGAACACCTCGTTCTTAATGACGTCCGGGTGCCTCGGGGCGCCCGACTCGTCCTTCAGGTCGAAGCCGATCTTCTTGGCCAGGTCGGCCACCGCGCCCTCGTCGTCGGGATCGACCCCGGCGTGCTCGGCGAACAGGTCGTTGTAAGTCCGCCGCTCAAAAGGAGGAGTGAAATCAACCGTGTGCTCCCCATAAGGCAACACGTAGCTCACCTCCCCTGTCCCCTGACCCCCGACCCCCGACCCCTGCTGCGTAGCAGCGATGGCGTCCGTGATCACCGCTTCGGTCAGGTCCATCATCGACTCGTAATTGCCGTAAGCCTGGTAGACCTCGAGCATGGTGAACTCGGGGTTGTGCTTGGGGCTGATCCCCTCGTTGCGGTAGACGCGGCCGAGTTCGTACACACGTTCGATGCCGCCCACCAGGAGCCGCTTGAGGTGCAGCTCCAGCGCGATCCGCATGAACAGCGGCATGTCCAATGCGTTGTGATGGGTGTTGAACGGCCGGGCGGCGGCGCCGCCGGCGATGCTGTGCAGCGTGGGGCCCTCGACCTCGACGAAGCCGCGCTCGGCGAGCGTGTCGCGTACGCTGCGGACGATGCGCGTGCGATCCAGGAACCGCGGCATGACGCCGTCGTTGTACGCCAGGTCGACGTAACGCATCCGCTGCCGCATCTCGGGGTCGGTGAGCCCGTGGTGCTTCTCGGGCGGCGTCTCGAGGCTCTTGCAGAGGAAGTGGACTTTGGTAGCGGCGATCGACAGCTCGCCGGTGTTCGTGACGGTGAGCGCGCCGTCCACAGCGATGATGTCGCCCAGGTCGAGCTGCTCCACAACGGCCCACGAGTCGCCCACCTGCTTCTGGCCGACCATCAGCTGCAAGTCGCCGGTCATGTCGCGCAGGTCGATGAAGTGCAGCTTGCCCTTGTTGCGGTGCAGCACGATGCGGCCGGCGACGCGGAACTCGGGCCCGGCGACGTCGCCCCGGACGCCTTTCTCTCCCGTCTTGGCGGCGTGCTCCTCGTTGCGGTCGGCCTTCCACTGACGGAAGTTGAAGTCGTCGTCTTGCTTAGAAAAATCCGGCAGCTCGACCTCGGCGCCGTCGGGGAACCGGTAACGCAACTCGCTCATGCGGGCGCGGACCTGGCCGATCGGCGTGTGGTCGTCGAGCCGCTGGCCCCACGGGTCGACGCCCATGGCCGTGAGGGCCTCGAGCTTGACGCGGCGGGCGGCCTGGGGATCGGTGGTCGGCGCGGAGGGGGCGGCGTCGGCGGCGGGAGGGGTGGCGTCGGGCGTCATGCGTGCGGAGGGCGAGAGGCGTGAAGGGGCTTCAATTCGCCGCATTCTGGCGGTTTGTGGCCCCGGCGGTCAACGTGCCGGCTGCGGGGGCCATGACGCCCCCCTGCAGGGATCGCCCTCTGTGGCGATCCGGTCCCGGCGGAAGGGCCCGAACCCCGATTCCGTATCGCGGTACTGAGAGCGCCTTGCGGCGTGCGTGTGCCCGGGGCCAGGAACGCCACGGAGGGCGTTCCCTGCAGATCGCTGGAGCGATCGACGCCTAACGCAGGTCGGCCGTCGAGGCGGCGCCGCCCAGCTCGATCTGCGGCATGTCGACCGAACGCGAGTCGCTTTCGGAGGGCGTTTGGCCGGCGTCGTTGGCCCGCGTGGCGCCCGCCTCGTGCAGGGCGGCGAGCAGCTGCGACTGCGTGATCGAGTCGCGCAGCACGATCGGCCGCTCGGGCCGGTCGGCCGGGTAGATCGCCAGCAGCGGGATGCTGATGCTGTTCAGATCGGACAGCGCGGCTTTGATCTCGTCGTTGCGGTCGGTCCAGTCGGCGATGAGCGGCTCGACACCGTTGGCGGCGATCACCTCTTTGACCTTCTCGGTGTCGATCGCGGTCTTAAGGTTCAGCTTGCAGGTGAGGCACCACTCGGCGGTGAAGTCGACCAGCACGGTCTTGCCGCGCTGCTGGGCCAGGGCCAGCGAAGCGTTCGAGTAGGGCTTCCAGGGCAGCTCGTGCTCGCTGGGGCCGAGCAAGCCGAAGGCTAACCAGCCGGTCAGCAGCACGGTCGCTAGGCCGCCGACCCAGGAGGTCGTCTTGGCGGCCGGGCTGGCGGTGATCGGCGTGCGGCCGATCCACCAGCAGGCGACGCCGAGCGCCACCATCAGGGCGAGCACCGGCAGGTAACTTTCCTTGGCGATCGACGAGAACAAGAAGACGACCGTTCCCATCAGCACGAAGCCCATCAGCTGTTTGAAGGTCTCCATCCAGGCGCCCGGTTTGGGGAGCCACGCAATGAGCGACGGAAACAAGCCAATCAGCAGGTAGGGGAGCGCCATGCCGAGGCCGACGAACGTGAAGATCAGGTAGGTGACCACCGGAGGTTGGGCGATCGTGAACGCGAACACCGGCCCGAGGAACGGCCCGCTGCACGGCGTGGCGAGGATCGTTGTGAACACGCCCTTGAAGAACGCCCCGCTGACGCCCTCTTTCTGTTGCAGGTCGACCGACTTGCCGGCGCCGGCGAACCCGGGGATCGGGATCTCCCACACGCCCAGGAAGCTTAGCGCCATGGCGAAGACCAGCGCGATCATGCCGACCTTGAACCAGCCCAAGGTGTAAAGCTCGCCCCAGCCGTAGCTCTCGGCGCCCAGGCCGAGCTGGGCGAGCGACGCCAGTGTGGCCAGGAGCAGGAACACCGCGAGCATGCCGGCGGCGTACGCCAGGTTGAGCCCCAGCACGCGGCCGGGGTCGTGGCCCGCCTGCTCGGCGAACGACATGACCTTCAGCCCGATCACCGGCAGCACGCACGGCATGAGGTTCAGGATCAACCCGCCCATGAGCGCGAAGCCGAGCGTCGCCAGCAAACTGCTTGTGACTCCCGAGGCCTCGGGGTCATCGGCGGGGGCCAAGCCGGGCTCCGAGGCGCCGTTCGTCGCGCGCGGGAAGTCGGGGATCGGCGCCGTGGCGAGCGCCTCTTCGCCCGCCTCGACCGCGGCGAACACGCCCGGGTCAAAGCCTGCCGGCTCGCCCGTGGCGAGGCTGGCCGTGAAATCGAGCTCCAGTGGCAAACAGCTGAACGCCTGACACGCCTGCAGGGTTGCGCTTCCCTGGATCGTGAGCGACGAGGGATCGACGCCCTCGGCGAGACGGATCGGCGCGGTCCAGGTGACGCGGCCGGTGTGTTCTTCGATCTTCAGGCCGACCCAGATCTCTTCGTCGACATGCGACTCGGGGGCCGGCGTGGCGGTAAAGGCGCCGACTAACTCGTAGTCGCCCGACTCGGCGGGGGTGAGCACGGTCTTCTCGGGCCCGCCCGCCGGCTGGGTGATCGAGTAAATGTGGTAGCTCGGCGCGATGTCGGCCGTCACCTGCAGCAGCGCCGGCCGCTCGGCGGTCGCCTCGTAGAACTGGGCCGACAGGCGGACCGGCTCGGCCGGCTTGGACTGGCCGCTGTCGCCGCGCAGCCCGGGCAGGTTGAGATCGAGCCCGCCGTTGAACTGGAATTGCGCGGCGCTCGGCGCGGCCAGCAGCGAGGCTAGCAACGCGACGATTAAGCAGGTGGTGTGGCGGACAGCGTGGGGACGCATCAAGTGGGGCTCACGGCATGCGGGGCTTCAAAACAGGATTCTACCGCCACTCGGCCATGCGACCTAGCGCGATACCGCTGCAGGGGCGGGCGCGTTCGCGGCGGTGCTTAATCGTTCGTCTCGTGG
Source organism: Pseudobythopirellula maris (assembly GCF_007859945.1). Lineage (GTDB taxonomy): Bacteria > Planctomycetota > Planctomycetia > Pirellulales > Lacipirellulaceae > Pseudobythopirellula > Pseudobythopirellula maris. Next base: position 574,113 of record NZ_SJPQ01000002.1, on the reverse strand, counting down.
GCGCCAGCGGTCCGTGCCAAATCTCACGCTGGCCAATCGGGCTTCCGCGGATACGGCAAATGCGTTCGGGATAAAGCTATTCGACAAGCGGCTCGCCCCGGGCAACCGCCTCGAGCCGCCCAGCGACCCACTCGAGCCGCCGGGCCACGGCCCGCTCGTTGGGGAAGATTCGCCGCTCGACCGCCAGCCAGCGCAGCCAGTTGCTAGCTGACGCAGTGACGCCCGAGGCGTGGATCGCGTCGAGCTCGCTAGCAAACTTGGTACGGACGAGGGGGACGTCGGGTCGCCACATTCCGAGATACGCCGCCAAGGCCGCCCCCCGCCAGTCGGTCGGCAGCCCGCCGAGTAGCCGGGCGAGGTCCACCCGCGGGGTGTCGAGCGCCATGGCGCCAAAATCGACGAGGCCGGTTACCCGACCCTCGGTGAGCAAGAAGTGCTCGGGCCGCGAGTCGATTTGGCAGGGCTGCGGTGCGAAAAGGTTCGATTCGATCGACCGCAGCAGCGAGTCGCCGCGACGCCACGCGGCGGGCAGTCGCTCGCTGAGTCGTGCGAGGCTAGGGGCCTGGGGGCCGCTCAAGGCTCCGGTCGCCGTCGGGTAAAGCTTCGCCTGCTCGAGCGCCCGCCGCCGCGCGGCGAGGCTTGCCGAGGGGCCCGCCACGGCGGCCATCGGCTGGCCGGCGTTGTGGAAGTCGGCGAGCGCCGCGGCGCTCGCTTCCGCGTCGCAGAGCGTGGCTATCGGCTCGCCCGGGAGCCAGCGGGCGAGCTCCCAGCACCAGCCGTCCAGCTCGACGAGCGAGTCTTTACCGGCTGTACGGCGGGCGACCGGCAGGAAGCCGACGCCCTTGTCTGCGAGCCGGTCGAGCCAGGCGTGCCGCAGCGTAGCGGCCTCCCGATCGGCGCCTGCGGCGGGCCACGTCTTGAGCGCGTGCGTATGATTTCCTAACCCCACGCGCCACACCCGCGCCGGGCTCAGCCCCCCCGCCAGCACCTCCTTCGTCTCGAATTCGCCCGCCGTCTCCGCCGATCTGCCCGCTTCAAAGGCCTCTAGCGCCCGGCGGATAGACTCCTCGTTTGGGGGGGGCGGCGTCGTGTTTGGGCTCGGCACGCCGATCTCTCGCGCGGGTCGGGACGTAGGGGTTAAACGGTTGACGAGAAAAAGGGTCAACCAAACAGCTTAGGCGCTATCGAGGCGAACAGTCAGAATGGGGTATATTTTAGGGCTGAGAACCGGGCCCTCTCCCCACGCCGATCGCCGGCAGTCCCGTTTTCTTATGCTATACCCGTCGACGAAAGATCCTTCGATGCCGATTCGACCTGCCCGCCGTGTGGCCTCAATGCGTCTTGCGTCCCTGGCCGCCGCGATCGCGATCGTGTTCTCGCTCTCCGCCATGCCCGCCGCCCCGGCTTGGGCCGACGAGCCCGCCGCCGAGGAAGGCTCCGAGCCGCAGGCTTCTGCCAGCAACGCGGACGAAGCCGCCGAAGGCGAGGCCTCGGCCGACGCTGGCGACAGCAAAGAGAGCGGCAAGTCGGCCGCCAAGAAGCCCGCCGAGCCGCCGAAGTTCCCGCCCGCGTCGAAGGTCCTCAAGGACACGAAAGAGATCGACGGGCTGATCAAGCTGCACAAGTCGGACGATCACGTCTTCGCCGAACTGCAGCCCTCGGACCTCAACAAAGACTACATCGTGCTGATCACGATCGCCCGCGGCATGGGCCAGACGCCGCTGGTCGGCGGTTTCAGCTGGAACTTCGGCGACGACTGGGTTTGGCAGTTCCGCAAGGTCGGCGACCGCATCCTGATTGTCCGCCGCAACGTGCGGTTCAAGGCCAAGAAAGGGAGCCCCAGCGAGCAGGCCGTCAAGCTCGCCTACACCGACAGTGTGCTCTACAGCCTGCCGATCAAGTCGCGCAAGGGCTCGTCGTACATCGTCGACCTGACCCCCGTCTTCTTCAGCGACCTGCCGCAGATCAGCCAGGTCCTCTCGGGCTTCAACTTCTCCACGACCAAGAGCACCTGGAGCGAGGTCGAGGGCTTCCCGAAGAACGTCGAACTCGAGGTCGCGGCCACGTACACCTCGGGCGGCTACCGGTCGTTCGACTCGGTCCCCGACTCGCGCGGCGTGACGCTCAACGTCCACTACTCGATCAGCCGCCTGCCCACCAACGGCTACAAGCCGCGGTTGGCCGACGACCGGATCGGCTACTTCGTCACGGCGCTGAAGGACTACTCCAAGCCGGAGGACGAGGACCGCTTCGTCCGCTACGTGAACCGCTGGAACCTGGAGAAGGCCGACCCGTCGGCCGACGTCTCCACGCCCAAGGAGCCGATCAAGTTCTGGCTCGATAAGACGATCCCGTTCAAGTACCGCAAGCCGATCCGCGACGGCATCACGGAGTGGAACAAGGCGTTCGAGAAGGCCGGCTTCTACGACGCGATCAACGTCGAGCAGCAGCCCAATGACGCCACGTGGGACCCGGGCGACATCCGCTACAACACGTTCCAGTGGATCACCTCGGGCGCCGGCTTCGCGATGGGGCCCTCGCGCGTGAACCCCACGACGGGCGAGATCCTCGACGCCGACATCATCTTCGACGCCGACTTCCTGCAGTTCTGGAAGCAGACGCACGAGTTCTTCACCCCCAAGGGGATCGAGGTCCTCACCGGCGGGCCGATCGAGCTGGGCGCCCACCGCGAGCAGCAGCGCAAGCTCCCGCAGCACCTGCAGCACGGCCACACCGGCCGCTGCTCGTGCAACCTGCTGGGCGGCGTGTCGCAGCAGCTGGCGTTCGCCACGGCCGTGGCCGCCACTAGCAAGCGCGGCGAGGAGGAGCTCGAGAAGCTAATCCTGCAGGGCCTCAAAGAGGTCACCATGCACGAGGTCGGCCACACGCTCGGCCTAAGGCACAACTTCAAGGCGAGCACCCTCTACTCGATCGAGGAGATGCAGGACGAGGAAAAGGTGAAGGAGACCGGACTCACCGCCTCGGTGATGGACTACGCCCCCGTCATGCTGCTGCCCGAGTCGATGAAGCAGCCCGTCTACTACTCGCAGACGATCGGCCCCTACGATTACTGGGCGATCGAGTACGGCTACAAGACGCTCAAGTCGGAAGAGAAGGAGCTCAAGAAGATCGCCGCCCGCAGCGGCGAGAAGGGCCTCGCCTTCTCGACCGACGGCGACACCCGCGGCATCGACCCCGACCCGCACTCGCGGCGGTTCGACCTGTCGAGCAACCTGGTGGAGTACGCCCGCTCGCAGGCCGAGCTCGTGGCCGAGACGATGCCCAAGATCGTCGACGAGTTGGTCGAGGAGGGCGAGGGCTACGAGCGCGCCCGCCAGGCCTTCGGCGTGCTGATCACCACCCACTTCCGGGTGATGTTTGACGCGGCCCGCTACGTCGGCGGCGTCGGCGTGAGCCGCTCGCACAAGGGCGACAAAGACGCCACGGCGCCATTCGTTCCGGTCGACGCCGAGCGGCAGCGCGAGGCGGTGGAGCTCGTCGCCGAGCAGGTCTTCAGCGACAAGCCGTTCGACGTCCCGGCGTCGCTCTACAACCACCTGGCGCCGACCAACTGGGACCACTGGGGCACGCAGGAGATCGATCGCCCCGACTACCCGACCCACAAGGTGATCCTGCTCTGGCAGCAGCGGGTGCTCGACCAGCTGACCGCGTCGCTCACGCTCGAGCGGCTGCACGACTCGGAGCTCAAGACCCCCGCCGACGAAGACGCCTACACCAGCGCCGAGTTGTTCAAAACCCTCACCGGCGCCATCTTCAGCGAGGTCGGCGACTTCGAGGCGGACGACTCGCAAGAGTTCACCAACCGCAAACCGTTTGTCTCCGGCTTCCGCCGCAACCTGCAGCGGGCTTACCTCGAGCGGCTCACGAGCATCGCGCTCGGCCGGCGCTACATCTCGTACTTCAGCCGCCGCGATGGCTGGATCGACCCGGCGCCGCAGGACTGCCAAACGCTCGTGTTCCTCGAGCTCAAGGAGCTGAAGAGGAGCATCGACACGCTGCTCGAAGACGAGCCGGAACTCGACCGCTACAGCCTGGCCCACCTCACCGAGACGAGCTCGCGGATCGGCAAGGTCCTCGAAGCCGAGACCCTCAACCTGCCGCTCAGGTCGCGGTACATCGAGGAGTCGAGCACCTTCGGGCGTGAGTAAGCCGCAGCCCCCCTCCCCTTGATGGGGAGGGGCTGGGGCTTGATGGGGAGGGGATACCGGCTAACCACGACGACGCGCTCCCCATGATCGTTCTCATCTCCCGCGACCTGATGGCTGGCTCGGCGATCGAAGGCCCCGCACGCTCGGCCGGGATGGCGGTGCGGATCGTGTCGCCCGACAACGCCCCCGACCCGGCGGCGAAGCTCTACGCCATCGACCTGTCGACGCCGGCCGGCGACCTGGCGGCGCTCGTCGCGGCGCTCCGCACGGCGTCGCCCGAGGCGGCCGTGGTGGCCTACGCCCCGCACGTCCACGAGGCGAAGCTCGAAGCGGCCCGCGCGGCGGGCTGCGACGAGGTGCTCACCCGCGGGCAGTTTTACCGCTCGCTGGGCGACATCGTGACGCGGCACGCCAACCGGTAGGCAGCGCCCTCGGCGTCTGTAGGGAACGCCCTCCGCGGCGTTCCGACCCGGGTACACGCGCTCCATTGGGCGGCGTGGCGCCGGGCGCCATGCCCACACGCGCAGCGGATGGGCATGCTATGCGGAGGCTAGAGCAACTCACCGCTTCACATGCTCAACCCCTTCGGGGGTGAGCATGGCGCCCGGCTCCGAAAAGAGCACGCTGCGGACGAACGGATCGGTTGTTTAGCAGCGCGGCCCGCCGCCGAGCCCGCTACGACAACAACTGTTGATGCCAGAAGGCTACCACGACGCTAACGCCCAAGTGTAGCCGCGTCTGACTCCAGCAGCTTGTTAGGCGGCACTCACCGGTAGGATGAGCTTGAACAGCTCGGCGTTGTGGACTCCAGTGGTCGTGCGAGCGGGTTCCCTGCAAATGCCGAGGGAGCTGAAACCGCTCCGGCGAAGGATAGCGATCGAAGCGTGGTTGGTGGTGATGGCACGCGCTGTGATGCTTACGAGAGGCAGGCTTTCGGCGTACTGAAGAAGCACGGGTACCGCAGAGCCGATGAGGCCGCGCCCCCAGAGGTGTGGGGCGAGCCAATACCCGAGTTCCGCGGACTGCTCGTCAAGATTTGGGGAAAGGCCGACTGCGCCGCAAAGCAGGCCATCGGCGGAGCGGAACGCAAAGGCTGTCGTTGGAGCTTGCGACTGCTCCGCGAGCCTACCGGCAAGAAATGCCTCTGCCTCAGGCATACCGTAGGGATAGGGAATGACCGGAACAGTCTGAGCGACAACTCCGTCGGCGAGGTGCTCGACTAACGCCGCCGCATCATCGCTTCGGTAGGGAGAGAGCTGGAAGTCACCCACATCGATGCACACGGCTGCCTCCCTAAAGAAAAAGGCTCAGTTGCCGGCCGCCCGCGGGGGCAGGCGTCCAACCGACCCCACCATTCTACTCACGGGCGTCGCCGGTCAACTGCAGCCGCTGGTCAGGCCCTCTTGCGGATACGCACGACGTAGTAATCTTCTTCATCATCCACGCGATCTAAAGCGTGGCCGGTGAAGAAAATCGAATAAGTTCCGGGCTCTACGGTGTACTCGTCGAATAGCTCGCGCGGCCAGCCGTAAACGCCAATCTTGCCTGTCGGTACTTCGATGAACGTCTCGACTTCAAACTCCGAGGGATCCTGGTGCGGCGGGGCCTCGTCGTCCGGACCACATGCAATGACTCTGGACGTGATGTCACCTTCCGGACAAAGAGCGGCGATGTTGCGAAGCGTGTTGTGCCGCTGAGCAATGTGCTCATCGGTCCAATTCTCGGGCGCGTCAGGATCAATGCCTGCGTCCGCCACGTAGAACTGTCGGTATCCGGAATATACCTCGAATGACTTCATGGGCCATAACTATTTTATGGGATGTCCAGCGTAACACCTGTAGGCTGCAACGTTGTCAACCTAACGCTCCGGCATCAGAACGCTGTAAGTTCGTAGGGTGGGTGGTTCTGCCGCCAATCGGCTTCGCCAAGCTTTTGACTCTGTGCGGCGGGTTCACCCCCCTTTACCCGCGACGGCGAAGGTGGGTGAACCTGTCAGCGGCCGCGTCGATCGGACGGGCTCTGTCTCCCGTCGCCGACAGGACTACCGCCCATCGAACCTACGAGCAGAAGCAGCTCCTAGGAAAAGCAACAACCGTGCCTCGGTTTGACTACAGCAAGCCGTCAAGCAACCTCACCGCCCGTCGCCGCCGTCCCACAGCAGCTCTTCCATCACGCTGCGGTTCTCGTCGAGCCGGTACTCGGCCTCGGCTTCGGCGAGCCAGGAGTCGCCGTTGGGGTATGGGCTTTCCTCTTCGTACGGCGTTTCGTGTCGCTCGGGGGCCGTGAGCGGAAGCTCTTGTTCGGCCCGTGGCGCCCGCTGACCACCCACGCGGGCGTACTCGACCTCGACCGGTTCGCCGGGCGGATCGAGCGGGCGCTCTTCGCGCTCGGCCCAGTCGATCGGCGTCTCTAGGTACTCGGCGACGGTTGTCTCGAGCTCGAGCTCGGTCTCGACGGGTTCCGTAAACGGCTCTGCTTCGCTTTCGACTTCGACCACCTCGGTCGTGGTGACGGTGCGAACGCGGGTCGGGGGCTCGAGGTCCTCGTACACCGCAGCCACGTAGGCGGGCGCCGGCTCTTCGATGACGGGTTCAACGGGCGCGGGCTCTTCGACGACTTCCTCGGCGATCTCTTCGACGACTTCCTCGATCAGATCCTCATTGGGCTCCGCTGGGGTCTCTTCGGTGATCGCCTCTTCGAGCGGTTCGGGCTCGAGCGGCTCCTCGCCGGCGTAGCGGTTCGGCAGGCGGCGGCAGTCGGTTCCCAGTTCGCGGAACATCTCCCACACGTGCTCGTGGCACGTGAACAGCAGCAACTGGTGACCCTGGCGGGCGAAGTCGGTGAGCACGCGGGCGGCGGCCTTGGCGCGGCCCGCGTCGAAGTTCACCAGCACGTCGTCGAGGATCATCGGCAGCTGCACCCCGCGGCGGGCGTACATCGCCACGATCGCCATCCGCACCGAGAGGAACAACTGCTCACGCGTGCCGCGGCTGAGGTTCTCCACGGGGATCGACCGTCCCTCGTGGTCCTCGACAATGAGCACATCATCGGCCAGCGGGGTCCAGACCCGCGGGTAACGCCCGGCGGTGAGTTTGTTGAGGTGCTTGGAGGCCTCGACGAGCGTCTCCGGCTGGCGGTTCGCCTCGTAGTCGCTGCGGATCAGCTCGAGCATTTGGCCCACCGCCGCCCGCTCGCGCCAGCGGTCGCGGACCCGCTCGATCTGCGCCTCGACCAGGTCGAGTTCGACCCGCTTGTCGGCGAGCGACGTGTCGTCGATCATCGCGCGGCGCTGCTCCTCGAGCGACCCGCGGCGGGCGAGCGTTTCTTGCAGTCGCGACTCGAGCGCGGCGTGCTCGTCGGTCAGTTCGTCGAACATGCGGTCGAGCCGCAGGATCTGCTCGGCGCCCAGCAGCTCGGCGTAGTCTTCTTCGCTGCTCTTGGGGCCGATTGCGGCGGCGATCTCGCGGGTGAGCCGCTCGCGGCGCTCGACCAGCCGCGAGGCCTCGGCCAACTCGTCGGCGAGCTGGCGGAACTCTTCTTCGCTCTCGACCGAGGCGGCGAGGAACATCGCCTCACGCTGCTCTTCGAGCCGCTGCGACGCCTTGCCGTGCTTGTGCTGCTTGATCTTGAGCTGCTTGCTGCGCTCGATGAGTTTCTTGCGGTGGTCGATGCGCGACTGTTGCAGGCGCCGCTCGCTCAGCAGGTGCTCGAGCTGGGGGACCGGGCCGGCGGGCTCCTCGGCGTCGGTCAGCAGGACGAGATCGGCCTCCTCGGCGAGCGCCGTGATGCGGTCGACGATCCGTTCGTGCTCACGCTGGCGGTGGTCGGCCTCTTCGCGGCGCAGGACGGCGCGCGACTCGAGCTCCTCGAGTTGCTGACGCTGGGCGACGAGCAGCGTGAGGTCGCTCGGGCTCATCCGGTCGCTCAGGCCGAGCGAGCGGAGCGCTGAACGCCACTCCTTCTCGGCGGCGGCCTGCTCTTCTTCGGCTTCGGTGAGGAACCGCCCCGATTCCTCGACCTGCTGGTTCGCCCGGCGGCGTTCGGTCTCCACGGGCAGCATCTTCTCGAGCTCGTCGAGGTGCCGCTCGGCGTGCTGCAGCCGCGAGGCGACAGCGCCCTGCTGCAGCGGCAGCTCGTCGTTCAGCAGGTCGAGCTCGCGCTCGGCTTCCTTCAGCTCGCGCTCGGCGATCTCCGCCTCACGCTCGCACGATTCGAGGCTCTCGGCCGCGTTGTCGCTCACGAAGAAGTAGAGCAACGGCGGGGCGCCCATCGCCACCAGGCCGAGCAGCGTCATGAAGCCGCCCGGCTCGGCCGACGCGCTGACGAACGGGTAAGCGACCATCATCGCGCCGGCGACCGACACGCCCAGCAGCAGCAGGTACGGCTCGATCGGCATCAGCTGCCGGTCGGCTAGGTCACGCTGTCGCCGCTCGACGTCGCGGATCTGGCGCCGCAGTTGCTCGGCCTTCTGCTCGGCCTTCTGCCGCGTGCGGAGCTGGGCCACCAGGTCGCCCGCCTCTTCGATGTCGGTCGGCAGGCCGAGCTTGTCGCCCGAGGTGAGGGTCGACTCGATCTGGGACGAGTACTTCAGCTCGGCGCCACGCTTGTTGTCGAGGTCGCGTCGCGCCTCGGTGACGGTCTCGCGCGCCGACTCGAGGGCCGCCGCCTTCGGGGTGAGCCGCTCGATGAGGTCTTCTTCGGGCAGGGCCGCGGCTTGGCCGGCCGACTTGCGACGCGGCGTGCTCTCGCGACGGGAAGACGAGGCTTCGTCCTCGCGGAGGTCGACACGGTTGCGACGCTCGCTCTTCTCGCGGCGGGCACGGCGCTCTTCGCGGCTCTCGCTGTCGCGGTCGGTGGACCGTTCCTCGCGCCGCTTGCGACGCGGCTCTTCGTCGTCGGTCGTCCGCGGCTCGTCGCGACGCCACAGCCGTCCCAGCCGCGTCCGCTCGGCGGCGAGCAGCGCCTCGACACGGTCGGCCTCGGAGCAGGCTTCGGCGATCTGGCGCTCGAGCGACACGAGCCACTCCTGCTGCTCGCCGAGGGCGTCGAGCCGGCAGCAACTGCGGCGCAGCGCGTCGTTGACGCCGAGCTCTTGGACCTCCTCGTGGAGCTGCTTGCGTTGGCCACGCAAGATCGCCCGCTGACGCTCGTGCTCCTCGATCTGCTCGTTGAGCTCGTCGAGCTGGCCGATGGCGTTCGAGCCCAGCTGGTGCAGCCCGGCGAAGCGGACCAACTCTTCGGAAACACGCTCGCGGTCGGCCCAGCGGGGTTTCAGGTCGCGGGCGATCTCGAGCCGCCGCACGCGCGCCTCGAGCTCCTTGATCTCGCTCTTGAGCTGCCCGGCCTGGGCGTCGGCCTCGGCCACTTCGATCGAGAGCTTCGACCACGCCCGGCTCGACAGGGTCAGCTCGCCGATGTCGTTCTGCAGCCGCTCGCGCTTGGCGAGCAGCTCGGCCGCCTCCGATGGTTTGCCCGGTTCGTCGAGCAAGCGGCGGCGGCTCTTGTGCAGGCCTTGGATCACGTCGTACAGCGACACGCTGTCGAGGCCCGAGGTGAGCCGGTAGATCCACATCGCCGCCTCGGCGCCCTCGAGCGCGCCGAGCTCGTTGATCTCGTCCAGCCCGACCGAGAAGACGTTGTTGTAAGTCCGCTCGTCGACCCCCTCGAGCCCCTCGCGCAGCAGGCGGTCGCCGTGCTCTTCGCCGTCGGGCAGCCGCACGACGACGCGGCCGCGGTCGTCGACGCCGCGCTCGATGTGCCGCAGCGCGTCGAACGGTCCGTCGTCGCCCGCCAGGCCGAGCCTGCCGCCCGGCTTGCCGCCGCCCAGCGGGGGCAGGTACTGCTCGCGCCGTTCGGCGCCCAGGCCGTAGAACATCGCCCGCAGGAAATTGAGCAGCGTTGTCTTGCCGGCCTCGTTGGGGCCGTAGAACACGGTCACCTCGGGCGAGAGGCGCCGCAGCTCGAGGCCGGTCCAAACGCCGAAGCCGTCGACTTGCAGGTCGGTGAGTTTCATCGCTCGCCCTCCGTCATCAGGGCGACGCCGAGTTTGGCGGCGCGGTTGTACAGGTCGTCACGCTCTTCGTGGTCGCGGTCTTTGGCGAAGTCGGCGAGCGAAGGATCGGGCAGCGGCTTGGGGAGCATGTCGCCAAGGTCCAAGACGAACGCCTCGTTGCGCCGCAGCACCCCGGTTTGTCGCAGCAGGTCGCCGAGGATCGTCTCTTGGTCGAGCAGCTCGAGCGGCGGCTCGTACGGGTCGTGGCAGGCGAGCGCGTAGCTCCAGCAGTATTGGCTGTTGAGATTCGTGCGGCCTTGCAAGTCGGCGAGCAACTCGCCGGCCAAGCCTTCCTCACGCAGTTCGACCACCAACGGGCCGGCGCCGTGCAAACGCCAGGTGACCAGCAGGTCGACCCCCTTGGTCTTGGCCACGAGCTTGTCGAGCCGTTCGCGGAGCCGCGACTTGAGCTGGTCGGCGGTCGTGCCGGCCGTGAACTCGAGCGACTCCTCGGCCCAGCGGATCGAGTCGGTCGCGACGAACCGTGTCTTTGTTTTGCCCTCCTCGTCGACCTGCACCACGGTGCAGCCCGAGGGGCCCGCCTCGCGCGGGTTGCGGCCCTGCGGCGAGCCGGCGAAGTGGGCGACGCCCGGCTCGTGGTCCACGGTGGCGCGACGCACGCGTCCGCCCAGGGCCATGTAGTCGACGCGGTCCCCTTCCTTGCCCGCGGCGTCGCTCGTGCCGTAGGCGACACCCACGGTGAAATTGCCGTGCGCGTCGCGGTGGAAACCGCTGGCGTCGATCTCGGCGTCTTCGGGCCGGCTGACGCCCTGCACGACGGCGATCGTTTGGCCGTTGCGCACCAGCGGGTGCGTGTCGACACGGCCGGCGGGGAAGACCGTGACATTCTCCGGCAGCGGCGTCGATCTCGGCCAGGCGCTCGGCGGGTCGAGCCGGCCGCCGGCCCAGAAGACCGGCACGCCGTGGTTCTCGAGCCGCTTGAATCGCTCGACGAGAAACACGAGTTCGCGCGGGGCGCACGCTCGCAAGTCGATCACGTCGCCCGACAGGAGCAACGCGTCGGCGTTCTCGGTGAGCACGCAATCGAAAACGCGGTCGGCCGCCTCGAGCGGCGCGTCGCGCAGCCGCGTGCGCATCGCGTCGGGCGCGCCGGCGAGTCCATACAGGGGGCGGTCGATCCGTAGGTCGCTGGCGTGGACCAGCCGCAGGGGTTGCCGCGGGGCCATCCCGTGCCTCCTTGCCGGTGGGGTCGTGTCGTCGGGCGTTTGTCGCCTCGCGGCCCGTCGGAAATGATGGGGCAAGCGCTGCGAGCGGGGCTGTCGCCGCACTCGCACGAGGTCCGCACAATTTACCCAGAGTGGCCGCTCACTCCAACTTCAGCTTTCCCAACTTCCGCAGATTCTTGCCGCGGCCTGCCGCGGCAAGGGGGCAGCGGGCCAATCGATGTGGCAGCAGGCGCCCGGAGGCGGCCCTCTGTGAACGCTATGGAGACAGCCCACGCGATCGGATAGCATCGGGTGCTTCTCTATTCGACCTCGTTAGCCCCCGTTTCGACGACACGCTCCCCGATGCCCGAGACCACCACGCAAACGGCCAGAGCGGCCCTTCTGACCGATCTGGAACGGCTGATCCGGGCGGAAATCCCCGTCACCGAGCACATGGACGTGCGTGTCCAGCGGCGTGACGCCACGGGGCTTTGGGTGGCGATGCCGCTCGCGCCGAACCGCAATCCCCACGCCACCGCCTTTGCAGGCAGTCTCAACACGCTCTGCACCGTGGCGGGCTGGGGCATGACCTACTTGTTGATGCAGGAGTATGGCTTGGCGGGGACCATCGTCATCCGCCGCAGCTCGATCAAGTACCACGAGCCGATCGAGACCACGACCGTGGCGGCCCGTTGCCGGGTGGTGGCCGAAGTCGACCGCTCGCACTTCGTCGAAATGCTCACCGAAAAAGGGCAGGCGAAGCTCGACCACTTCGTCGAGATCACCGGGCAGTCGGAGGACCGCCCAGCGGTCTTGTTTGCCGGTTCTTACGTGGTCACAGCCGCTTCGCAGGGCTGACGCTCGACGGGCGCCATAATGGCGCCCTTGGGGTGTGTTCTCCTCGGCCGCAACCGGGGTTGCGGCTGCCAATATGGCTGCATTGACGTGCTTCGCCGTTTCTTAACATTCCGTAAGCGATTGATAGGCAATGGTTTAGGTCTTTAGTGGGAGATTGGCGCCGGTCTTGCATTAAGAGGTGTTGAAAGCCTGTCGCGACCGGCTGGGTTACCTCGGCCGGCAATTCAGCAGTCACGCCCCGCCGAACAGGGGCGATCAATACCCCCATTCGATAGGAGAGCCACACCATGTCCCACACAACCCCCACAAACCGAGTTAGCAATTACCTCCCCACGGGCCCGATGGCCGACGTCGACAGCCTGCTCCGGCAGTTCTTCGGCCCGGTCACATCGCAGGTCGCCACCGCGGTGCGCGGCGGGCTGCCTGTCTCCGCCTGGGAAGAGGGCGACCGGCTGCGGCTGGAGTTTGACGCCCCCGGCGTGACGGAGGAGCACGTCGAGATCACTTTCGACAAGGGAGAGCTGAGCGTCTCGGTCGAACGGCCGACGCCCGCTCTGCCTGAGCCGCAGGACGAAGAGAGTCAACCGACCCGCACGCCGCTCTTCAACGAGCGTACGTTCGGCAAGACGGTGCGACGGCTCTCGCTGCCCGAGACGGTTGACCCCGACACGATCGAGGCGTCGCTGACCGACGGCGTGCTGAGCGTGTCGATCGCCAAGCGGCCCGAGGCGCAGCCCAAGCGGATCGAGATCCGCCGCGGCTAAGCCGGAGAGGCAACTCGGACCGGCAACGAAAAAACCCCGCGGTGACCTTGGTCGCCGCGGGGTTTGTTATTTGTCGTAGCTAACAGCTCACGGCTCACAACAGGTCGAGCAGCACTCGCCGCAGCAGCCCGATCCGCCGCAGCAGCCATCGGGGCAACAAGCGGGCAGCCGGCGGACTTCCCACTTGTACTCGCACTTAGTGACCTCACAGGTCTCCTTTTTAAGATCGCGCACGCAGCGGACCTTGCAGCCCCACGGCGAGAGGCAACTGAGCTTGTCGTTGCAGCAGAGAGGCGGGCACGACTCGCAGTCGCAGTCCATGTCGCAGCAGCAACCGTCGCAGCCGCAAGTCGGTTCGCAACAACCGGCGCCGCAACCACACGCGTCGGCACAGCACGCCTCGCTACAACACCCGTCGGAGCAGCAGTCGCCGCATTTATTCTTGTCGAGCCAGCTGAAAAGAGTCAGCTTGCTGCCGCCGCACTGCCAGGGGAATCGCACGGGCGGCACGCAGACCTTCTCGCACTCGATTTCCCAGCAGTGCTTCTCGACCGTCACCTCTTCGGCTTCGGCGTAGCAGGTGTCGCTGCCGCACGCGTCGCACGACGCGGAACAGGCGGGCTCATTCCAGCAAACCGGCTGCAAGAGTTCGTTCTTGTCGGCCGCGTCAGCGGACGCGGTTCCCAATGCCAGGGCTGCAACCACAGCCGCGACGAACAGTCGAATGGGGTTTGTTTTCATGAATGCGTCTCTCCCCCGTAGGGGCGTAGGTGGTTGGTGTTGGTGGGGTCCCGGCGTTGTGTCGATGGGCGGCGACTCAGAAGTCGACCATCACCCGCGTGCCGACGATCTGGTACGTGCCGTGGACCGGGGCGCCGACGGGGGCGTTGTCGGCGTTCTCTTCGATGTCGCCGTAGATGTAGTTGAATTGCATGCGGGCGTAGGGGGTCCAGTGCCAGTTGAGCCCCAGCGTGACGCTCTCGCCGACGCCTCCTTGGATGTCTTGGTCGCTGAAGTCGGCGTACGACCAGCGGACCGCCACCTGCCAGGCGCCGAGGCCGTAGCCGTGGCCCGCGCCACTGCAGCGGTCGACGAGGAAGAAGTTCTCGAACGGCTTGACGCGACCGAGGGTGCCGCTCTTGCGCTCCCACGGGATGTGCTCGCCGGTCAGGAAGTACGACAGGTAGACGTAGCCGCCGTGGAAGTCGAGCTCGTCGCCGGCGTTGCGGTCGAGCCACAGACGCTGGTACTCGCCCACGAGCTGCGTGGGGCCGATGTTCACAAGGCCCTCGAGAGCGAGCAAGGAGTAATCGTCGGCGCCGGCGATCACGCCGGTGTCGAGCCAACGCTGGTCGGTGCGGGCCTCGGGGCGGTGGCGGAACCGGGCCTCGTTGATCCCCGAGTCGGCGAAGTTGTCGGCCGCCGCGTTCCCATCGGTGTCGGCCCACGTGCCGGCCAAGGCCCAGTGGGCGTAGCCGCGGCCGCCGGACGATTCGTCGTACCAGATCGTGTTGGCCAACCGCCCGGCGATCTGCCCCTGCAAGTGGTCGCTGACGTAGTTCCCCTCGTCCTGGATCAGGCGTTGATTGAACACGCCGTACCGCCAGTTCCACGCCTCGTCATCGGACAAGCCGTACGAGCAAACCCCAAAACGCCGAGCGTCTTGGTTGATCGCCTCGATGACGAACGGGCGCTCGATAAACACGTTGTAGCGGCTGCTGTTGAGGTGGTCCAAACCGTAAGGGCGTTTCTGATTGCCGATGAGCACCGTGTGCAACCAACTCATGTCGTCCCAGCCGAGGTAGGCGTCGCGGAACTCGGGGTTGCTGCCGCCGGCGAACTCCATCTCGATCTTGTAGAGCATGTTGTACGGCAGCTTGCCCTTCACGCCGAAACGCATGCGGCGGAAACCGAGGCGGTCTTGCGGCGTGACCGCCGGGTCGCCCGACTCGAACCCGTTCACGCCCGCGCTCGATTCGGGGAAGTTCCACATGTCGGCGTGGATGCGGCCGTTGACTTTCATCGTGGCGCCGCTGTGTCCCGACTGCGCGTAGCCCTTGAGGCTCTTCTTCAGCGCGGCGTTCTCGTCGGCGAGGCCGGCGTACTTTTCTTCCAGGGCGGCGAGCCGTTGGTCGTACGCCGCGAAGTCGCCCGCCGGCTCGACGGCTGCGGCCAGCGCGATCGAGTCGTAGGGGGTCTGTCGATCATCGCCGGGCGCGTCGCCGCTCGTGGGCAGCCGGCGCGGCTCGTCGTCCAGCGGCGGAGTAGCCGTTGGCGAAGCCGCTTCGGGCGCCGCAGTGGGCGCCTTATGGTCGGGGGGCGTCTGGCCCAGGGTTGTCTGTGTGGCGACAGCAGCGAACAACATTGCCGCGGCCAGATAAGCGAGAGAGCTCGCGGGCGTGCCGCGGCGGGCGCGCAGGGCGGATAAGGTCATCTGGTAGCGCTTCCTTGCGATTGTGTCCGGGGAGAGAGCTCCCCATAGGCCTTGCCATCGTGCTCGCCATCCTGGCGAACACTCCCCCATAGCGGACCCTGCTGATGAGAGTCGACTTTCATCGGAAGCCAGCTAAACCTCGAAGGGCGCTATCCCTCGTTGGTACGACGCGATCGAAAGGAATTACCGGCACATCAGCTACAGCCGGCATATCCGGAAAAGTCGGCAGGCGATTCAGGCTTGCAGGTTAGACTGGTGCGTGAAGCCGCAGGTGCGAGGTCGGCTTACACCACCTTTCACACCATTTGCGCTTCAGGTTCATTCAATCTTAATACGCTGGCCAGATACTCCTCCAACTGCCTGGGGCGGTTTTCTATTCCCACCTTACCCGTCCCCCCAATTACTTCCCTTCCTGGAGTCGACCTCATGAAGAAGATTGCTCTGACGTTCTGCGCCCTTCTGGCGCTCGCGGCGCCCGCCCGCGCCGCTTTCGACCTGCAGATCACCGAGATCTGGCCCGGCAACGAGCCCGGTTCGAACCTCACCGACGACTGGTTCGAGGTGACGAACTACGGCGACATGGCCTGGGTGGCCGCCACCGATGGCGACCTGTACTTCGACGACGAGTCGCAGGACGTTGGCGACGCCTCGATCCTCGCGGGTGTCGCTTCGATCGCCCCGGGCGAGTCGGCCGTCTTTGTCGACACCGACGACCTCACCGAATTCTACTCTGTTTGGTCGAACCTGCAGCTGTGGCAGGTCGGCACGCACGGCGGCAAGGGCCTCGGCCAAGGCGGCGACGGCGTGACGCTGTTCCTGTCGACCGGCGTCCCCACCGGTATCGAGAACATCATTGACTTCGAGGTCTACCCGGACGCCGAATTGAACGGCGGCCAGTCGTACGACGTGACGCTCGGCGCGTTCAGCACCGTGGGCAACGCGAATGGCGCCAGCATGTCGGCCGTCGCCAACGACGAGGGGCAGTTCGCCATCGCCTCGATCGGCGTGCCCGTGCCCGAGCCGACCGCCGCTCTGCTCGCCGCTCTGGCCACGTGCGGCCTCGCCGTCGCCCGCCGCCGCTGAGTAGCTCCGGGCCCCCAACGGACCCGGTCTGGTTTCAGGGGCCGTGCGACCCATCGGTCGCACGGCCCTCTTTTTTTAGCCACTAATTCTAAGTCACACCTAAGAAAGCTACGTCTAATGACGCGACTGACGATAGCGACCGCAGCAATCGCACTACTCGTTCTCCCCGCCTGTGCCGCCCAGGCCGAGCGGTTCCAGTTCGGCTCGAACGCCAACGGCGTTTCGGGTCTCACCACAGCGACGGTCACCGAGGGGCCCGCGACGATGACCCTTGCCGCCGCCCCTTATGGCGCGGTGTTCAACGAGGCCAGTTCTTCGGGACTGGGCCTCAACAGCCGCGCTATCGCCGGCGTGACCGACAACTCGAACGACAAGTTCGACGTGCTCGGCGGCGCCGCGGCGGGCGAGGGCGAGTCGATCACCTTCTCGTTCGACCAGCCCGGCTACATCACGATGCTCGACTTCGACGGCGTGAAGGACGAGAGCTTCGAGTTCTTTTACCTCACGATTCCGGGCGGCGAGGTGTGGTCGATCTTCGACTCGCAGATTGGCTTGCGTCTGAAAGACATCGGTGAGATCGCTGAGCCGAACGTCACGCTGCTGACCGAGGCCGGAGCGGCGGACGACGACCTGTTCGACCTCCACATCCCGTTCCAAGCGGGCGAGGTGTTCACGCTCCAGTACAGCGAGTACTTCCCGGACGCCTCGAACTGGGCCGACGGCTTCACGCCGTTCGAGGGCAACGGCTCGAAGTTCCAGGGCCTCGAGGCCACGTTCGTGCCCGAGCCGACCGCGGGTCTGCTCGGCCTCATTGGGCTGGCCTGGGGCGCGCTGGCCATGCGGCGGGTATGAGTCGAGCGACTCTCGGGATAGTGGCTCGCGGGCGCGGCCATTGGTAAGTGCGCCCGCGGGCCTAGTCTCGCTTCATGCCGCGCTGTTGGAGCAGTTCGGTCGTCAGTTCGATGTCGAACTCGTTCTGCTTGCCGGGCTCGACAACGAGCCGCTGCGGCCATGTGATCCGCTCGACTTGGAGCCGCTGGCCCGACTCGGAGTCGGGCTCCGAGTTGATCACCGTGACGGTGTGCTTGGCGACCACCGCGCCGTCCTCGGCGCCGTAGGTGCTCACGTCGTAGCGGCCCTCGGGCCCGATCACGCCGAAGCCTGTCTTGCCCGCCTTGAGGCCGCCGCCCGCCGCCTTGGGGGCGAACATCACTTTGCCAGTGGTGAGGGGCTCGCCGTCGAGCGTAACAACACCGCCTGTCGGCGCGACCTCGAACTCGGGTTTGCTGCAACCGCTTGTCAGCACCAGTCCCAGGGCTAGCAGGCCGACCATCGGTTTGCCATAGCCGGTCATCAGATCAAAGGGCATCGAACGCCTCGCTATCCATGCGGTCGCCTAACAAGCGGTAGATACGTTGGTCGGTCGCATCGGTGAGGAAGTGGACCGAGCCGTCCACAAAAGCGAAGAAGGCGCCTCCCTGGTGCGCGCTGTAGGCGCAGTCGTCGTTGGGGACCAAGTCCTCGAGGTCCTCGGCGAGCGGGAAGCTGAGCCCGGGCGGGAGGTTGCAGTTGATCACGTCGAGTGTCTTGAAGAGCACCGCCCCGTCCTCGAAGTCCGAGCCGATCCACACCGGGAAGCTGCCGTGGTCGATGAAGTAGGCCGCCTCGCCCGCGGCGATCGTTTTACTCGTGCCGTCCGTCACGTTGGCGATGCGGATCTGTTTGAAAGGCTCCTTGGAGATCAGCTCATCGACGTCGTCGCCGTTGTAATCGGCGAAGCACGAACCTGCGTTTAGGGCTTCTTCTTTACGCATGTACATGCCGCGGTCGCAAAACCCCCGTGAGGCTTTGTAATGCGAAGTCCCATAGCCCGAGGTATTCAGGGGACCGCTCACGCTGTTTCCGAAGTAAGCGGCCTCGGGCTTGCGCTCGGGCAGCACCGCGGTGGGGCAGAGGAAGGTGCTGATCACCGTGTCGGCGCCCGGCAGGGGATTGCTCGCGCCAGCCAGGGCGATCTTGACAAAGAAGAAGGGCTTCCAGGGGTCCTTAAGGCCGCTGATGCCGTTGTTCGCCAGGGCGTCGTAGGTGGGCTGTTCCTCGATGAACGGAAGGATGCGCGTGGCCCAGCCGAGCCCGTCCTCCGGTGTGTACAACCCGGAGCCGCCGGCCTCCTTGATGTCTGAGTCGCTGCCGGAGTAGAGCCCGGCGGGGAATTTCCCGTCTGTGTCGTGCGCCATCAGCAGGGCGAGGCCGATCTGCTTGAGATTGTTCGAGCAGAGCGAACGCCGCGCCGCCTCGCGCGCCGACTGCACCGCCGGCAGCAGCAATGCGACGAGGATCCCAATGATGGCGATCACCACGAGCAACTCGACAAGCGTGAAGCCCCGGCGCGGACCTCGGGACTCTCGTGTTGAAGCCGTAGCGGCTTGTGGGGTGCGCAAAGGTAGCGTGGTCGTCAACGAGTGGGGCATAACCAAAGACTCCGTGCCTAGCGGGCAGGCGTGCGGTCGAGCGGGGGACCGGCAGACACACAATTCCGGCGGCGTGTGCTATGTCCGGCAGCGTGTGTCACGCGTGTTTTCGTAGCGTAGAGATTGCTTTGCGGGCTGACAATTCGCGACGGGCAATCTTCATCAAGACTTAACCAGTCCTTCGTCGGGGGTTCATAAAACTCTGCCAAAACTTAGCTCGGAACAACTGCGCGCTTGCGCTCCCGGTTTGTTCCGCCCCTCCCGGTTCGCACTCGGCTGCTTCCTGATGAACTGCTGCTTTTTCTGAGCAGACCCTTCGGACGAAAGACCGAGTCGATTGCCGGCCCGCCGTGCGGTCCAAGCGACAACGCGGCTCCCGTTTTCCAACTGCGGCAGACCGCCTCGCACCGACGCCCCGCCTGCGGACCGCGTTCATCCGAGACCGGCAACACGCCCCCGCCTCGCACTCCCCCCTCTGAAGAGCATGACAACCGACTGCTTTGCGACCTCTTCCCGCTTGTACAGCCTGTTGCTAGGGGCGGCGTTAGCCTGCTTGGCGCCCGCGGCTGAAGGTCTCTACATCAATGAGATCTTCTACGATCCGACCGCTAGTTCGGGCGGCGTTGAGGAACGCGACGAGTACATCGAGCTGCGCGGCGAGCCGAACGCCCCGCTCGATAATCATTACCTGATCTTCATCGAGAACGAGAACAACCTCGAGAACGAGGGATTCGCCGGGACGATCGAGAACATCTTCGACATGAACGGCATGACGCTCGGCTCGAACGGCTTCCTCGTTTACCGAGGCGCCGGCCAGGCGGGCGCCAACGATCCTAGCCGCTACTCGGTGCACCCCGACGCCACCGACCTGATCAACACCGGCACGGGCGCGGGCTACGGCTCGGGCGACACGAGCACGATCGGCGCCTCCGACCTTGAGGACGACGGCGTCACCGAGAACGGCGGCTTCACGGCGATGATCGTCCACAACGTGTCCGGCTCGGCGCCGGAGCTTGGCTTCGACCTCGACGTGGGCAACGATGGCCTCGACCTGCCGACCGGCCAAGAGGGCTGGGAGATCCTCGACGCGATCGGCGTCTACGAGGCGCGTGAGACGCTGTACGGCAGGACCTACGCCAAGGTCAATTACGGGGTCGAGAACGTCGGCGATCGCATCTTCTTCGAGGGGGGTATCCGCACCGTCGATCCCGGCCTCGAGCCCGACGCCGTTTACTACGGGGTGGGCTACGAGATCGAGCACATCGCGCGGTGGGGCAACTCGACCGGCCAGACGGACGACGACTGGCACATCTTCAATACCACCAGCAATCCGGGAACGGGCGCGCTGAGCCCCTCGCAGCTGCCGGACGGCGCGCCGATCGATTGGCGTATGTCGCGCCCCGACCCGCACGCCACCTCCGACGGCGATCCCAACACGCCGCCCACCCAGAACGGCACGATCGAGTCGACCAAACCGGTCCCGTACGGCATCCGCATGACGGACAACATCGGAGCGCCCAACTACATCACCGGCGACTACAACGGCGACGGCTACGTCAACGCGGCCGACTTCACCGTCTGGCGTGACGCGCTCGGCGAGACCGCCACGGAGTTCGCCCATCACCCGGCCGACGGCAACCACGACTTCGTTGTCGACATGGACGACTACGACCTGTGGGTCGCGAACTTCGGCTCGCCCGGCGTTTCGGCGCCCGCCCCGGCCGTGGGGATCTCGACGCCCGAGCCCGGCTCGGCCTTGCTGGCCGTGATTGGCCTCGCAATCGGCGTCGTCTCGCGTCGCAGCCGCGACTGACGCCTCCCCTTGGGCCGCCCCCCTCGCCACACGGCGAGCGGGGCGGCACAATCGGGGCATGAATATTCTCGTCACCGGCGGCGCCGGCTACATCGGATCGCACGCCGTCAAGCACCTCACCGCCTGCGGCCACTCGGTCTGGGTCTTCGACAACTTGGTCTACGGCCACCGCGAAGCGGTCGACGCCGAGCGGCTCATCGAGGGCGACCTCCTCGACGGGGCGCTCGTCGAGAGCGTGCTCCGAGAGCACCAGATCGAGGCGGTCATGCACTTCGCCGCCTACGCCTACGTGGGCGAGTCGGTCACCGACCCCGGCAAGTACTACCACAACAACATCGTCGGCACGATCTCGCTGCTCGAGGCGATGCGCCGGGCGGGCGTCGAGCGGATTGTCTTCTCCAGCACCTGCGCCACCTACGGCGTGCCCAACCAGGTGCCGATCCCCGAAGACCACCCACAGTCGCCGATCAACCCGTACGGCTACACCAAGCTGGTGATCGAGCAGGCGCTCGAGGACTACCGACACGCCTACGGCTGGGGCTACGCCGCGCTGAGGTACTTCAACGCCTCGGGCGCTGCGGCCGACGGGTCGATCGGGGAGGACCACTCGCCCGAGACCCATCTCATCCCGCTCATCCTCGAGGTGGCGCTCGGCAAACGGGAGCACATCTCGGTGTTCGGTACCGACTACCCAACGCCCGACGGCTCTTGCATCCGCGACTACATCCACGTGGACGACTTGGCCGCCGCGCACCTGGCGGCGCTTGAGAAACTCGAGCCCGGCTCCGCGATCCGCTGCAACCTCGGCACCGGCACGGGGGTGAGTGTCCGCGAGGTGATCGCCGCCTGCGAGCGAGCGACGGGCAAGCCGATCAAGGTCGTTGAAGGGCCACGCCGCGAGGGCGACCCGCCCGAGCTGGTCGCCGACCCGGCCGGCGCCCTGGCGGCGATCGGATGGCGGGCCGAGCACACCGACATCGAGGCGCTCGTCGCCTCGGCTTGGCGCTGGCACAAAGAGCACCCGAACGGTTACGCCGGCGGCTAGCGCCCACGAGCCTTTTTTCACCAGCCGGAGCTCTCCCTGATGCGACGCGCGGTCGAGTTCGCCATCGGCGCCGTTTGTCTGGCGGTATTGGTGCGGGCCTTCCTCGTCTTGGGGTGGGTCGAGCCGGTGCGTGTAACGGGCTCTTCGATGGCCCCCACGCTGCGTGGCGCCCACATCGATGTTGCCTGTCCCGCCTGCGCGGCCGTGTTCACCGCCGCCATCGAGACTCGCCTTGGTCACGGCCACGCGTGCCCCCAATGCGGTGAAGGAGCGCTCGTCGCCAGCGGCGCGCCCCTGCCGGGCGACCGGTTGGTGGTTGATCGGCTCGCGTCGCTCGATCGCTGGGACATGGTCGTGTTCCACGAGCCGCCGCACGCCTCGCGGCTCGCAGTGAAACGTGTGCTCGGCTTGCCGGGCGAGCGAGTGACGATCGACGAGGGCGACCTGTGGGTCGAGGGCGTTCGCTTGACGAAGTCGCTCGCCGATCAGTTGCGGGTCCGCATCCCGATGAGCGCGGCGCAGGCCGATTGGCGAGCCGATTGCGTGGCGTGGCGCCCACAGGGCGGCGACTGGTTGTTCGCGCCGATTGCAGAGAGGCCGTCCGCCGAGCTGAGTTACCAGCCGCCGGGCGGCGAGGTGAACGACGATCTCACCGACAACCTCGCCGTGTCGCGTCGCCTGGAGCGGGTCGACGATCGGATGCTCTGCTTCACGCTGCACGCGACGGAGGGCGCCCAGGTGCAGATCGCGTTTGGCGGCGCCGCGAGCTTTGCTGTTCAGTTCGATGCAGCGAATGGATGCGTCCGGCTGCTTGACGCGCAAGGCGAGCCGCTCGGCGAGGCGCCGCTGCCCCCGGGCGAGCGCTTGCCGATCGTCTGCTCGTCGTTCGACCGCCAAGCGTTGGTGGCGGTGGGCGACGAAGCGCTGCTGCGGGCGGCGCTTGCCCCGCCTGGGGGAAACGGTCAGTTCGCCCACCCTGCCGGGCAGCGGCTCGCCGTGTCGGCTTGGGGCGGGACGGTGGAGTTGGGGAACCTAAAGGTCCATCGCGACATCTATTACCAGGGGGCCCCTGCTGGCGCCGCGAGCGTGGCGGAGCCGGCATCCTGGCGGTTGGGCCCGGACGAGCTTTTTGTCGTCGGCGACAACCAGGCCGTTTCGCTCGACAGCCGCAGCTGGGCGTCGGGTCCCGGGTTGCCGCGGCGGCTGGTCATCGGCCGAGCAGCCAAGCCCAGCAGGTGAGCGGAGTCGCAAACAACCGCGACGCCAGCAATGAAAAATGAGCCGGGGGCGTGAGCCCCCGGTGTGGAGCGTGTACCCGTGCCCTCCGGGGGCTTATGCCCCCGGCTCGCCCCCCCAGACCCCGCCGTGAGCCCGTGTTACGCCGCACCGGCTTTTTCCGCTATAGTTCCCTTCCCCCACGGGCCCAGGCGGGCCCCCACCACGCGTCCCGAGCCCTTCATGGCGAAAAAAAAGAAACGTAAGAAGTCGCAGGCCCCGCCCGTGCCGACCACCGCTTCGCTCAAAGAGGCGGCCCGTCAGGCGAAGAGCGACGCCAAGCCGCGATCGTCCGGCAACCAGTCGACGCGTGAGACGATCGAAGGTCTCGTCGTGGCGGTCGTGCTGGCGCTGCTGTTCCGCACATTCATCGCCGAGATGTTCGTCATCCCGACCGGCTCGATGGCCCCCACGCTGATGGGCCGCCACAAAGACGTCAACTGCGACCAGTGCGGCGAGCGGTTTCGGGTGAACGCCAGCGACGAGGAGGGCGCCGTCGTCCAGCAGGCCCTGAGCGGCCGCGACCGGCGCGGGCGCCCCATCAATGCGATCACCGCCCGCGGTTTGATCCAAAGCCAAGCATGCGTCGGCGGCGCCTGCCCGGTCTGTCGCTACGTCACGCCCTTCGAGTCCGCAGCGCTCCCCAACACGCTGCCCGAGGCCAGCGGCCCGGAGAAGAGCGAACATTCTTACAGCGGCGACCGCGTTCTGGTGAACAAGCTGCTATACCAGTTCGCCGAGCCCGAGCGCTGGGACGTGATCGTCTTCAAGTTCCCGGGCAACGCAACGACGAACTACATCAAGCGGCTGGTCGGCCTGCCGGGCGAAACGGTCCGGATCCGCCACGGCGATCTCCACATGCTCCCGCCAGACGCGGCCGAAGCCGAAGGCGCCGAGGACGACGGTTTCGAGATCGCCTCCAAGCCCCCCAAGACCGTGCTCGCCATGCGCCAACTGGTGCACGACACCGACCACGATCCCGCGTCGCTCTACCGCGCCGGTTGGCCGCTCCGCTGGTCGGCCACGGCCGAAGGAGATGGTTGGTC
Source organism: Pseudobythopirellula maris (assembly GCF_007859945.1). Lineage (GTDB taxonomy): Bacteria > Planctomycetota > Planctomycetia > Pirellulales > Lacipirellulaceae > Pseudobythopirellula > Pseudobythopirellula maris. The sequence continues at coordinate 549,937 of NZ_SJPQ01000002.1, read as the reverse complement.
GGTCGAGGCCGAGGAAGACGGGATCGCCGTGAGCCAGGCGTACCGCGGCGAGGCTTCGGCCACGACCGCTTGGCTGCGTTACCGGCACACGCCTCCCAACGACGAAGTGTGGCGTCCGATCCGCCGCGGCGAGCCGCTCGCCGAGACCGAGCCGGCGCCCTCGCTGGTGACGGACTTCACGGCGTACAACGCCAAGGTGCTACGCAGCGATCTGAACCGGGGGGGCGACCTCTCGCTGCAACCATTCTACGACCGCGATATCGGCAAGGTTGGCGTGCACTGGGTCGGCGACTTGAGCATCGACGCCGAACTCGCGATCGAGTCGCCCACCGGCCAGCTGGCGATCGACCTCGTCGAGGCGGGCGCCCATTGCACGGCCACGATCGACATCGCCACCGGCAAGGCGACCCTGTCCTTGCGGCCGCCGGGCGCCGACGCACCCTACGAAGGCTTCGCCCCCTCGGCCGACACGCCGATCCGCGGCGCGGGCAGCCACTCGCTCACGTTCGCCAACGTCGACGACCGGCTCACGCTGTGGGTCGACGGCGAAGTCGTGCTCAGCGAGTCTTACACCGATGTGGAGGGCCTCGGCGAGTTGCTGGCCGACACGCCACAAACGGGCGACAACGACCTGGGCGATCTGGCCCCGGCCGGCGTAGGCCTGACCGACGCCAAGGCGACCATCACCCGCATGGCGGTGTGGCGCGACACCTACTACTTGGCCGACAGTTCCGAACGCGGCGACCGGGTGATAGTTACCGACTTCGATAAGAGCGTGATCGGGCGTGAGTACGGCGGCCAATGGTTGAAGTCGATCGCCTCGGCGCCCAGCCAGCCCGAGCTGTGGGACGTGTACGACAGCCGCCGCACCGTCGAGTTCCCGCTCCAGGAAGACCAGTTCTTCGTCATGGGCGACAACAGCCCCGAGAGCCTCGACGCCCGCCTTTGGTCCGAAGGCAGCGGCCGCGACCTGGGTAAGCCCGGGGGGGCGTACCTCGAGCGTCCTCAGCTGATTGGCAAGGCGGTTTGCGTTTACTGGCCGCACTCTTGGTACTCGGTGCCGATGACCGGGCGCCGCATCCCCGCATGGCCGAACTTCGGCGACATGCGAATGATTCGATAGACAGGGTCTCCCCTCCTCCCGTGGGTAGGGGAACAAGTTCACCACGCAAGGAAGCGTCCTCTCATGCCTCTTCTAGAAGCCCACGGGCTGGTCAAGTCGTTCGGCCGTCGGCGTGTGGTCGACGGCGTCGAGTTCGAGGTCGAGGCGGGCGAGATCGTCGGCCTGCTCGGCCCCAATGGCGCCGGCAAGACAACCTCGTTCCGCATGACCTGCGGCATGACCGCGCCAGACGCCGGCACGGTCCGCCTGGGCGAGCGCGACGTGACGAATTGGCCGATGTTCCGCCGCGCGAAAGAGGGCGGCATGGGCTACCTCGCCCAAGAGTCGAGCGTCTTCCGCAAGCTCTCGGTGCAGAACAACCTGCTCGGCGTGATGGAGATGCTCGGCATGAACCGCACCACGCGCCGCCGGCGCTGCGAGGAGCTGATGGAGCAGTTCGGCATCACCAAGCTGCGGCGCAGCCGAGCGATGGCGCTCTCGGGCGGCGAGCGGCGCCGGCTGGAGATCGCCCGTTGCCTGGTCTCCGAGCCCAAGATCATCTTGCTCGACGAGCCGTTCACAGGCATCGACCCGGTGACGATCGACAGCATCCAAGAGATCGTCCGCGACCTGCGCTCGCGCGGCATCTCGATCTTGATCACCGACCACCAGGTGCGTGAGACGCTCGAGATCACCGACCGCAGCTACGTGGTGAAGGCGGGCCGAGTGCTTTGCCACGGCACCCCGCGCGAGGTGCTCGCCAACCCCGAGGCCCGCAAGCACTACTTTGGCGACGGCATGGACGTGAGCCTAGGCGGCGCCGCCTGAGGCGCGTCGTGTTTGCTCCGGGCGCGACGGAGGGGATTCTGCCAGCTCTTCCGCCTCGCCTCGGGACCGATAAAGCACGTCCGGACTCTCGCCCTTTTGCTCGCTTGTGTACCGCCACTGCCCCGAAGCGGGCTGCGCCTCGGCGGCCTAGCGGCGCCCGCCTAGCAGCGTGCTTGGCCCAAAAGTATTTTTAAGCTCGCCGCGCCCTCCCTCTCAGAAGACTTGCGGCGAGCAAGAGCGGAGAAACGGTGGCAATAAACGCAGCGATCGGGGGACGGATGGCGAGTGAACTCCGCATGATCGCAACCGGCTCGCCAGCAATGCCCCCCTGCGGCGCCCGATTATCTTGATAACACTCCGATCGCGAAATTTCTGCAATCGTTCTTGGGCCAATGTGGCGTAGCCGTTTTTATGCCAAAGCGATTTTGTCGCAACGCACAGGGGGGCTATGGGTTAGCCCCTCGCGAAGGAGGCCGATGGCGACCGAGATATCGCCTGAATGATTCTTGGGCCATCATTTCAGAGGTCCCCACGGCCAACGCCCCGCGGTTCGCTCACGTGCCGTCGGCCTGCTCGAGCCGGGCCGCCACGCGTTCGCGGAAGTCGGCTACGTCGGTCTTCAGCACCGGCTCGACACTCACGTGGATCGCTCCGCGTCCCACGACAGGCATGTAGTCTTTGTCGCCCCGGCAGAGCGAGTCCATCATCGTCACGGCCTCGTACCCGTACTTGTAGGGGTCTTGGGCGACGGCGGCGTAGGCGTCGCCCTTCATGACCGCCTCGAGCGTGGCGTCGGACGTGTCGAACAGCACCAAGCGGATCTTCTCGAGCAGCGACTCTTGCTCCAACACGCCGAGCACCACGGCGGCTTGGTGGGGCGCCATGCACACGACACACGCCAAGTCGGGGTGCTCCTCGAGGGCCTGACGCAGGTTCTCTTCGCAGCGGGCAGCCGACCCGTCGTCCGCCATCACGCCGACGATCTGGAAACGCGTGTCGGTTGGCGACTCTGCCGGGTTGGGCGACTCGGCGATGCGGTGCTTGAACCCGGCGATTCGTTCTTGCGAGCTCTCTTGCGTGGCGTGTCCGGAGAGGACGGCGATCTTGCCTCCCCCGTTGGGGAACGATTTCTTGACCAGCGTGCCGGCGACCAGGCCCGCGCTGTAATTGCTCGTGCCGACGTAACCGTGTCGGGCCGATGCCGAAGCGTCGGAGCTGTACGTGATGACCGGCTTGGAGACCGCGATCTGATTGATCAGCTGCGTTTGACGCTCGGGGTCGAGCGGGCACAACGCCACCGCGTCGAGCGGCAAGCTGCTGACGACCGAGAGCAGGTGCATCTGCTCTTCGAGGGTCGATTCGCCCTCGGGCTTGCGGATGTCGAGTTCGACGTTCAGCTCACGCGCCGCCTGCTTGGCGCCGGCGATCGCCGAGTCCCAAAAGTCGCCGACTCCGCCGGTGACGAAAGCCGCCTTGATTGTCTCGCCCGACGCCGAGCCTTGCGGGTCGACACTCATGCGGTAGCCCAACGCCGCGGCCAAGGCGATCGCCGCCAAGGCCCAGAACGGCCATTTCGTAAACATGTAGAAGCCCCTGATAAGAAAAGTGGTCGATCGAGGTTGGGAAGTCGCCTGCTCCCTAGCGGGTGGCAAGCAACGCAAGAAGGGTCCAACGCCACACGACGACACGATAGCACAAAATCCCGCGTGGTCGAGAAATCCCAGCGGGCGGGCGCCCCATCTTTGCCAGCGGTGGGGGGCCGGGGTTGCCGATTGCGCTGGGCGGGAGACCCACCCGGGCGTTAACCGGTTTCATCCTCAGACACGCTCGCGCAGCTGTGCTCGATCTTGGCGATCACTTTGCCGCAGAAGCCAAACTTGATCGGCCCCACGCCGTCCGGCTGTTTTCGTTCTCCGGTTGCAGGATCGACGTAATGGATCGACTGCAAGATGACGGGGCGGAGTCCGGTCTTGTCGACCTTGTGCAACTTTCGATGGGGGCGCCAGTCATCCGCCGCGCCGTCGTAGAGGAGGAAGAGCCCCTTCTCGTCGAGGAAGGGGGCGGCGAACACGATCTTCTTGACCGTGCTTTTGACGTACGCGTTGTCGTAGTCACCGCTGGGGACTTACGTGTACGGAACAGCGGCGAAGACGCAAGCGCCCTTGCGGTAGAATCGCCAAATATCGGGCGCGTTCTTGGTGATCCGCTTCCGGTAATCACAGGGCGTCGGAAGCGTGTCGAGTCGAGCAAGAAACGCCGTGAGTATAATGCCGCTCTCGATCGGCAATGGTTTACTCGCTCTCGCGAGCCGTGGACGCCGGCGCCCCGTTGGTCGCCTCGCTGTAGCCGTCCGGCGCCGGGACCTCGGGCAGCTTGGCCGCCGGGCCGATCAGCTCGGTCATCTCGGTCTCGTCGATCTCCTCGCGTTCGAGCAGCGCGGCGGCCATCTTGTCGAGCTTGTCGCGGTTCTGCTCGATGGTCGTGCGGGCGACGTCGGCCGCTTCGCGGAGGATGCGGGTCGTTTCTTCGTCGATGACCTGCAGCGTGTGCTCGCTGAAGTCGCGGTGCTCTTGGGTGATCTCGCGGCCGAGGAACGGGTCGGAATCGTGGGTGTGGAACGCCACGGGGCCGATCCGCTCGCTCATGCCCCAGTGGGTGACCATGCGGCGGGCGATCTGGGTCGCCTGCTTCAGGTCGCTCTCGGCGCCGGCGCTGAGCTCGCCGATCACCAGCTGCTCGGCCGCCCGGCCGGCGAGCGCCATGGCGAGGCGGGCGTGCATCTCGCGCTCGCTCATGTTGTGGCGGTCTTCCTCGGGCACGTACTGGGTGACGCCGAGCGCCCGGCCGCGGGGGATGATCGTCACCTTGTGCAGCAGGTTGCCGCTCGGCAAGAGCCAGCAGAGCAGGGCGTGGCCCGCCTCGTGGAAGGCGGTGACGCGTTTCTCGCGCTCGGTGAGCACGTCCTCGCGGCGGTCGCCCATCAGCATCTTGTCGCGGGCGTACTCGAAGTCCTCCATCGTGACGACCTTGCGCTCCTGGCGCGTGGCCCACAGGGCGGCCTCGTTCACGAGGTTCATGATGTCGGCGCCGGTCGAGCCAACCGTCGCGCGAGCGAGACGTTTGAAGTCGACGTCCTCGCCGATCGGCACGTCCTTGGAGTGGACCTCGAAGAGCTGCTCGCGGCCCTCGATCGTGGGACGGTCGACCGTGATGTGGCGGTCGAACCGACCCGGGCGGAGCAACGCCGGGTCGAGCACGTCGGGGCGGTTGGTGGCGGCGATGACGATGACGGTCTCGCTCTGCGTGAAGCCGTCCATCTCGCTGAGGATCTGGTTGAGTGTTTGCTCGCGTTCGTCGTGGCCGCCGCCCAGCCCGGCGCCGCGTTGGCGGCCGATGGCGTCGATCTCGTCGATGAACAGGATCGCCGGCGCCGCCTTCTTGGCGGTCTTGAACATGTCGCGCACGCGGCTGGCGCCGACGCCGACGAACAGCTGGATGAACTCCGAGCCGCTGATCGAGAAGAACGGCACCCCCGCCTCGCCGGCGATCGCCTTGGCGAGCAGCGTCTTGCCCGTGCCGGGCGGGCCGTTGAGCAGCACGCCCTTGGGCACGCGCGCGCCGAGCTTGTGGAATTTCTCCGGGTCGCTGAGGAACTCGACGATCTCCTTCAGGTCGCTTTTGACGCCCTTCAGGCCGGCCACGTCGTCGAACGTCTTGCGGCCCTCGTCCTCGGAGTCGTAGCGGCGGGCCGGGCTGCGGGTGACGGAGCCGAGCATGCCTCCGCCCATCATCTGCTCGCGCGTGCGGCGGGCGAAGTTCCACAGCATCACGCCCATAAAGATCAAGAGCCCGAGCCACATCAGCGCGAGCAACGAGTCGTAATCGAATGGCTGCTCGATCTTCCATTCGGCCCCCGAGTCGGTGACCTGCTTGCGCAGGCCCTCTTCGAGGAACGGCGTGGGGAGCGTGACCAGGAACCGGTCGTTGAGGCGCACGGGTTCGGCGGGCGTGGCGCTGTCGGCGTCGGCCGCTTGGTCGTCACTCGCGGTGGGGGCGAGCGGCGGCGTGATGAACTCGCCGATGGCGGTCTGCCCGCTCACGATGAGCCGCTTGACGTTCTTCTGCTCGAGCTGCTCCTCGAACATCGTGAAGCTGATCTCGCTCGGGGCGCTGGCGAACGAGCCAACAGCCAGCACGCCGACGGTGAGCATCAGGATCAGCAGGTACCAGCTCGACCGGGGGAGCGGTCGCTTGCCGTCGCGGTCCTTCGGCTCGGTGGGGCCTCGGCCCGCGGGGCCGCCTTGGGGCGGCTTGGCTGGAGACGACGAGTCTTTCGGCCCGGTGGGAGGGGGGGATTCCGAGGCCATGGATCTCGTCGGTAGGGGGTCGATCGGTGGGGGGCGTGAGGTCGGGCGGCATGCCCGACGCCCCGATTATAGGCGCGCCCCGACGTTTAGCGACCCGCGGACGCTATCGCCGGCGCCCGCCGCCGGTGAACCGGGGCGAGGATCGGGCGTCGCGATCAGAGGTTTTGCTTCTGCAGACGCCCCTCGACGTACACGCGCTCTTCGGTCGTGCCATCGCGTTGGTAAACGATGGTCTTGCCGTCGCGAAGGCCCGCCTTGAACTCCGCCGTCGCCTTGAGCCGGCCGTCTTCGGTCCACTCTTTCGAGGTCCCTTCGCGCTTGCCGTCGACGAACGGGTTCTCTTGCCGCAACTGGCCGTTCTTGAACCAGCTGCGCCACAAGCCGGCCGGTTTGCCCTTCTCGTAGTGTTGCTCGTTGATCACTTGCTCGCCGTCTTCGGCGTACTGCTTCCACGTGCCGTCGCGTTTGCCGGCGTCGTACTGACGCTTGGACTCGAGCACCCCCTCGGCGTTGCGGAACTCGACCTCGCCCTCGGCCAGGCCGTCGCGGTAGGTGATCTTCTTCGCCATGACGCCGTTGGGGTGGTAGTACGTCCACTCGCCGATCGGGTCGCCCTCGTCGTACTCACCCTCGGTGAAGACTTGGCCGTTGGAGTAGTACTCCTTGTAGGGCCCGTGGTTGGCGACCGTTTCGTCCGAGTAACGGACGATGGTGCGCTCCATCTTCGGGTTGCCGGTCTCCTCGTACTTGAGCGAGAAGTCGCGCGACTCGACGATCTTGGGCGCCGGCGGCGGCGGGCTCTCGGGCAGGTAGATCGGCGGACCGGTGTAGGGCTCGATCTTGAGCGCCTCGTCCGAAGACTGGGCGAGTGCGTGCGGGGCGGCGAACGCCGCGATCACAAGCAGCGCGATAAAGCGCGAGAAGGCTGGGGGCGTCACGCGGGCGATTCCTGACGGTCTGGCGGTAGGTGTCGTAGGGGCTCGGGCGGCACGCGCTTGGTGGGCCGGTCCGAGCCTTACATTATGCCGCCTTGCGGGGGCCGCGTCCACGAGCCGCGGCCCCGGGCGCCGAGAGAGTTGGCCCACGAAACCCGGCGAATCGCCCCAAGTCGCGCAGTGTGAAGCGGCGCCGGCGGGGCAGTGACCCTGGAAACCAGTGAACTGGGGGGGCGCCGCTGAGCCGGGTGGTCAGTTGGGCGTCAGCCGCCAGCCGGGGGCCAGCACCGCGTTCTTGGGAACCACCAAGATGCCGTCCCGGACGGCGCACCCTTCGTTCCCCTCGAAGTCGTCTTGGCCGGTCTCGTTGAGCACCCGGGCGCCGGCGCCGACGCAGCAGTTCTTGTCGAGGATCGCCCCATCGATCACGGCGCCGTCGCCGATGCCAACGGCGGGCTGCTCGCCTTCCAGGCCGCACATCGGTCGCGGCGGCTGCTCGTAGTAGTCGGCGCCCATCACGACCGAATTGCGGATCGTCACGTTGCGGCCGATACGGCAGCGGAGGCCAATCACGCTGTTCTCGATCTTGGCGCCCGGCTCGATCTCGCAGCCGTCGGCAACTAGGCTGCCCGTGATCTCGGCGCCGTCGACCCGCGTGGGGGGGAGGAACCGCGCGCGGGTGTAGATCGGCGAGCTGGCCGTGGCGAGCGGGAAGGGGGGCGCCGCCTGGGCCATCTGCAGGTTGGCCTCGTAGAACGAGCGGATCGTGCCGATGTCCTCCCAGTAGCCGTCGAACACGTGCATCTGCACGTGGCGGTTGGCGATCGTGTTGGGGAAGATCTCGCGGCCGAAATCGGAGTCGCTGTTCGACTCGAGGGCGTCGATCAGCGCCTGGCGGTTCCAGAGGTAGATGCCCATCGAGGCGAGGCACTCGCGCCCCTCGCTCGCGATGCCGCGGGCGTCGATCCAGCGGGGGTCCATCGCCACCGGGTCGATCTCGGCGTCGGACTGCGGCTTCTCGACGAAGCCGATCACGCGGCCCGAATCGTCGGCCTTCATCACGCCGAGGCCGGACGCCTCGTGGCGGTGGACCGGCTTGGCGGCGATCGTCACGTCCGCGTTGCTGCGCAGGTGGTCGTCGAGCATCTTCTGGTAGTCCATGCGGTAGAGCTGATCGCCCGACAGGATCAGCACGTGCTCGAAGCCCTCCTCCAGCATGTAGAGCAGGTTCTTGCGGACCGCGTCGGCGGTGCCCTGGTACCAGTCGAGGTTCGCGTCGTCGGCCATCGTCTGCTGGGCCGCCAGCACCTCGACGAACCCGCCGCTGTAGGCGTCGAACCGGTAGGCCCGGCGGATGTGCTGGTGCAGGCTCACTGAGAGGAACTGCGTGAGCACGTAGACATGGTGGCACCCGGAGTTGATGCAGTTGCTGATCGGGATGTCGATCAGCCGGTACTTGCCGGCCAGCGGCACGGCGGGCTTGGAGCGGTACCCGGTGAGCGGCATGAGCCGCGTGCCGCGACCCCCACCCAGAACGACTGCGACGACGTTTTTCATAGTGCTTTTAAGAAGATGAACCGCCAAGACGCCAAGAACGCCAAGGAAGTCGGAGTGAATTATCTAGTTAGGACCACACGCTTGATGCCGCCGTCTTTGAGCAGTGGCACGTTGAAGTTGATCAGCAAGCCGAGCTCGTGGCCAGTCGCTTTGAGATAGTTGAGCACTTGGGCATGATGGATCGGGTGGAGTGTTTCAACCGCCTTGAGTTCGACAACAAGCTTCCCGCCTACCATAAAGTCGAGTCGAGCTTCGCCAACTGCTTCTCCTTTGTAGCTCAAGGCAATCGGCCATTCTCTTTCGTACGGGACCGCCCTGAAGCGAAGTTCGGTTTCGAGCGCCTTCTGATAAACCGATTCAAGGAAACCGGCCCCAAGCGTCCGATGCACCTCCATCGCCGCGTCCACCACCGCCGAAGCCAGCCGGTCAACCTCTGCACTGGGTTCGGTCATCGTGGCAATCCCTTGGCGTCTTGGCGGTTCCCCTTCTTTCCGTTAGCCCTTGGTCACCAGGTTCACCAGCCGCCCCGGCACCACGATCTCTTTGATCATCTCCTTGCCCGCGATCAGCTCGGCGACCTTCGGGTCGGCCTTCGCCGCCGCCAGCACCGCGGCTTGGTCGGCGTCGGCGGCGACCGTGATCTTAGCACGCACTTTGCCTTTGATCTGCACGGGAAGTTCGATCGTGTCTTGCTTGAGATGCTTCTCGTCGAACGCGGGCCACCGCTCGTAGGCCAGCGTGTCGCCGTGCCCCAGCAGCCGCCAGAGCTCCTCGCCCAGGTGCGGGGCGAACGGCGAGAGCAACAGCACAAACGGCTCTAAGCAGGCCCGCGGCCGGGCCGACTCCTTGGTGAAGAAGTTGACGAACTCCATCATCCGCGCGATCGCCGTGTTGAACGACAGCTTGTCGAGGTCCTCCGTCACGGCCTTGATCGTGGCGTGCAGCACGCGCAGCTGTTCGCCGGTCGGCTCGTCGGCGGTCACCGCCTGGTTCAATACCAACTCGTCTGACCGCTCGTCGACCACCAGCCGCCATGCGCGGCCCAAGAAGTTGTAAACGCCGCTCACGCCGTCCATGTTCCACGGCTTGGAGTCGGGCAGCGGGCCCATGAACATCTCGTAGAGACGCAGCGAGTCGGCGCCGTACTCGCGCACCACATCGTCCGGGTTCACGACGTTGCCGCGGCTCTTGGACATCTTCTCGTTGTTCTCGCCGAGGATCATCCCCTGATTGACGAGCTTCTGGAACGGCTCGGGCGAGGCCACGACGCCACGGTCGTGGAGCACCATGTGCCAGAACCGCGAGTAGAGCAGGTGCAGCACGGCGTGCTCGGCGCCGCCGATGTAGAGGTCGACCGGCATCCACGCCTTCTCGACCTCCGGATCGATCGGCGTGTCTTGGTTTTTCGGATCCAAGAACCGCAGGTAGTACCAGCAGCTGCCGGCCCACTGCGGCATGGTGTTCGTCTCGCGCTTGCACTTCACCCCGTCGATGACGGGATAGAGCCACTCCTCGGGCGCCTTTTCCAGCGGCGGCACCGGCTCGCCGGGCGGTTTGAAGTCGTCCAGATGCGGCAGGTCGACCGGCAGGTCGGCCTCCGGCACGGGGACGATGTGGCCGGTCGGCTTGCCGTCGTCATCGAGCTCGTGCGCGAGCGGGAACGGCTCGCCCCAGAACCGCTGCCGGCTGAAGAGCCAGTCGCGCAACTTGTAGTTGACCGCCTCGGCGCCAACGCCGCGCTCGGCGAGCCAAGCGGTGATCTTCTTCTTGAACTCGGCGGTCGGCAGGCCGTCGAACTCGCCCGAGTTGATCGCCACGCCCGCCTCGGGCGACACCCGCTTGCCGGCAAGCACTTTCGCCCGCTCCTCGGCCGAGACCTTGTCGCCCGGGTCGACCACAGCCTTGATCTCGATGCCGAACTTCTCGGCGAACTCGAAGTCGCGCTCGTCGTGCGCCGGCACGGCCATGATGGCGCCGGTGCCGTAGCTGATGAGCACGTAGTCGGCGATCCAGACCGGGATTGGCTCGCCACTCACGGGGTTGATCGCGTAGCTGCCGGTGAAGACGCCCGTCTTGTCCTTCGCCAGCTCGGTCCGGTCCAGATCGCTCTTGAACGAGGCGGCCTCGACGTACTTCTTGACCGCAGCGGCTTGCTCGGGCGTCGTGAGCCGTTCGACGTACGGGTGCTCCGGCGCGATCACCATGTAGGTGGCGCCAAACAGCGTGTCGGGGCGCGTGGTGAAGACTCGCAGAACGCCATCGGCCGGCTTCTCGGGAAACTCCGATTTGGCTCCGGGGGAATCTGATTTAGCCCCGGGTGAGTCACCCGGGGCTAACTTAAAATCAACTTCAGCGCCCGTGCTCCGACCGATCCAGTTGCGCTGCAGAGCCTTCACGCCCTCCGGCCAGTCGAGCTTCTTGAGCCCGCTTGAGAGCCGATCGGCGTACTCCGTGATGCGCAGCATCCACTGCCGCAGCGGCCTGCGCTCGACCGGGTGGCTGCCCCGCTCGCTCTTGCCATCGATCACCTCTTCGTTGGCGAGCACCGTGCCCAAGGCCGGGCACCAGTTCACCGGCGCCGAGCTTTGGTAGGCCAGCCGTCGCTCGTCGACCCACTGGCGGGCGAAGTCGACGCCCAGCGCCTTCACGTCGTCGGGGATCGTGAGCTCGGCGATCGGCCGCCCGCGCTGCTGCTCCTTGTCGAACCACGTGTCGTAGAGCTTCAGGAAGATCCACTGCGTCCAGCGGACGTAATCGACGTCTGTAGTGGCGATCTCGCGGTCCCAGTCGTAGCTGAACCCGAGCGACTTGAGCTGGCGACGGAACGTGGCGATGTTCTTCTCGGTCTGCACGCGCGGGTGCTCGCCGGTCTTGATCGCGTGCTCCTCGGCCGGCAGGCCGAAGGCGTCGAAGCCCATCGGGTGGACGACCGACACGCCCTGCATCCGCTTGGCGCGGCAAACGATGTCGGTGGCCGTGTACCCCTCGGGGTGGCCCACGTGCAGGCCGTCGCCGCTGGGGTAGGGGAACATGTCGAGCGCGTAAAACTTTTCAGCGCCCTCCTTCGGCAGTCGCGGCGCGGCGAACGTGCGGTTCTTGTCCCAATAGGCTTGCCACTCGGGCTCGATCGTCGCAGGGTTGTATCGGGGCATCTAGCAAACGGGGAAAGGCGAGAGTCGAAAGGGGAATCGCAAGCATTTGGCGAAGAATGGCGATTCTACCCGCCCCCCGCATCGGCGCAAACCATGCCCAGCGTTGACGTTTGGGCGAACGGCTAACTACGATGTGGGGTCTGTCTCACTCGATTCACCGCAACCGTTAGCCCCGTATCTTCGACCGTGGATAAGACCAAGATTGGCCTCATCGGCCTCGGAACCGTTGGCTCGGGCGTCGCCCAGCTGCTGCTAGACCACGGCGACCGCACCGCACGTCATGCCGGAAGGGTGCTGTGGCTCGAGAAGGTCGCCGTACGGGACCTCAACCGTCCGCGCGACTGCGAGCTCCCCGCCGGGGTGCTCACCGACCAGCTCGACGAGGTGATCAACCACCCGGAGATCGAGGTCGTGGCCGAGCTGATGGGCGGCGTCGACCTGGCCCGCGAGGTCGTGTTGCGGTCGCTCGCAGCCGGCAAGGACGTGGTCACCGCCAATAAGGCGTTGCTGGCCGCCCACGGGCCGGAGCTGTGCGACGCCGCACGCAAGCATTGCCGCACGATCGCCTTCGAGGCGTCGGTCGCCGGCGGCGTGCCGATCATCACGAACCTCAGCCAGTGCCTGTCGGCCAACCAGGTCACGTCGCTCACCGGCATCCTCAACGGCACGTGCAACTTTATCCTTGCTAAGATGCACTCCGAAGGCACGCCGTACGGGCAGGCGCTCGAAGAGGCGCAGCGTCTGGGCTACGCCGAGGCGGACCCGGCGCTCGACGTGAACGGCGCCGACACGGCCCAGAAGCTGGCGATCCTCGCCCACTTGGCGTTCGGCGCCCGAGTCGCCTGGGAGGAGATCCCGTGCGTCGGCATCGACACGCTCGACGTGGCGGACATCCAACACGCCCAGCAGATGGGCTACGTCATCAAGCTGCTGGGCGTCGCCGAGCTCACTCCCGACGGGGTGCAACTGTCGGTCGGGCCGACCCTGGTCCGCCGCGGCGGAGCGATGGCCGACGTGTCGGGGCCGATGAACGCCGTGCACGTGCGCGCCGACGCCGTCGGCGAGCTGTTCTACCAAGGGCCCGGCGCCGGGCAGATGCCGACCGCCTCGGCCGTGGTGGCCGACCTGATCGACACGGCCGCCGGCCGCACGCGTGTGACGTTCCAAACACTCGAGCTGTGGAGCGACCGCTCGAGCCGCGTCGAGATGGCCGACCCCAAGATGGCGGTGGGCGGCTACTACCTGAGGTTCATGGTCGACGACACACCGGGCGTGCTGGCCAAGATCACCGGCGTGCTGGGCGAGCACGCGATCTCGATTTCCAGCGTCCTGCAACACGAGGCGAGCGACGGCTCGGCCCCGCTGGTGATCATGACCCACGACACGACCGAAGGCGAAGCCGTCGAGGCGTGCTGCGACATCGCGGCTCTCGACTGCGTACGCTCCACCCCGGTCGGCATGCGCGTGCGGGGCTGAGGCTTGTTGAACCACGACGGCACGGAGGAACGACGAGAAACTCTTTGCGGGGGAAAACTGTGCCCGAGTACGAGCCGATTCCTGAGGGCGACGAGAGGTACGCGACTGCCTACTCGGCGCGGCATTCCGGTTGCACACCAAATTGGGACCGGGCTCATTGGGGGCGGTCTACGAGCATTGCCTTTGTCAGGAGTTGAGGAACATTCGGGTCCCCTTCCCCAAGGCCAATCTGTTTACTTACCTGAAACTCACTACGTGTCGTTTGGGCCTCCTACTGAACTTCAACTTCTCACAATTCAAAGACGGTTTCACCCGAGTAGTCTGCTTGCCAGTGCTTCCCGTCGTTCCTTTGTTCCTTCGTGGTTCATCTCTCTATGAAGTACGCAATCATCATCCCCGACGGCGCAGCCGACGAGCCGCAAGATTCTCTCGCCGGCAAGACGCCGCTCGAGGCGGCCCGCACGCCGCACATGGACGCGCTCGCGGCGGCGGGGGTCGTCGCGCGGGCCTGCCACACGCCTAAGGCTCTGCCGGCCGGGTCGGAGATCGGCAACCTGTCGCTGCTGGGCTACGACCCGCATGCCCACTTCACCGGCCGGGCGCCGATGGAGGCGGCCGCCCAAGGGATCGAACTCGGGCCCAGCGACTGGGCCGTGCGTTGCAACCTCGTGACGATCACCCACGGCGACGACGGCCCGGTGATGAAGGACTTCACCGCCGACCACATCACCTCGACCGAGGGCGCCGCGATCTTGGCAGACTGCCAGGAGCAACTGGCGAGCGACCCGCGGTTCTGTGGCGCCCTGGAGTTCGTGCCGGGCGTGAGCTACCGCAACCTGCTGTTGTGGCGTGGCGAGAAGCTCCCCTCGCCCTTCTCGACCGACACCCGGACCGAGGCGCCGCACGACTGGACCGATCTGAGCGTCGAGGGCGCCCACCCGCGTGGGCCGGGCGGCGACGTGCTGGTCGAACTGATGGAGAAGTCCGAAACGCTGCTGGCCGACCACCCGGTGAACCAGGCCCGCGTGAAAGCAGGAAAATCGCCGGCCACGCACCTCTGGCTGTGGGGCCTGGGCGGCGCGCCGAGCCTCGAGCCGTTCGCCACGAAGTTCGGCCCCCGCGGGGCGATGATCACGGCCGTCGACCTGCTGCGCGGCATCGCGGCGCTGGTCGGCTGGGACCGCATCGAAGTGGAGGGCGCCACCGGTTACCTCGACACCGACTACGCGGCGAAAGGCCGCGCGGCCATCAAGGCATTCGACGAGTACGACCTGGTTTGTGTCCACGTCGAGGCGCCCGACGAGGCGTCGCACGAGGGCCGCGCGGACGAGAAGGTCAAAGCGATCGAGCGGATCGACGCCGACGTCGTCGGCCCGCTCGTCGAGGCCCTCCAAGAGCGAGGCGACGACTGGCGCGTGATGATCAGCCCCGACCACCCGACGTTCCTATCCACCAAGAAGCACACCCACGGCGACGTGCCGGTCGTGATGGCCGGCGTGGGGATCGAAGCGGACGGCTTCGATTCTTACGGCGACACGAACGCGGCGGAGTCGTCGCTGGTGTTCGCGAAGGGGTGGGAGGCGATGCCTTGGTGGATTGGTAGGTGAGAAGAAGGGAACCACGAAGGAACAAAGGAACGACGAAAGCAGGGTCAGCAAACGACTCTCGTAAAGCCGTGCTTGAACTGGGGGACGTTAAAATTGAGCAAGAGGCCTAGGCGGCACTTTGTCAGCTTTAGGTAGGTAAAGAGCTGCGCCTTGTGGATTGGAAGCACGGACTCGACCGCTTTGAGTTCTACAACGGTTCTTTCTCCGACTAGCAAGTCGAGACGCAGTCCGGCATCAATCACAATCTGGTCGTATTGAATAGGCAACATGAGCTGGGACTGGAACAGGATGCGGGCCTGCAACAATTCGTGGCAAAGGCACTGCTCGTACACCGATTCAAGCAGCCCGGGTCCGAGCTTCGTGTGGACTCGAAAAGCGGCGTCGAGAACCACTTTCGCCAGCTTCTCATCGCCTTCAGGAATCGGTTCAAACTCAGGCATGCCGTTTCTCTTTGTTCCTTAGTTCCTTTGTGGTTCCCTTCAACTCCGTGGCGATAAGCGGTCTCTCTTCTTTCCCTTCGCGCGTGCTGCCCCCCACCGCGCCGCGCTCGTCTTCCAGGTTGGGGATGTTGGTGAACGCGATCCGCATCGGCGCCGTCTCCTTGGTGTTGTGCATCGACGCGAAGTAGAGGGCGCCGCCGCCGAGTTGGTCGTTGACCATGTCCATCGTGCGGGCCGCCTCGAGCGCCTTGCGTTCTTCGACGAACAGCGACGGCGTGGCGCACACCGAGGGGGTGAGTTTGTAGAGCGTGATCGCCACCTGGATCGGCCGGCCGTGGCGCACCTCGCTCGGCGTGCGGGTTTGCCACGCCTCGTCCAAGGCGCGGAGCATCGTGGGCGTGTCTTGGCAGCGGCCGAGCTTGATCGTCACCTTCCAACGCGGGCGGTCGTCGGCGTAGCTCACCGACAGGTCCATCCGCCCGGCCCAGTGCTCGAGTTTTCTTAAGCGGGCGGCCGCCTTGTGCAAGAGACGCACCATCACGCCGCGCGATCCTCCGTCGGTGCGCAGCTCGGGCGGCAGCACGTGCGAGTGCCCCACCGTGCGGCGCTTGGTCGGCCGATCGGGAACCTCGTCGCCGCGCAGCCAGTGCCACCACTGCTCGCCCAGCACGCTCTCCCAGATGTCGACCATGTCGTCGCGGCTCAGGCCGCACAGCTGCCTTACGCTGCGCACGCCGCGCCGCTCGAGCCGGGCGCGCATGTTGCGCGCGATGCCGGGAAAATCGTCGAGCTTCATCCGGTAGAGGCTCTTCGGCAGCCCCTCGCGGGTGAGCACGGTGAGGCCGTCGGGCTTCTTGAGGTTGCTGGCCACCTTGGCGAGGAAGCGGTTCGTCGCCAGCCCGACCGAGCAACGCATCGCCTCGCCCACGTCGCGGTAGATCGCCTCTTTGACGCGCTGGCCCTGCAGCACCGCCTCGGCCACGCTCCGGTGCTGCGGCGAGAGCTGACAGACCATCTCGTCGACCGAGCAGACCTTTTCGACCGGCAGCACGGTCTCCACCGCGGCGATGATCGCGTGGTGCAGATCGACGTAGCGCTCGTGGCGGGCCTCGACCAGCACCAGGCGCGGGCAGAGCCTCAGCGCCTCGCCCACGTTCGTGCCGGTGCGGACGCCGTACGGCCGGGCCTCGTAGCTGGCGGCGATGCAGCAGGTGCGGTGGGTCATCGTCGGCACGACGGCCACGGGCCGACCGCGCAGCTCGGGCCGCAGCTGCTGCTCCGCCGAGGCGAAGAAGGCGTTCATGTCGAGAAAGAGCCAGTCGACGTTTACCATACATGCGTACACTACTTCGGTATCGGCCCCCGCGTCAAGAAAAATGAGCCTCGGGTTGGAGAAGGGGCAAAGAATGAGACGCGGGTTAGCGCGGATCGAGCGGATCAGCGCGGGTAAGGGAATAAGAAGGGATTGATGTGGGAGGCGTCTCTGACGCCGATAGCGGTGTGTGAGCCGCATAAGGCTAGAGCGGTTTGCTCATAGGTGTAGACGCTCGGCTCGCGATCGGCGTCATGGCTTCGTCAGCCTGCATCGACAATGCACCGCATTGCCTGCTTCGGCTTCCTCGCCACGCCGCCAATCGCTTCCCCGCTCGTCCACACCAATTCGAATACCGCTCTAAGAGCGCGTTATCGGGGTCAGAGACCCCTCCCACGGCCAACCTCTTGGGGGACCGGGACGCTTGGCGGCCCGCTGGCGCGGCGGTATCCTCGCGGCAGGCTTACTCCCCCCAAACGGAAACCCGAGCGGACACACGGAGAATCACTATGGCGGCTGCTGTTGGCGTAACGTTGGAACAGGCTCAGAAGATGGTCGCGGCGGCCGTGGCCAAGAGCACCGAGATGGGCGTGCTGATGAACGTCGCGGTGGTCGACGCCGGCGGCAACCTCACGGCGTTCGCCCACATGGACGGCGCCTGGCTGGGGTCGATCGACATCTCGATCAAGAAGGCCCGCACGGCGCGGATGTTCGACATGCCCACGGGCGCGATCGGCGGTTTGTCGCAGCCGGGCGGCCCGCTCTACGCCATCGAGCACTCGAACGGCGGCTTGATCACGTTCCCCGGCGGCGTGCCGGTCACGGGCGCCGACGGCGAGCTGATCGGCGCGATCGGCGTCTCGGGCAGCACCGTGGAAGACGACCACGCCGTGGCCGAAGCGGGCGCAGCGGCGCTGTAACGATAAGAGCTGTAGGGAACGCCCTCCGTGGCGTTCCTGGCGCCGGGTACAGGTTCTCCTGTTGGGGCGAGCCAGCCCGCCGGGGGTCGGAACGCCACCGAGAGCGTTCCCTACAGAGTTTGATCCGTTTCGAGAAAGGGCCGTCGATGCCAGCCGACAGCGAATCGCCCCTGGTGGGCGTGATCATGGGCTCCCAGAGCGACTGGGAGACGATGCGCCGCGCCGTCGAGGCGCTCGAGGAGCTCGGCGTGCCGTGCGAGCACCGCGTGGTGTCGGCCCACCGCACGCCGGAGCTGATGGTCGAGTACGCCAAGGAGGCCGAGGGCCGCGGGTTGGAGGTGATCGTCGCCGGCGCCGGCGGGGCGGCCCACCTGCCCGGCATGGTGGCGTCGATGACCGTGTTGCCCGTGCTCGGAGTGCCGGTGCAGTCGAAGGCGCTCAGCGGGATCGACTCGCTGTTGTCGATCGCCCAGATGCCGGGCGGCGTGCCCGTAGGAACGCTCGCGATCGGCGCCGCCGGCGCCAAGAACGCGGGGCTGCTGGCGGCGCGCATCCTGGCGGCGAGCCGCCCGGAGCTGCGCAAGAAGCTGCACGCCTTTCAGCAGGCGCAGACCGACAAGGTGCTTGCGCAGAAACTCACCTAGGGCGAATGACCAATGACCAAGCCCCAATGACCAATACTCGCTGACAAGCCTTCTTGGTCATTGGGGCTTGGTCATTGGTCATTCCCAGCAACTTCCCTGTCTCCTTCTCACCACCGCAAAGCCTGTGGCCAACGCCGACACGACGCCTCACGAACCGTTGCCGCCGGGTTCGACCCTTGGCGTGTTCGGCGGCGGGCAGCTCGGCCGCATGTTTTGCGAGGCGGCCTCGGCGCTCGGCTTCAAGACGCACGTGTTCGCGCCCGAGGGCGATTGCCCGGCGAGCCAAGCGGCCGACGCCCACACCGTGGCTGACTACCACGACTTCGCCGCCGTGGCGGGCTTCGCGGAATCGGTCGACGCCGTGACGCTCGAGTTCGAGAACGTGCCCGTGGCCACGGCCGAGGCGGCCGCCCGGCACACCCGCGTCGCCCCAAGCGGCGAGGCGCTGTTCATGGTGCAGAACCGCGGCCGCGAGAAGCGGTTCTTGCTCGGCGCCGGCGTGCCGTGCGCGCCGTTCGCCATGGTCCGCAACAACGACGAACTGCTGGCGGCGGTCGACCTGATCGGCGCCCCCTCGGTGCTCAAGACCACGCAGTTCGGCTACGACGGCAAGGGCCAGGTCGTGCTCCACGACGCGGCCGAGGCGGCCGACGCGTGGGCCTACCTCGGTCGCCACAAGTGTGTGCTCGAACAGTTCGTTGAGTTCCGCCGCGAGGTGTCGGTCGTCGTCGCCCGCGGCATGGACGGCGCCACGGCCGTTTGCGGGCCGATCGAGAACGACCACAAGAACCACATCCTCGACCTGTCGCTGCTGCCGGCCGCCTGCGACGAGTCGGTCGCCGCCGAGGCGCGCCGCGTGGCGGAGCTCGTGGCCAAGGAGCTCGACCTGGTCGGGGTTGTTTGTGTCGAGTTCTTCGAGACGACCGATGGCCAAGTCGTGGTGAACGAGATCGCCCCACGGCCGCACAACTCGGGGCACCTGACGATCGAAGCGTGTGCCGCTTCACAGTTTGAGCAACAAGCGCGCGCGATCGCCGGCATGCCGCTCGGCTCTTTCGAGGCCCCACGGCCGGCGGCGATGGCCAACCTGCTGGGCGATCTTTGGTCGGCGGGCGAGCCCGACTGGGACGCCGCCAAGGCCGTCGATGGCGTGCAATTGCACCTCTACGGCAAGGGCTCGGCCCGGCCGGGGCGGAAGATGGGGCACCTCACGGCCGTGGCCGACACGGTCGAGGCGGCCCGCGACGCGGTGCTCGAGGCGCGGCGGCGGCTTGGGCCGAGTTAGGTGTCGGTTCGAGTCGGCGCGCCTATAATCTGTTTCGCTCGACGACACGCCTCCGCCCGACCAAACGCCACCAAGGTACCGACCACCATGCGCGCTGTAGCAATCGCACTTCTCTGCACCCTTATCTCCCCGACGATGACCATGGCCCAAGAAACGCCGCCCACGGAACCGAAAGTGATCGCCGAGGCCCAAGCCCAGGCGCCGCCGGCGGCGCTGAACTTCGACATGGAGACGATCGACGGCCAGTTGGTCAACCTCGCCGAGAAGTACCAGGGCAAGGTGGTGCTGCTGGTGAACGTCGCGAGCCGCTGCGGCCTGACCCCTCAGTACGAGCAGCTCGAAGCGCTCTACAGCAAGCACGCCGACCAAGGCCTAGCGATCGTCGGCGTGCCGTGCAACCAGTTCCTCAGCCAAGAGCCCGGCACGGCTGCTGAGATCCAGGAGTTCTGCAAGCGGAAGTACGGCGTGTCGTTCGACCTGATGGCCAAGGTGAACGTCAAGAGCAACAAGCCGGGCCAGTGCCCGCTGTACGAGTTTCTCACATCCGAGGACACGAACCCCGGCTTCGCGGGCAACATCAGCTGGAACTTCGAGAAGTTCGTCATCAGCCGCAGCGGCGAGGTGGTCGGCCGCTTCGGTCCGCGCACCAAGCCCGACGCGGTGGAGGTGGTGAGCGCGATCGAGACGGAGCTGGCGAAGTGAAATCCCCTCCCCCACAGGGGGAGGGAGCAGTTGTTAGTCCACCCAAGCGTAGCGCAGGATGCACCACACCGCGCGGAACGCGTCGCGCAGGCCGATCTTTTTTCCCTCTTCCCAGCCGCGGCCGTGGTAGGCGATCGGCGCCTCGACCACGCGACTGCCACGGCGGGCGAGTTTGGCCGTGATCTCGGGCTCGAAGCCGAACCGCTTCTCTCGCAGCACCATGCCGCGGAGGCTGTCGCGACGGATGACCTTGTAGCAGGTCTCCATGTCGGTCAGCGCGAGGCCGGTCGTCAGGTTCGACATCCGCGTGAGCATGCCGTTGCCGAAGCGGTGCAACCATGAGGGGTCCTGCTCGGCGGCGTTCTCGAGGAACCTCGAGCCGTAGACCACGTCGGCCTCGCCTCGCTCGATCGGCGCGATCAGCCGGGCGTAGTCGGCGGGGTTGTACTCGAGGTCGGCGTCTTGGATGAGGAACGTGTCGCCGTCGGCGGCCCACATCGCCGTCTTGAGCGCCGCGCCCTTGCCCTTGTTGTAGCCGTGCAGCACGACGTGGACGTCTTCGAACTCCTGCTCGAGCTCGATCAAGAGGTCGCGCGTGCCGTCGGTGCTGCAGTCGTCGACGATCACCAGCTCGTGGTGCAGCCCCTGGCGACGGACCCGCTCGATGATCTCGCGGATCGTCCCCCGCTCGTTGAACACCGGCATCAGAACCGACACCATCAACCGGGTCTTCGGGGCCGGCTCGTTCGCCAGCTTGTCAGCCAGCGCGGCCTCGGCCTGGTGGTGCTCGTCGATCGCCGCGTCGGCCTCGGCCAGCGTGGCGTTGATGCGGTCCATCATCGCCTGCTGACGCTCTTGCGCGTCGACGCCAGCGGCCGTGGGATTGGCGGCCATGGGATTAGCGGGCGGCGCGGTGCGGGCCAACAGCTCTTCTTCGGTCGTAGCCATGCGGTTCACCTGTCGCTTTCGGGCGTGTTGTTTTCGAAGTCGGCGGTGCGTTGAGCCACCGTCTTGATCGTCTCGTCACGGCTCGGCGTGAGACGGCGCGGCAACGCCGGCCAGGTGGCGCCCAGCGGCGAGACCTCGTTGTGGACGATCCGCCGGTCGGCCGGTACGAATTGCGTGCTCTCGGGGGCGTCGACTACCGATTTGCGGCCCCACAGCTGGGCGACGCCGTCTTGGTAGACGAGCGACCACTGGCCGTCGGGCTTTTCCGACTCTTCGGCCATCAGCCGGCTCGGCGTCTTGTAATGCCGGTCGACAAGCACGTAGTCGGGCTCGCCGTACTCGAGCACGCGTGACGGATCGATCGGCCCCGAGTCGGGCGACCGCCAGCGTGGGCCGGTCTCGTCGCCGAGCAAGAAATCCATGTTCATGTCGACCACCTCCTGCGGGTAGCAGGTGCGGAACCGCCCGTCGAACGACACGGTCACCTCGGGCGCGAGCGCCGCGATGGCGTACTGGGCCCAGTTGAAGCAGACCACCAGCTTGCCGCGCAGCCGCTCCTGGTGCATGTAGTCGAGCGCGTCGACCGGGTATTGGGCGCAGCTGACGGTGAACAGCGAGAGCCGGTCGCCTACCGTCACGCCCTTCAGCGCGAACGCGCCGGACATCGCCACGACGGCGACCGCCATCGCCCACCGGCTCAGCCCCACGACGGGCAGCCCCTCGGCCGCCTTGGCGCGCAGCCGCGTGGCGACCGACTGCACATGCACCGGCAGCCAGAAAGCGCACAGCAGAGCGAAGAACGCGATGTGCCGCAGGTGCTCAGACGCCTGCCAGCCGACGAGCGCGAGCACCACGAGATTGGTCCAGTCACGCCGCGCTTTGCTCGCGATGAGCACGGCTGTGGCGACAACGACGAGCGTGACGAAGGGCCCGAAAGTCGGGCCGCCCCAGCGTGGCGGGCGCCACTCGGTGATCTCCGGCCGCGGCGTGCCGAGCGAATCGGCGAGCCAACGCCACATCTCCAGGCCGTACGGATTGACGAGCGTCGCGGCAACGCACAAGGCGGCTAACGCCGCGAGCCCCGCCGCCGGTCGCCACGCCGCACGGCTCGCCACCAGCAACTCGATCGCCTTGCCCACCAGGTAGACGACCGCGATTCCGAGCCCCGCGACGAACGCCCCGTGCGAGTTGACCCACAGGGCCATCAGCAGCGGCAGCCCAGCGAGCCAGCGCCAGCGGATTGTATCTCCCGAGAACGCCCGGTCGAGCAGGGCGAGCATCGCCGCGCAGGCGACGAAGCTCAGCAGCTGCGGGCGCAAGATCCAGAAAGGTTGCAGGTTGGTCGCCACTAGCAGCAGCAGAGTCCAGCAGGCGATCGGGCGAACGCCCTTCCGTGCCGCCAGGCGCCAGGCGAGCCACAGCACGCCCATGCCGAGCGCCAGCTTGGCGGCGAGCAGGCCATAAACGCCAAGCCCTTGGTAGCCGAACGCCAGGGCGAACTCGGCCAAGATCTCGTGGTTGATCCACGGGTGGTTCGCAGCGGTGAACGTGTGGGTGGCGTGCTCCGGCAGCCGCCCCTCGCGCATCGCGTCTTGGGCGTAGCGCACGTGGCCCCACAGGTCGGGGTCGACCAGGTTGAGCGTCAACGGCACGGCGCAGCTCGCCACGAGCATCGCTACCAGCAGTCGCTTGATCAGGCGATAGTCGCGTTTCGCCTCTTCGAGCTGGGCTTCGGTGGTGACGACGCCGCTGGGCATGGGGGGGGGCTGCCATCGGGGGGGGAGTGATTGGCGGGAGTAGAGTGGCGGCCCCAACGGCGCCGGTCGAGGCGACGCGCGCAATGGGGCAAGAAACAATACCCCGCCAAAACCGTCGTGCTTTGCCTTCGCGGCAAACCTCGCCACAAACTCGCGCCGCACAGCCGTCAGGAGCCTCGCAAACCGCGCCAGCGTTCCCTGGGCAGGACGCTAGCTGCGGGGGGTGTCCAGGCCAATCGGCCAAGGAATCGGCGCTTGTAAATTCTTCGCTTGGCGGGGTTTTCGTGGTCTGTTAGCCTGCCCCCATCACCCGAAGAGACCCCCCTCGGGGGCGACCGACGGGGACTTGTCGATTTACGTGAACGACCGACGGGAACGCCTGTCGGGATGAGTGATCCAGGAGCCAAGCATGGCGATGACGATGAGCACGAAGCTCCGTGTCCATATCCGTTGGATGATCCGCCGCGACATGACCGAGGTGCTCGACATCGAGCGCCTGAGTTTTGAATTCCCGTGGCTGGAAGAAGACTTCATCCGCAGCCTGCGGCAACGCAACTGCATCGGCATGGTCGCCGAGCAGGGCGACCGGGTCGTGGGCTTCATGATTTACGAGTTGCACAAGACAAGGCTGCACTTGCTGAATTTCGCCGTGGCTCCGAACGTCCGCCGTCGCGCGGTCGGCGACCAGATGATCCGCAAGCTCGTCGGCAAGCTCTCGAGCCAACGCCGCACGAAGATCACGCTCGAGGTGCGTGAGACGAATCTCGACGCCCAGCTGTTCTTCCGGCAGAGCGGTTTCGTGGCGGTCGACGTGCTCCGCGACTACTACGACGATTCGCCCGAAGACGCCTACCTGATGCAGCTCACGCACGAGACGAAGAGCCACTCGATGATGGATGGCGGGTACCGCCGGCTCGCTGGGTGAGTGCAGCGGGGCCTGTTCGGCTCGGCTAGGCTTGGTCGGGGCTGCGGAAAGCCTCATGCCACGACAAACCAACTAAAAAACCCCCGCCAAGGTTGGTCGGGGGTTTTTTATGCGCCGTGAGAGACTTCAGCCACCAGCCGGCGGTTGTTTGCCGTTCGGTCGCTCGTAGCTGGGGCGTCCGCGGTAGACCTCGGCGGGGTACTTCGCGTGGTTCTTCCGCATCTTGTCGCGGATAGTCTCCGACAGGTCGAGGCCCAGCGCGTTGGACATCGCCAGGGCGTAGCCGATCACATCGGCCAGCTCCTCGCCGGCGGCGGCCCGTCGTTGCGGGTCGTCGGCTACGGCGCGCGACTCGTCGTCGCCGATCCACTGGAAGTGCTCCATCAGCTCGGCCGCCTCGATGGCGATCGACATCGCTAAATTCTTAGGCGAGTGGTAGCACGACCATTCGCGCTCGGCGACGAACTCGTCGACAAGCTCACGCAGCTCGGCCACGGTGGTCGTTTGATCGCTAGAGGGGGGCGTATCCGTGGGCATCGGCGGGCGTGGGCGGGGGATCGGGGGGCAAGTCGCCCGCGTCGAATCCGGGCAGCGGGAGCTGCCTGGGCGGGTGCGTGCGGTCAAGGTAACGCCCCCGGTACGCCTCCGCCAAGTGGACCGTCAGGTCGAGCGCCAGCAGATCGGCGCGGCCCATCACGTGGCGGGCGCTCCGCGAGCCAAGACCCGCGACCATTTCCTCCAGCACCCCAAGGTGCAACGCCACCGCCCGGCGCGGCGAGAGTCCGAGCCCGGCAAAACGCTCGGCCAGGTCGGCCATCTCGTCCGCCATGCCGCTCGATCCCATGATCGCGTAGGCCCGCAGCAGCTCGCGGTAGCGTTCGACTAGCCGTGGGTCGAGGTCGCCGTTCGTCGCGATTGGGTCGTTTGCCTCGCACTCGACCACCGAGGGCTGGCCCAGCATCTCGAGGCTGTCGATCAACTGACGCTGCTCGGCAAGCAGGCGGTCGGCCTCGCTGTGCTCGAGCGCCAGGCGACGCCGTTCGGCTTGTCGCAGCTGTTGGTTCTCGCGGCGCAGGCGTCGCGACTCGATCGCCCGCGACATCGCCCACAGCAGCGTGCGGGGCGTGGTTTGCGCGACCCAGCAGTAGGCGTCGGCGCCGGCGGCGCACAAGTCGGCCTCCGCCTCGGCGGGCGACGCGTCGCCCAGCACGACGACCGGCGCAAGGCAGCCGATCGCCCGGATCGCCCGGGACAGCTCGCTGGCGTCGAGCTCGCCCGGTTGGTGGGTGGCCAGCACCGCGTCGAACGGCCGGTCGCGGAGCCGGCCGACGGCGGACGTGACGCCCACCGCCTGTTCGACCCCCACGTTGCCGGCGCCCTCGCTCGCAAACGCCTCGGCGAGCCAGTCGCCCGGCCGCTGCGGCGTGGTGACGAACAGCACCCGCAGCCGCCCCGCGCGCGCAGCGGGCGCCTCGACGGGCGTCGTCTCGTTCGGCGGCGTGACAAGCGTGGCGGGCATTGCGCGGAGAGTAGGATAAACAGGCCCTGTGCGTCAACGCGGCAAGCACGTGCGTCATCGCGGCAACCTTGAGCGTCAACGCGGCAAGCAAGACCCAGCCTCACCGGAGGGCACATAGCCGACGAGCTACGCTCGTCGGACCACGCCACAGGCTGCGATACTTTCCGGCGATTCTTCCCGGCGAGCGTAGCTCGGCGGCTATTTTGCCCTCCGTGTCGCCAGCAGCCTGTCCCGTTATATTGAACGGCTCGCTGACCTCCGCCCCCTGAATCCTCACCCCTCCCCACTGCTAGCATGCGAATCGCTTACCTCGACTGCGCGAGCGGCATCAGCGGCGACATGACCCTCGGCGCCTTGGTCGACGCCGGCGTCGACTTGGCCGCCATCCAATCGGGCGTCGACTCGCTCGGGTTGCCGAGTTGCCAACTCGTGGCCGCGGAGGTTAAGAAACGCGGATTCCGGGCGACGCAGGTCACCGTGCAGCACGAGCCGGAGCAGGCCCATCGCCACCTGCACCACATCACGGCGATGATCGACGGCAGCGCGCTCACGCCGCGCCAGCAGGAGCTCGCCACGGCGATCTTCACCCGGCTGGGCGAGGCCGAGGCGCGGGCTCATGGGACCACGATCGAGAAAGTCCACTTCCACGAGGTGGGAGCGGTCGACTCGATCGCCGACATCGTTGGCGCCGCTATCGGATGGGATTTGCTCGGCGTGGAGAAAATCTATTGCTCGGCGGTGCCGACCGGCACGGGGTTCATCCAGATCGCCCACGGCCGCTGCTCGATCCCGGCGCCCGCCACGGCCGACCTGCTGCGCGGCGTGCCGTTGGTCGACTTTCCGGTCGACGGCGAGCTCACCACGCCGACCGGCGCCGCGATCATCGCCACGCTCACCGAGCGGTTCGGGCCGATGCCGGCGATGACGGTCGAATCGATCGGTTACGGCGCCGGACAGAAGGACTTTGAGCATCCCAACCTGCTTAGGCTGATGGTGGGCGAGTCGGCCGACACGCCGTCGACGGCGGCCGATACGATCGTGCTCTTGGAGACCAACCTCGACGACTGCCCCGGCGAGGCGATCGCTCATTGTTGCGAGCGGTTGTGGCAAGCCGGGGCGCTCGACGTGGCGCTCACGCCGATCCAGATGAAGAAGGGCCGGCCCGGCGTGCTCGTGACGGTGCAGGCCCAACCGGCCGACGCGGACAAACTTGCCGCGATCGTGCTGGCCGAGACGACAGCCCTAGGCCTCCGCAAGCAGACCGTGGAGCGGCTTGTGCTCGCCCGCCGCAAGGCGACCGTCGCCACGCCGTGGGGCGAAACCACGGGCGTGGTAGCCACACTGCCCGACGGCTCGGAGCGGTTCACGCCGGAATACGACGATTGCAAGGCCTTGGCCGAGAGGGCCGGGGAGCCGCTTGGCAAGGTTTATGTGGCCGCCGCCGCGGCGTTCGGTCGAGTCGAATAATATGTCGCCCCTATCGTCGATCGCCGCCCTGTTGCCGCTGGCCCCCGTGCTGCCGCTGGCCCCCGTAGTGCCGCTTGCAACAGTGCTCCCCGCGCTGATGTTCACCGCCGGGATCGCGCTGCTGACGATGATCTTGCTCAGGCGCAGCTACGGCCGGCTCGGCGCGCGCAAGCGGGCCGACGTCAGGCCGATCGCCACCCTCCCGCGGCCCGAGAGCGAATGGTCGGGCGTCCAGCACGACAGCGTCGCCCAGGTCGAGCGCGCCAAGGTTGAACTCCATGAGGTCGGCCGCGAATACATGGGCCGAATCGACAGCAAGCTGATCGTGTTGCAAGAACTCGTCACGCGCAGCCAGCAGCAGATCGATCGGCTCGAGGAACTGCTCGCCGAGGCGGAAGCGGTTGAATCGCGCAGCAACAAAGGAACGAAGTGACACTGGCTCCCCTACCCCTGGTGGGGAGGGGCTGGGGTGGGGGTGAAGCGGACTCCGGCGCCGAGCGAAACAGAACGAGTACCCCGGGCCGCCCCCCTGCCTAGAGCGGTATTCGAATTGGTGTGGACGAGCGGGGAAGCGATTGGCGGCGTGGCGAGGAAGCCGAAGCAGGCAATGCGGTGCATTGTCGATGCAGGCTGACGAAGCCATGACGCCGATCGCGAGCCGAGCGTCTACACCAATGAGCAAACCGCTCTAACCCTCCCCACCAGGGGGTGGGGACAACGTGCTGAGTGTTTGGCGGATCGCCTCGGCGCCCGCGACCGGCGCCTGGCAGGCGTGGTTCTCGCAGACGTAGAGCGTCGGCTCGCCGCCGATCGCCTCTTTGCCCTCGAAGGCGCCCGCAAGCAGCGGTGAGCGGTATTCTTCGCCCGTTCGCATGGCGAGCACGCAGCGCGGCAGGTAGCGACGCCGTATCTCGCCGGCGATCTTCTTCGCGTCGTCGCCCCCGCCCACGAGCACCAGCTCGCGGCTTGGCCCCAGCTGACGGTCGAGCGCGGCGAGCATGTTGCCCATCGCCCGCGGCGCCCGCTGCATCAGCAGCGACGACACCTCGAGCGTGCGGTGGGCGGCGTCGAGATAGCGCGCCTCGCCGGTGAGCTGGCCGAGACGCATCAGCGCGCAGGCAGCCAGCGAGTTGCCGCACGGCGTGGCGTTGTCGGTGAGCTCCTTGTTACGGGTGATGAGCGTCTCGTGCCCCGTGGCGGTGTAATAGAACCCGCCGGCGTCGGGGTCGGCGAAGTCGGCAAGCACCGTGTCGAGCAGCCCGGCCGCCTGATCGATTCGCTGCTCGTCGCCGGTCACTTCGTAGAGCGTCACGAGCGCGTCGGCCATCGCCGTGTAGTCGTCGAGGTAGGCGTCGAGCTTCGCCGATCCGCCGCGCCAGGAGTGGAGCAAGCGGCCGTCGTCTGTACGCAGCTCGGTGAGGATGAAGTCGGCCGCCTTGCCGGCGGCGTCGACGTACCGCGGCTCGCCGAACGCGGCGCCGGCCCGGGCCATCGCTTCGATCATGAGGCCATTCCAGGCGGTGAGCACCTTGTCGTCGAGCCCCGGCCGGGGGCGTTTCTCACGGGCGTCGAACAGTTTTGCACGGGAAGCGGCGAGTTCCTTCTCCAGCTCGCCGGCCGGCACGCCGAACTCTTCAGCGCACAAGGCGATCGGCTTCGGCAGGTTGAGGATGCTGCGGCCCTCGAAGTTGCCTAGCGGCGTCACGTCGTAGACGCGGCAGAAGCGGTCGGCCGCTTCCTCGCCGAGGATCGCTCGGATCTCAGCGGGCTTCCAGCTGTAGAAGAGACCCTCTTCCTTGTGGCCGTTGGGATCGTCGTGCGGCGCGCTGTCGGCGTCTTCGGTCGAGTAGAACCCGCCCGCCGGGGCGGTCATGCCGCGCAACGTGTAGTCGAGCGTCTCGCGGGCGACCCGGGCGTGGGTCTCGTCGCCGGTGGCGAGGTAGGAATCGACGAGCACGCCCGCCAGCAACGCGTTGTCATAAAGCATCTTCTCGAAGTGCGGCACGAGCCAACGCTCGTCGACGCTGTAGCGGGCGAAGCCGCCGCCGAGGTGGTCGTAGATGCCGCCGTTCGCCATCTGATTGAGCGTGTGATGGACCATGTCGACGAGCGCCGGACGGCTCGTGTGCGCGTGCATCCGCAGCAGCAAAGCCATGTCCATCGAAGCGGGGAACTTAGGCGCCGGGCCGAAGCCGCCGTGCTCGGGGTCGTACTCCTGCTCGAGTTGCCTGACGGCGCCCTCCAAGAGGGCGTGTGTGAGCGGCGGGCCGTCGCCGCCGCCGGCCGACTGGGCGATGTCGTCCAGCCGCGCGGTCAGCTGGTCGGCCGTGCCGAGCACCTCCTCGTGGCGTTTGGTCCAGGCGTCGTTCACCGCGGTGAGCACCTGGTCGAAACCCGGCATGCCGCGCCCGGCAGTGGGGGGCCAGTAGGTGCCGCCGTAGAACGGCTTCTGGTCGGGCGTCAGAAACACGCTCATCGGCCAACCACCGCGCCCGGTGAGCGTTTGCACGGCGTTCATATAGATCTGGTCGAGGTCGGGACGCTCCTCGCGGTCGACTTTCACCGGCACGAAGTGCTCGTTGATGTAGGCGGCGATCTTCTCGTTCTCGAAGCTTTCGTGCTCCATCACGTGGCACCAGTGGCACGCCGAGTAGCCGATCGACAAGAAGATCGGCTTGTTCTCGTCGCGGGCCTTCTTGAGCGCCTCATCGCCCCAGGGGAACCAATCGACCGGGTTGTTCTGGTGTTGGAGCAGGTAGGGCGACGACTCGTTGGCGAGGCGGTTGGGCATAACGGAGGGGGAGGAGTCAGGAGTCGGGGGAGAATCGAGTGCGGTCAGCCCGCATACTATCAAATCTCAGAACACGGGGTTTTGTGCTATTCCGCTGCGAGCCTTTGGAATCTTTGAACCAAGGGCCCGCCGCTGCGACTAGGCATGCAACGAAACAATGAAACCGCCCGACAGCCACAGCACCGAAGAGACTTACGACCAGTGGCTGGTGTTGCGCGTGCAGGACGGCGACGAGCAGGCCCTGCGCCGGTTGGTCGAGCGCTGGGGCCCCCGGCTGCGACGCCAGGCATTGAGGCTCACGGGACGGCCCGACGCGGCGGCCGACGCCACGCAAGAGGCGTGGCTGGCGATCATCCGCGGCCTGACGCGGCTCGACGACCCGGCCTGCTTCCGCCGCTGGGCCTACCGGATTGTGGGCAACAAGTGCGCCGACTGGGTGCGGCGGCAGCAGACCAATCGAGAGCGAGCCGCGCCGTTGCTGCACGACCCACCCGCGGCAAGCGACAGCGACGGCGCTTCGGACCGAACCGACGCGCTCCGTCAGGCGCTCACCCGTTTGTCGCCGCAAGAACGCACCCTGCTAGCGATGCATTACCTCGACACGATGCCGCTCGCGGAGATCGCCGAGGCGATGACGGTTCCGGTCGGCACGTTGAAGTCGCGGCTCTACCACGCCCGGAAGAAACTGGCCGCCGCGATCCGCCGCGATCCCAATTCCCCCTATTCTGGAGAGCAGCACGATGAGTGAAGACGTTGACAAGCTGATCCGAGACACGCTCCACGAAGAGGACGCTTGGCTGAAGTCCTCGCTCCAAGAAGACCCTCTCATGACCGAGGCGATCGTGCACGCCTTCCGCGGCCGAAAGCGCTGGCTGACGATCTTCCCGATGTTCCTGTCGCTGGTCTACACGGGCCTGCTGGCATGGTGCTGCTATCGCTTTTACTTGGCAGAGATCACCAAGCACCAAATCGCCTGGGCCGTCGGGATCCAGCTCTGCGGCCTGTCGGTTGGCCTCTGCAAGATTTGGATCTGGGGCGAATGGCGTCGCCAAACGTTGGCCCGTGAGATCAAGCGTCTCGAATTGCGGATCGCGAGCCTGCAAGGCGATAGCTAGGGGCGTGCGATGCGATAGGTGCCCTGAGCGACTGTCAGACAGCGATCCAGCAAGGAGCGGCCTCGCGAAACGACATCATTCGATCCAGCCGCCGCCGAGCACGCGATCGGGCTCCGCGTGGTCGTAGCAAACGACCGCCTGGCCCGGTGTGACGCCACGGGCCGGCTCGTTAAAGACGACACGCAGGCGGTCGCCGTCGAGCACCGTTAGCTCCGCCGGCGTCGCCGGCGAGTTGTAGCGGATCTGGGCCATGCAGCGGCGCGATTCGCCCTGGGCGACATCGACTAGCCAGTTGGCGCCCTCGGCCGTGAGTTCGCTGCGGCCGAGCTCCTCACGACTGCCGAGCACCACGCGGCGCGTGTCGGGTTCGATCTTGACGACGTACGCCGGCTCGCCCAAGGCGACGCCGAGCTTCTTGCGCTGGCCGATGGTAAAACCCTCGATCCCCGGGTGGCGGCCGACCACCTCACCGGCGGTCGTGACCAGCTCGCCCGAGCGGTCTTCGTCCGAGTCGAGCCGCCGGCGGACGAACGCGTCGTAGCGTCCCTGGGTGACGAAGCAGATCTCCTGGCTGTCCTTCTTCTCGGCGACGTTGAGCCCGACGCCGGCCGCAAGCTCGCGGATGCGCGGCTTCTCGTAGCCGCCAACCGGCAGCATCATGCGCGGCAGCAATTCTTTGGAGATCCCGGCGAGCACGTACGACTGGTCTTTGCCCCCGTCGACACCGCGTAGCAGGGCGTACTCCTTCTGGGCCGGCCCGTCTTCACGATGCTCCAGCCGGGCGTAGTGGCCGGTCGCCACGCACTCGGCGCCGATCGAGTCGGCGTAGTCGAACAGCTTGCCGAACTTGATCCAGTTGTTGCACTGCACGCAGGGGTTCGGCGTGCGGCCGTGGGCGTACTCCTCTACGAAGTAGTCCATGATGCGGCCGAACTCGGCGTTCAGATCGATCGCGTAGAACGGGATGCCGAGCCGGTCGCTCACGCGGCGGGCGTCTTCGGCGTCCGACGCGGTGCAGCAGCCCTGTTTATGATCGAGCCGCTGAACGATCGGCAGCGCCGAATCGGGCGTCTCGCCGCCGCACGCCGCGGGCGATTGCTCGCCGTGGCGCATGAACACGCCGACCACGTCGTGCCCCTGCTCGAGCAGCAGGTGGGCGG
Source organism: Pseudobythopirellula maris (assembly GCF_007859945.1). Classification (GTDB taxonomy): domain Bacteria; phylum Planctomycetota; class Planctomycetia; order Pirellulales; family Lacipirellulaceae; genus Pseudobythopirellula; species Pseudobythopirellula maris. The sequence goes on along the minus strand of NZ_SJPQ01000002.1, from coordinate 517,928 downwards.
CGACGCTCGAATCGACGCCTCCGGACATGGCGAGCACAACGAGCATGGTCAAGAAAGTCGAAGGGTAGGGGGGAGGTGGGATGGGAAGGACATTGCGACTTCTCCCCAGTTTACGCAGAAGAGGCCGCGGCGGGCGCCCTCGCTGGCGGGGAGGGGTCGCGGTAGAATACGAGGCTTAACCCATAAACTTCAGGCGGAGCGACTGCCACGATGGACAAGGAATGGACCGATCGCGCCGATGCGATCCAGGAGGCCCTGACGCAGCTCAGGGACTCTCTTTGACTACGCTGCCAAGAAGGAACGCATCGCAGCCATCGAGGCCGAGCAGGCCGACCCCGGCTTCTGGAACGACCAGGAGAAGGCGCAGGCCGTCATCGGTGAGCTCAAGGGCCTGACCGCCGTGCTCGGTCCGCTCGACGAGGCGATCGCCGCGCAGGAAGACCTCGACGCCCTCGTGGAGATGGCCGAGGAGGACCCCTCGTTCGCCGAGGAGGCGCCGGCCGAGATCGAGCGCATCGAGGCGCTGCTCGAGAAGCTCAAGCTCGCGGCGCTGCTCAACGGTCGCCACGACGCGGCGGGGGCGATCATCTCGCTCAACGCCCGCGACGGCGGCACCGACGCGAACGACTGGACGGAGATGCTGCTGCGCATGTACCTGCAGTGGGCCGCCAAGCACGATTACAAGGCCGAACTGCTCGACCGCCAGGACAACGAGGAGGCGGGCATCAACAACGCTTCGGTCGCCATCCGCGGCCCGATGGCTTACGGCTACCTGAGGGGCGAATCGGGCATCCACCGGCTGGTGCGCATCAGCCCGTTCAACTCGGCCGGCACCCGGCAGACGAGCTTTGCGGCGGTCGACGTGTCGCCGGAGATCAGCGACAGCGTGGAGGTCGATATCGACGAGGCGGACGTGCGGACCGACACCTACCGCGCGAGCGGCGCCGGCGGGCAGCACGTCAACAAAACCGACTCGGCGATCCGCTTGACGCACGAGCCGACGGGCATCGTCGTGCAGTGCCAGAACGACCGCTCGCAGCACAAGAACCGGGCGAGCGCCTGGAAGATGCTCCGCGCCCGGCTGGCGCGTTTCGAGGAGGAGAAACGCGAGGCCGAAGAGGCCGCCAAGTACCAAGAGGTGGCCAAGACCGGTTTCGGCTCGCAGATCCGCAACTACTTCTTGCACCCCGACCAGCGCGTGAAAGACGCCCGCACGAAGTACTACCAGGGCAACTTCAACGCCGTGATGGACGGCGACATCCAGGGCTTCCTGGAGGCGACGCTCCGCTGGCGTGCGGGGCAGCCGATCGAGGACGACGACGAGGATTGATGGCGTCCCGCTCCCCCTGCGGGGGAGGGCTGGGGGGCCGTGCCTGGGACGAACTGCCCTTAGCCTTAGTGCGACTTTTGCCGTCTCGACGCTGAAGCATGTTGGCGCGTTGGTTCCTTCGTGCGATTGCACTAGGAAGCCGATTTACTGATACCGACCGCTCCGCTTACTTCGTGCGCGGCTCAGAATCACTCGCTCGCCAGCCGCCGCGTCTGAGCCGCGCACGAAGTAAGCGGAGCACGCCGCCCCCCCCGAACCCGATCGCCATGCTGTCCCCGTCCCCCATCTCACTCGCCGCCGGCCCGCTCTCCGTCGAGTTCACATGGAACGTCGACCGCTTCACGCACGTGTTGCGAGACGCACGGGGGGGGGCGATCGCTTGGGCCGAGGCGCCCGGCGCCGAGTCGCCCGTTTACGTCGAGCTGCACGAACAGCAGCCGCTGCTGTTCCTCTCCGGCATGTCGGCCGACCGGCATTGGTCGATGAGCGTCGAGGCGACGGCCGAGGGCCGTCTCGTGTTCGACGCCGCCTGCCGGGCGAAGTCGTCGGCTGAGCACTTGGCGAGCGTGTACGCCGTGGAGGGCGAGGGGATTGCGATCACGCCGCTCGCGACCGACGGCGCGACGCCAACGTTCGAGCGCGAGGGTGATCTGCTCGTGGTGCGTCCGCCGACTCCCCTCGGCGGCTATCCCCAAACGCTGCGGTGGCGTTATGAGGCGCTCCCCTCTTCTTGATGGGGAGGGGATTCAAGCCACCAGCCGCAGCGCCGGCCCGTCCTGCTGCTCGCGTAGCTCGGCGAGCAGCTTGCGGATTTGGGCCCGGTAGTCGTCGCGTTCCACGCGCCAGCGGGCCTCGCGCTTCTCGAACGCGTACTGCTGCCGGTCGAGTTCTTTCTCGCGTTCCTCGAGCCGGGCGGCCAATTGGCCGAGTTCGTCGTTGCGTCGCTTGGCCCAGCCCGTCAGCTCGTCGCGTTGCCGCTCGAGCAGCTCGAACTCGCGCGACACTTGGGCGGCGGCGTCGCGGAGCTCGCCGCGCTGCTCGACGATCGCCTCGAGTGTGTGCTGGTAGCAGTCGGACAGCCGGGCCCTGACCTGTGAGATCGATCGAGTGAGCGCCGCCGGCGCCAACGCGCCGGTGAGCTGCGACCAGGTCTCTTCGGTGGCCAATCGCATCTCGAGCGCCTCGCGCTGCGTGGCCCGCAGCTCCGTCTCGATCCGCTCGAGCGACGCCTGCCGCTGGTCGAGCTCCGCCTCGCGGCGGTCGAGTTGCGTGTTGCGGGCCTTGGACTCGACCTGGAAGGCGGCCCGGTCCGACGTGACCCGCTGCCGGTCAGCGACCAGCCGCTCGTCGGCGTGGCGGACCTGATCGCGGTGCTCTTGGCGGGCCTTGTCGAGCGACGCACGCTCTTCGGCGATGAGCGCCTCGGCGTCGCTGAGGTAGCGTTCGCGGGCGGCGAACTGCCCGACCTGCTCCTCGAGCTCGGCCATCCGTTCCTCGTTCAGGCCCATCCGCTCGAACCGCTTCAGGGCGAGTTCGAGCTCTTGCCGGCGGGCGGCGAGTTGTTGCTCGCGGTAAGCGAGTTCGTCGGCCCGCAGGCCGATGTCCTCGGCCGCCTGCTCGACCTCGGCCCGCTGACGGGTGAGCTCGGCCTCGGCCATGCGGTTGGCCTGCAACTCTTGCTGCGCTTCCTCGACGGTGGCTTCGACCTGGTCGGCCTGCTCGCGGAGCAGCTTCTCACGCGCGTCCAACCGACCGATCCGCTCGGAGAACTCGGCGCGCTCTTTGGCGAAATCTTCGATGCGGCGGTGCAGGTCCGATTGTCGCTCGTCGAGCTCTTGCTCACGCTCAGCGACCTCGCGCCGCGCGGTTTCGACCGCCAGGGTGGGCGCCGATGATTCGCTGTCGCCGTCTCGCTCCAGCGTTTGCTCGCGGGCGTCGAGGCTCGCCTCGCGTTCGTCGAGTTCGTGCCGACGCTCCTCCATCCAGAGCCGCGCGGCGCGGAGCTTGGCCTCGGTCTCGGCCTCTTGGGCGACGACGGCCTCGTGGCGGCGGTCGATGTCGGCCTGCCGCTCGACGAGCCGCGCCGAAAGGTCGGCGGCGTGACCGGCGTGGCCTTCCAGCGGCGCCGGTTCGGCCGGCAGGGCGGACGACGTGGCGTCGGTGTCGGCCGACGACCGGTGGGCGGCCTGCTCGGCGCCGACCTCGACAAACTCGATCGGCTCCGCCGCGTCGGTCGCTTGGGCGCGGCGTACGCTGTGCGCCGAGTCGATGCGTGACGAGCGCGGTCCGCTGGGAGAGTGATCTTCGTGGGCCATCCGCTTGCTTCCTTGCTGCGTGTATCGGCCCGTGCGTCGGTGGCGGAGGCGTCCCTCCGGCCCGCACAGGCCGGGCAATCGATAAAGATCGCCTATCTTCCGCATCGGCCAGCGGCGCACGACGCTTGAGGGCAACTCTCAAATTCGGCCGCCGCGGCGCCAGCAACGCATGCGCGCCAGCAGAGCCTGCGCGACCTAGCCGGCGTTGATCGCCAGCAGTGACTCGATCGTCGCGGCGATCGAGTCGGCGCCGCGATCGGTCATCATCGTGAAGTGGTCGCCCGGCGTGGTGTGGACGGCGAGCGTTTGCCCGATGGCGTCGCGCCAGTCCTCCTCGTTCAGCGAATCGTGCGAAGTCAGGTCGCCCAAGCCGCCGGGTGTCTCGGGGGCAAAGAAGAGGACCGGCGCCTCGATCGGACGCGGCTCGTAGTCGCTCGTCGCCCGCACGAGCGCCTCGCCCACGTCGACCAGCCGGCGGACGTACGACTCGTCGGCGTCGGCCGAGAACATGCCGGCCCGTTTGGCCTCGGCGAGCGCGAAGGCGAAACGCTTCTCCGGCTCGATCGCCGTGAGCTTCTCCTCGTCCAGGTCGAGATCGACGCCCGAGAACCGCACGGCGAAGCCGACGATCGTGAGCAGGAATTTGATGTCGTCTTCGGTGTCGATGTCCTTGAAGACGCGCGGCGTGGGGGCGTCGAACAGCGCCACCTGAGACACTTTCTCGCCGATCGACTCGAGCCGATCGGCGAGGGCGAACGCCGTCACGCCGCCCGTCGACCAGCCGGCGAGCGAATAGGGGCCCTCGGGCTGACGGTTGCGGAGGGCGGCCGTGTAGTCGTCGAGCATCGCGTCCATGTCCGTGTGCGGCTCGCCGTGGTCGATGCCGCGCGGCCGCATCGCCACGATGGGCAGCGTGCCCGGCAGCTTCTCGGTCAGGCCGAGGTAGCAGCGGATGTCGCCCCCCAAGACCGGCAGCAAGAACAACGGGGCGACATTGGGATCCCCTTTACGGAGGGTGACGAGCAGCGACTCGGGGCCGGTCGAGGCGTCGGCCTCGTCGCCGTCGCCGGCGATCGCCTCGCCCGCCGCCTCGGCCAGCGTGGCGACGCTCGGCCCCTCGAGGAGCTTGGCCATCGGCAGCGTGAACGCGAGTTTGCCCTCCAGGTTGTTCTTCAGCTCGAGCGCCATCAGCGAGTCGAGCCCCAGAGCCGACAGCGGCGCCGCGATCTCGATCTGGTCGGCGTCGACGCCCATCACGCGGGCGAGTTCGTCGCGGACGATCTCTTCGAGCTCCTTCTGCCGCTCGTCGGCGGGCGCGCTAGCAAGCCGTTGCCGCAACGCCGTGTCGGCGACTCCGGCGGCCGCGTTCTCGGCGCCAACGAGCAGGTCCGTTAAGAGCGGCGTCTTGCGGCCGGTGAGCAGACGCGACATGGCCTCCCAATGCGGGTCGAACACCACCTGCTGAGCGGCGTTCGATTCGATGAGCCGCCCCATCAGTCCGAGCGCGGCATCGGGTTTCAACAGGTCCATGCCCATCGATTTGATCGCTTGCGCCGAATTCTCCTCGGGGCCGCCTTCGCCCACCACGCCTGCCGCCATGCCCCCTTCGGCCCACGGGCCCCAGTTGATCGACAGCGCGCTGAGACCGGCCCGACGGCGGGCGTGGGCCAGGGCGTCGAGCGCGGCGTTGCCGGCGGCGTAGTTCGATTGGCCCGGTGAGCCGAGCACCGCGGCGACCGACGAGAACAGCACGAACAGGTCGCACGCTGGGAAGACCTTCGTGTCGAGCGACAGCCGGTGCAGATTCCAGGCGCCCACGGTCTTGGGCGCCGTGACCTTGGCGAACCGCTCGTCGGTCATGTCCGCGAGCAGGCCGTCGTCGAGCACGCCGGCGGCGTGCAGCACGCCGCGCAGCGCGGGGAAACCCTTTGGCAGGGTGGTGAGCGTTTGGTGGAGCGAGGCGTGGTCACTCACGTCGGCCCGGGCGACCGCCACGTTCAGGCCGCTCGCCTTGAGCGCCTCGACGGCCGCGAGCTTCTCGCCCTGGGGCTCGCTGCGTGCGAGCAGCACCACGCCGCCGGCGCCTTGTTCACCCAGCCACGCCGCCACACGCAGCCCCAAAGCCCCCAGGCCGCCGGTGATCAGGTACGAGGCGTCCGAGCGGACCACGCCCTTCGGATCGGCGTCCTTCAGATCGGCGGCGTTCTCGATGGTCTCGACCACGACCTTGCCGATATTCTTGCGTTGCGACATGTAGCGGAACGCCTGGATCGTCTCGCTCTCGGCGAAGCGCGTGTACGGCGTTGGCTGGTAGTCGCCCGCGGCGAAGCGGTCCATCACCTCGGTGAACAGCTCACGCACGTAGCCGGGCCGCTGGCGTAGCACGCGGTCAAGATCGATCGCGAAGTACGACAGGTTGTCTTGGAACGGCAGCAGGCCGAGCTTGCGGTCTTGGTAGATGTCGATCTTGCCGATCTCGCAGAACCGGCCGTAGGCCCGCAGCACCGACAGGCTGGCGGGGATCGCCTCGCCCGGCAGCGAGTTGAGCACCACGTCGACCCCCTCGCGGCCGGTCGCCTCACGGATCTCCTCGACAAAGTCGAGCGTCCGCGAGTTCATCACGTGCTTTACGCCGAGCCCGCGGAGCAGGTCGCGTTTCTCGTCGCTGCCGGCGGTGGCGAAGACCTCGGCCCCGGCGTGCTGGGCGATCTGGATCGCGGCGAGTCCCACGCCGCCGGCGCCGGCGTGGATCAGCACCCGCTCGCCCGGGGCGAGTCCGGCGAGCTTGATCAGCGCGTGGTGGGCGGTGAGCCAAGCGATCGGCAGACAGGCCGCCTCGGGGTGCGAGAGCCCGGCGGGCTTCTTCACCAAGGCGTAGCCGGCGGTGGTGGAGTGTGAGCCGAAGGCGTACGGCACGACGCCGAGCGCCTCGTCGCCCGCCTTGAGGTGCGAAACGCCTTCGCCGACGGCCGTGACCACTCCTGAGGCCTCGATGCCCAGCGGGACGATCTCGTCCTTGATGCCGGGGTACAGGCCGAGCGCTTTGAGCACGTCGCTGAAGTTGAGACCGGCCGAGTGGATCTCGAGCTCCACTTCGCCCGGGCCGGGCGTCTTGCGCGTGATCGGCTCGTAGCGGAGCGCCTCGAACGAGCCGGGCCGGGGGATGCGCAGCTGGTGCGGGCCGTGGGGGATCGCCATCTGGCCGGCGGCCGACTCATCGAGCGCGGCGGCCGCTTCGTCGTCGTGCTCGAGCCGAGCCGCCCAGCGTTTGCCGCCCGTTAGCGCGAGCTGGTTCTCGTCGCCGGGGCGCGAGAGCTCGGCGGCCAGGGCTTCGCTGTCGTCGGGGTCTTCCATGTCGAGTAACCGGATCGACAACTCGGGGTGCTCCATCTGCGCAACGCGACCGAGGCCAACCAGCGGCGCCGCCAGCGGCGAGACGTTGTTGTCGCCGACCGCTTGGCCGCCTTGGGTAAGGACCCAAACGCCCGCCTGGCAAGCCAGGCCACGTCGAGCGGCTTGCTGCACCAGCCGCATCACGCTGCCCACGCCCAACAGGGACGACACTTGCCACGCGTCCTTGGCCGCGGCGCCTTCGGCTTCTGATGTTGGCAGGTCGAGCGACCACAGGTGGGCTACCCCCGCCGGCTTGGCCGTGGGGTTGGCGGTGAACATCTCCAGGAGCTTGCGGTACGAGGCGTCGTCGCCGGGGGGCAGGGTGACGCGGGTGCGCGGCTTGGCGCCCGATTCGTCGACCTTCACCGCGTAGGCCTCGCCCGGGCTGACGAGCGTCACGGCGGAGCCGGCGGCTTCGAGTCGATCGGCGAGCCCCGTGGCCGCGCCGGCCTGGTCGGCGAACAGCAGCCAAGGGCCGCTGGCAGGCTCGGTCGCTGTTTGCTCCGTTTCGCGCCACGCCAAGCGGTGCAGCCAGTCGGCCGGCTGCGACTCGCTCGCGCCGGCGGCGCCGACGCGTTGCACCCGCACGCCCTTGAAGGCGGCGATCGGCTCGCCACACTCGCGCACCAAGTAGGCGTCGCAGGTGACCAGCTCCGGGCTCGTCTCGTCGGAGTCGGGCTCGGGGGAACGACGCACGGCGTAGGCGAGCAGCGGCTCGTCGGCCGGGACCGTCTCGTAGAGCCGCACCCGAGCGACCCGAACCGGCATGTAGGTGAATGGGCTGTACGATCCATCCTTTTCGAGCGGCGTGGCGCCCGCCACGGTCTGCATCAACGCGTCGCCCAGCACGGGGTGCAAGCCGTAACGCTCGCCGATCTCGTGGCGAACGGAGTCGGTCGGCTCGACGGTCGACACCGCGTCATAAGCCGAGCGATCGACGTGGCCGAGCACGCGGAACGCCGGGCCGTAGTCGAGGCTGCGGCCCGCCATCGTGGCGTAGAACTCTTCGGCGGTCTGCGAGGCGACCAACCGCTCGCGGCAAGCCTTCAAGTCGATCGGCTCGGGACGCTCGTCCGAGGCGTCGGTCACAAGGACCGCCGAGGCGTGCTGGGTCCAGGTTGCCTCGGGGCCGTCGTCGCCGAGCGGCGTGCTGTGCGACTCGAAGGGCCGACGGCCGGACGACTCGGGGCCGACCGTGCTCTGGCAGCGGCGTGTGGCGCCATTGGCGAGGAACATCGCCTGCTGGATCGCGACGTCGTCGACGGCGAGAACGCCGCCGTGGCCCTGGGCCTCGCCGGCGGCGCGCAACGCCTGCTCAACGTACAGGGCGCCGGGCGCCACGGCCGACCCTTGCACCACGTGGTCGGCCAGGAAGGCGGGGGAGCTGGGCGACAGGGCCGCCTCGTACACGGTGTTGGCGCCAACGACCGGCAGCCGCGCCCCGAGCACCGGCGAGTCGCCCTGGCGCGTGACGGCGTACGGCGCGGAGCGTTCGATCGGATCGTGCCAGCAACGGATGCGGTCGAAAGGGTAGTTCGGCAGGTCGATCCGTTTGCGGGCGTACGGCTTGTCCCATCCACGCCAATCGACAGCCCCGCCGGCGGCGTAGAACTCGCCGACCGACTCGGCGAGCGACCGCCATTCGGGCTTGCCGGGCCGCAGCGAGGCGAGCCAAGCCGCTTTCTGATCGGGCAGACAGCGGCGGCCCATGCCAGCGAGCGCCGCGGTCGGTCCGACCTCGACAAACAGCGAGGCCCCCGCTTCGGCCACGGCCGCCACGCCGTCGGCGTAGCGCACGGCGCCGCGGAGGTGTTCGCGCCAGTAGCGGGCCCATTGCTGGTTGGTGGTGGGGGGCTCGGTCATCAGCACGCCGGTCACGTTCGAGGCGATCGGCACGCTCGGCGCCTGGTGCTCGATCGTGGCGGCGAACGCCTCGAACTCATCGAGCACCGGGTCCATCAACTCGGAGTGGAACGCGTGCGAGACAACGAGCATCTGGCCTTTGCCGCCCGTTTTCTCGAACGCCGCGAACAGCCGTTCGATCGCCTCGGCCTCGCCCGAGATCACCACGTTCTCGGGGCCGTTGACCGTGGCGACCGACGCCCGCTCGCCGCTCTTGTCGATCAGTTTCTGGGCCTCGGCCTCGCTGACGAAGAGGACCGCCATCTTGCCGTGGCCAGGAGCGGAGTGCATGAGCCGGGCCCGCTCGGCCACCAGCCGGGCGCCGTCCTCCAACGAGAACACGCCCGCCGTGACGGCGGCGGCGTACTCGCCGATGCTGTGCCCCAGCAAGAAATCGGGCCGCAAGCCCCACGACTCCCACAGCGCGGCGACGCCGCACTCCAGGGCAAACAGCGCGGGCTGCGTGTAGCGGGTCTCGTTGATCCGCTCAGCGCCCTTGCCTTCGGTGGTGAACAGGATGCCGGCCAGCGACGCGCCGAGCGGTTCGCGCAAAGCCTCTTCGCAGCGGTCGATCACCGAACGGAACAGCGGGCTGGTCTGGTAGAGTTCGCGTCCCATGCCGGGACGCTGCGAGCCCTGGCCGGTGAACAGCATGGCGGTCTTTGGCCGCGCGACGCCGCTAGCCTCGCCCGTTTTAACGCCCGCCGCACGCTCGCCGGCTGCGAGTTTCTCGAGGCGACCGATCAGGTCGTCGCGGTCGTCGGCCACGACGCTGGCCCGGGCGTTGAAGTCGCAACGGCCGGTGTTCTGGGTGTAGGCGGCGTCGGCGGCGGTGATCGACTCGTCTTCGTTCAAGCGCTCGGCCAAGCGGCGGGCCTGCTCGGCGATCCCGTCTTTCTTCTTCGCCGCGAGCTTGAGCACGTGCGACGTGCGCCCGGCGGCCGGCTCCGCAGCCGGTTTGGCGATCGGCGCGTCGCTCACCACGAGGTGCGTGTTCGTGCCGCCGAAGCCAAACGAGCTGACGCCCGCCACCCGCGGCGTCGGGCCCGCCGGCCAGGCGACCGGCTCGTGCGGCAGCTCGACGCGCGAGCCGTCGAGCTTGATGTGCGGGTTGAGCTTCTCGAGGTGCAGCTGCGGCTCGATCACGCCGTGCTTCATGAGCAAGGCGACCTTGATGAGACCCGCCACGCCGCTCACCGTCTCGGTGTGGCCGATGTTCGCCTTGGCGCTGGTCACATAGAGCGGCTTGTCGCTTGGCGCCGTGCGGCGGAAGACCTCGGTGAGGGCCTGCATCTCGATCGGGTCGCCGAGGGGCGTGCCGGTGCCGTGGGCCTCGACGTAGTCGACCGCGGCGGGCGTGAGGCCCGCTTGGGCGAGGGCGGCGCGGACGCACGCCTTCTGACGCTCGCCGTTTGGCGCGCTAATGCCGCTGGTGCGGCCGTCTTGGTTGACGCTCGTGGCGCGTAGCACGGCGAGCACCGGGTCGCCGTCGCGCTGGGCGTCGGTGAGTTTTTTGAGCAGCACCAATCCGCACCCTTCGCCGCGCACGTAGCCGTTGGCGCCCGCGTCGAACGGCCGGCAGCGGCCCTCGGGCGAGAGCATCTGCGCCTTGCTGAAGGCGAGGGTGGTCTCGGGCGTGAGGATCGCGTTCACCCCGCCGGCCAGGGCGGCCGTGCACTCGCCCCGCCGCAACGCCTCGACCGCCAGGTGGATCGCCAGCGAGCTGCTGCTGCACGCCGTGTCGACGCTCGCGCTGGGCCCGCGGAAGTCGAAGATGTACGAGATGCGATTCGATGCGATCGACAACGCGTTGCCGGTGCCCATGTGGGCGTCGATCCGCTCGTAGTAATTCTGCGCCTGGCTCGGGATCTTGGCGTAGTCGGCGCCGCCGATGCCGACCCACACACCGGTGTTCGATCCCTGCGCCTTGTCGGCCGGCCAGCCGGCGTTCTCCAAGGCCTCCCACGCCACCTCGAGCAGCATCCGCTGCTGCGGGTCCATGCGCGAGGCCTCGCGCGGCGTGATGCCGAAGTGCGTGGGGTCGAAGCTGTCGATGTTGTCGACGAAGGCGCCGCGGCGGTTGGTCATCTTGCCGGGGGCGCCATGCGCGTCGTACAGCTCGTCGACGTCCCAACGCGAGGGGGGCGTTTCCGTGACGCCCTCGAGGCCCCCCTCGATCATCCGCCAATAGCTCGTCAGGTCGGGCGCGCCGGCGAAGCGGCACGACATGCCGATGATCGCCACCGGCTCGGCCGTCGCCTCGGCGAACGGGTCGACGACCGGGGCCGACTTCTGCGTGAGACGCTGCTGCAGCAGCTCACGCTGCGCGGGCGAGAGCTTGGCCAAACGATCGGCGAGGTCGGACATGCGGTGAGGGGTCGGGGGCCAGGGGACGGGGGCCGAGCGTTTTTTGACGAACCACGGATGGCAAGGACGGAGGGACGCTGGCAGCAAAGAGACGTGAAAAAGCACGAGAAGAATCCAGCCTCAACCGCGCCTGAACAACTCAGCGGCTGGGGGAATGTCTTACCTGTAGTTCCTATCGTGTATTTTCGTGCCCTTTCGTGGCTATCTATCTACCTTTTTTCAATCCATGCCCATCCGTGAAATCCGTGGCTCCAGCGGATGCGATTCGCAGCGGACCATGCCGGGAACGCAAAGAGCCACGGCGGGCACAGGCCCGCCGTGGCCAATTGGGTGATTCTACTTTGTTAGGGGAGTGTGTCCCAGGGCTTGCTGCGGCTTTCCGCGTCTCGTGCGGGAAGTCATTCCACTGTTTCGACACTCTGCCAAGCCTTGGTTTCCACCGATTTCTCGACCGCGTCGAGCACCGCCACGCACTGCGCGCCGTCGCGGAAGTCGGGGCGGCAGTCGTCGCCGCTGGACACGGCCTGGCAGAAGTCGTGGATCGCGTGCACGAAGCTGTGCTCGTAGCCGAGGATGTGCCCCGGCGGCCACCAGGCGGCCACGTAGGGGTGCGATCCCTCGGTCGCCAAGATTTTGCGAAAGCCTTGCCGGCCGTCGGCGTCATCGCACGAGTAGTACTGCAACTCGTTCATGTCCTCGAACATCCAAACGAGCGAACCCTTCGAGCCGCTGATCTCGAAGCGGTTGTAGTTCTTGCGCCCGGGGGCCAGCCGTGTCGCTTCGAACGAGCCGAGCGCTCCGCCGGCGAAGCGGGCGAGGAACAACGCGGAGTCGTCCACCGTGACCTGACCCATGCCCTCGCCGGCGGTGGCCGACAAGCCGGTCGAGGCGCCCTCTTCGGGCCGCTCGGTGATGAACGTTTTCATCATGCCGACCACATCGGTCACCTCGCCGACCAGGAACCGAGCCAAGTCGATGAGGTGGGCGTTCAGGTCGCCGTGAGCGCCGGAGCCGGCGATCTCCTTACGCATCCGCCAGTTCATCGGGAACAGGGGATCGACGAGCCAATCCTGCAAGTAGACCGCGCGGAACTGGCGGACCTCGCCGATCTCGCCCGCCTCGATCATCTGCTTGGCGAGGGAGACGGCCGGGCAACGGCGGTAGTTGAAGTTCACCATGTGCCGCACGCCCGCCTTGCGGACCGCGGCGAGCATCTCTTTGGCGTCGGCGAGCGAGTTGGCGAGCGGCTTCTCACAGAAAACATGCTTGCCCGCCTCGGCCGCCGCGATGGCGATCGCCGCGTGCGTGTCGCCCGGCGAGCCGACGTCGATCATGTCGATGTCGTTGCGGGCGATGAGCTGGCGCCAGTCGGTCTCGGTCGACTCCCAGCCGAACGTGTCGGCGAATTCCTTGACCGCCGCCGCGTCGCGGCCGCACACGGCCTTCATGACCGGCGGGGCGGGCATGTCGAAGAATTTGGGGGCCGTCATGTAGGCGTTCGAGTGCGCCTTGCCCATGAACTTGTAGCCGACGAGACCGACGTTGATCGATGCCATAGTGAGAAGGGGTCGGGGTTTGGGAAAAGGGGGCTGCCGCCACGAGAGACCGACAATTTAACGCACGCCATCGGAATGACCAATGATCCCACCGGCGAGCCGGCCCCGTAAGGGTCCGGAGTGGCAGGCTCGCCACAGCGGCGCGCCAGCAACTCCGGTCGCTCACGCGACCGGCTCGTCTTGTGAATGGACGCTCATTCGACTCGCAGATCGATCCGCGTCGGCGCGTCGCGGTCGCACGCGAGCCAGCCGTTTTCTAAACGCAACTCAGCCACTTGGATCGAACTGCGGCGCTGCTCGGTTTGGTCGGCGCCCGCGTCGGGGCCGCGGCGGCCGGGGTGGGTGAAGTAGAACAGGTACGCCCGATCGCCGCTGACGACCACGTCGGGGTGGCCCCCCTTCACCCGGTCGTCGGCGCCGCTGCCGGGCTCACGGAGCAAGTTCTCCTTCTGCCGCTCCCAGCTCTCCATGTCGTCAGAGCGGTAGACGCCCAGGCCGTCCCACACGTCGGTCACCATCCAGTAGCGGTCGCCCCAACGGAACACCTTGGGCGCCTCGCCCGATTGGTCGCCGACCGCCTGGCCGCGGTCGGACCAAGTCAGCAAGTCGTCGCTGTCGGCGTAGTAGATCGACTTGCGATCGCGCTCGTTGTTGTACCAAAGCCGGTAGCCGCCATCGGGCAGCGGGGCGACGCAGGCGTCGATCACCTTGTCGCTGACGAGTTTCAACTCACTCTCGGCGCGCCAGTGGAGCAGGTCGTCGCTCGTGAGGTGGACGATCGACCGCGGGTGGCCCCAGTCCTTGAACACGCCCGGCACGACGGTGAGGAACATGTGGTACGCCCCCTCGGCTTCTATCACCTCGGGCGCCCAGTAGGTCGGTTTGTCGATCGACCCGTCGCCCGCGCCAAGCACGCTGTCGATTCCCGAGAACTGAGCGTCGCCGAAGTACGCCCAGGTGGCGCCGCCGTTGGTCGATTCGGCGATGCCGATCGGCGTGCCGTGCACCCACGACACGCCCGGCAGCCCTTCGGCGTTCGCCCGGCGGTTGGTGTAGAACATCCACCACGCCTTGCGCTCGGCGTTCCAAATGACCACCGGGTCGGCGGCGCCGTCGTAGACCGGGTCGCGGTAGAGCGGCTTGCCGGCGACCAGAGCTTCCTCAGCGACCAGGACGCCCGGCAACAATGTCAGGGTGGCGAGAAGCAACGATCGGAGGAGTCGGCGCATCAAGGGCCTCGACGCGGAGTGAGAAGTGGTGCTCCGCGACATTCTACTCGGCGGTTGGCTGGGGTGCGACACGACCGGTCGTCGCCACGCCCTCGGGGCGAATGCTAAAGCTAGCCGAGGCCAGGCTTGGCCGGGTTACAAGCCTATTTCTGGCGTGCTGTTCTTGTCGGTCTCGGCGCGGCGGCGACAGCCGAACGCGCCGCTGGCGATCGTCACGAGCAGGAGCGCCGTCGGCTCGGGAACGTTCGTCGCCGGGGAGATGGCGTCGAGTGTTTTGCCAAAATGAGCGACCCACGCGTCGTAGTCGTCCTGCGACACAGCGCCAGAGAGCCCCGGCGCGCGGTTGGCCAGATCGAACGCCGTGTCGCGGTGGTCGCGCCAGACGGTGAAGTCGGCGGCGTCGACCACGCCATTCTCGTTGTAGTCGCCCACAAGCACGGGGATCAGCACGTGGCTGAGCACAACCGAGTTGGCGCCGATGTCGAGCACCCATTCGTATCCCTCGGCGGAGTCGGGCAGGGCCACGGAATCGAATGCTCCGGTCACCCCGTCTTCGGCGATCAGGATCGTGAAGTCTTCTTGACCGATTGGGGTGAAGGGTTCTTCGGTGTCTCCGGGAGCGAGGAGCGATGCGACGAAGTCGCCGTCGAGGCTCAACGAGCCGGCGATCGAAAGGGCGTCGAAATCATCGCTCCCGGCGACGCCGATGTGCAGCGTCGCTTGGTCGCCGAACTGCACGTCACCGCCGAAGCCTACCGTGGCGAGCGATTCGCCCGTGCCGAACGAGCCGTTGAACGTGGCGAGCCCGGAGCCGGTGAAGTCCCCGGGACCGCTGGCGTCGCCGTTCAGAACCACGCCGCCGCCAGACAGTTCGACCACTCCGTTGTTGACGAACGTCCCGTCGAAGCGGAGTTGGCCATCTTCAACCTCGACCGAGCCATCGTTCACGAAAGACCACATGTCTTGCAGCCACGCCGCGCCCCCACCGGCGCTCTTGCGGAACACGCCGCTGTTGTGCACCTCGCCCGAAACGTTATTGGGGTTGGACCCCGCAAGCGTGTCGCTGAAGCGGGCGTTGGCTTGGAGATCGAACAGCCCCCCGGAGGGGACGGTGATGGTCGCGCCGTCGCCGATTGCGTTCGTGTTGATGTCGCCCGAGCCGGTCACTGCGACCGAGCCAGCGACAACTAGCGAGGCGCCGGTTGTGATCGTCTTGTCCTGCGAGCCGGAGATCGTAGCCGATCCCCCCGGCGCGATCGTCAGGCCTCCAGAACCCATGAGCGATCCGGCCGACCAATCGACCGAGCCGAGCGAAAGCGGGGATAGTGTCCTGAGCCGCGACCCGCTGAACGACACCGCCAGGGTGTCGGCCACCGTGGCGTCGAGCTCGAAATCGGCCGAGCCCGTGATGCTAAGCTCCCCGTCGCCGGTGAACGCTGCGCCGCTGAAAACCTGAGGTGCGAAGGTCGGAGCGCTGACTTCGAGTGTCGCGCCGGCGCCGACCGCGAACGAGCCGCTGCTCGTGCCGCCGGCGATCTCGGCGAGCGTGGCGGTCGGCTCGACGATGAACTCCCCGTCGTTGTTCACCACGCCTCGCGCTTCCAACGCGCCCGCCGCAACGCGCACCACGCCGGTGTTGCTCACCGTCCAGCTCGAGTTGAGTCGCGTGAGGCCGGTCCCGGCTGTTTTGCTGAAGACGCCGGCGTTGTTGATCACGCCGCTGGGACCGACCGAGCCGAAGTCGGCGTCGCTCTTCAGATCGAACACGCCCGTGGCCGAGGTCTCGATCACGGCGCCCCCACCGGTGGCGTTGATGCTCCCTGATCCGAATACCCGCACCGCGCCGTCGACGGCGAGCGTCGTGACGCCCCCGCCGGAAGGAGAGCCGAGGTTCTTCGGGCCCGAGCCTTGCACCTCGAGCGTCGCACCGGCGCCCACGGTCACCCCGCCCGTGTTGCGGATCTCGGAGTTTTGCAACGCCGCGGTCCAGGTGGAAACAACCTCGGGCGCGAGCTCCTCGCCCACGATGGTGAGCGGCTCCGAGCCGCTGAGGAACGCGTCGGTGAGAGTCAGGTTGTTGATCGTCACACCGCCCTCCACGTCCTGGAGCACGTTGCCGTGCGTGAGCGATACGTTGTAGGTCACTGCGCCATTGTTGGGGATCTCGGCCGGGGTCCACTGGGTCGTGTCGGACCAATTCTCAAGGAACTCGCCGTTCCAAGAGGCGGTGGTGTCGGCTCCGATGGCCGGCGCCGCACAGGCCAGGACGATCAACAGGGCGCGGGACCAGGCGAGGTGGCCGTAGTGATGGATTCGCATCATGGTTGCCTTTTCGTGGAGAGCTGTTCGTCGAGAGCGGGAGTGGATCAGCGATCAGGGGCTCGCCGCGTCGTGCGGCTGCCCCCGCCGCTAGGCTGTGCGCATCAGTCGTCGCTGCGGCGGGTCGTGGCCACGCGTGCGGCGCGCTCGAGGATTTGCTCGGGGTCGCCGACCGGCAACCATTCTCGCAACGCCCGCTCTTTCTTCTTGGCCGATCCGAGCAGCAGCGCCATCGCCGCGGGTTCGGTGATCGCCTTGCGCATCGCAACTAGCAGCTGCTGGTTGTCGACCATGCCGCGGTTGCGGTAGTAGGTCATCTCGGCCAGCACACGCGGCGGGAACGGGTCGTCCGACTCGCCGAGCGCCGCGACGCGCTTCGCCGCGATCGTGTCGCTCAGCGCGACCGGCCAGTCGTGGCTCGTGAGCCCGTCTTCGAGCAGGTCGCGCCATTTCCACAGGAAGTCTTGATAATCATCGTCGCGAACCAACTCGTCGGCGGTCAGCGTCGCGGATTCAAACGAGAACCTCGGCGAACGCAGCAGCGGCTTGCTTTGGGCCAGATCGTAAGCGAAGAAGCTGAACCTCGTTTCGCGGTTGTCCGAGCGGTTGTTGCGACCGGGGCGGTTGACGTCGAGCACCAGCAGCACGTCGCAGCTGTGTTCGTTGGCCGCGCGGCGCAGCTCCGTGACGGAACGGCCCACGAGGAAAGTGCCCCGCACACGCGGCCCCGTTTCTAAGCCCCGCCTTGTGGGGAGGGCCGCCGGCGGGGCGGGCAAGAGCCGCGCGATCGACGACTCCGTGGCCGGACCCTCGAGCGGCAGCAGCAGCGGCCCGCCGAACGGCTGGGTCATCGCGACCAATTGGGTTACTGATTGCGCCGTGTCCGGCAGCACGTCCGCCCGGCTCGCGCCGCTGCGACTGGCGGCCTCGGGATCGACCACCGCGATGGCGTAATGAATGCCGAAGGCGGGCCGACGCAAGGCGGGGTACCACTGGAACTGCTGCGGCGGCATGGCCCCGAGCGACGCGGCGCCGTAGAGCCATCGCCACGCGTCGGCGTGGTCGCCCTCGGCCAAAGCGAGGGCCGCGACCCGCTGGTAGTCCGACGCAAGCTTGGACGCGTCGGGCGCCACCCGGCCGCGAGAAACGCTCAGGGTTGAGGCGGCAACCCCGCTCCCGTTCGCGGCGCCCGGCTGCTCGACCGCCAGCGTGGCCTCGGCGAATCGGCTGGGGTCGATCGGCTTGTTGATCGCCGCCGAGCTGAACCGCTCTCCGCCGTCGGGGGTGTACATGGCCCGTAAAGAATCCTCGGGCGCATCGACCGGCACGCTGCCAACCATGCCGTTGGCCCATGCCACGTAAATCTCGCCCGCGCGAAGCGAGCCAAGCCCCTTGGCGGGGTGATCGCCGTCGAACTCGTACTCGGTTGGCGCGGTCCAGGGGACGGCGTCGTCGGTCTCGACGAGCATCACCGTGTTGCTCATGCCGTCTTCCACGAGACCCGGGGGGACGCTCCGTCTTTTCTGGTAGATCGTTCGATTCCCTATCGGGATTCGGTAGCACGTTTGCTCGTCGAAGTGGGCCGGCGATTGGTACACAGCTGGGATGTGTTTCAGCAGCCGCTTGTTCACCGGCGCGTACCACGGCTGGCTCAGGTCAAATTGATCGTAGAGCTGTTGGTGCCCCAGGTAGGGCAGCAGCTCGATACGCCAGCTCAGCAGCGAGACGCCCGTTTTGTCTCGCACGGCGTACCGGGGGAAGTGTCTTTTCTCTTCGCGGAACGCCACCAACGCCGCAGCGATACGCTCGAGGTTCTCCGCGGAACGCGTCGCCTGCTCGGCAGGCGTGAGGGGCGTGGCGGGCGGGGGTTGCGTGTCGCTCAGGCCGCCGAGATCGGGCCGGGCGCCCTCCTGCGCGGCAGTGGCCTCTTGCGCGGACGCGGCCACCGCGGGATTTGCGGACGACGGCGGCGCTGCAATGGTTTTGGGCGCTCCAGCCGGTTGTGCGGCGTCGTTCTTCCTGGGCTCGTCGTAGGGGTCAGGCGGTCGTCGGATCGCCAGCTGCTTCACGTCCGCCTGGCTGTAACCGCCGCAGCCGGAAACACTGAGAATGAGAGCGAAGATCGCCAAGGCGGCCACGGAGCAGTTCGCCTGGCCCTTGTGTAGGAAGGAGAATGGGTAGCGGTAGATCATTTCGCGTTCCTCAGGTAGCGCACGAGCCCGTACGATTCGGCTCCGCCGCCGCATAGCAGGAGTTTCGTGATCGGCGCGCCGCACTCGCTGTGGTGCGTATTGAGCACCCGCACGAGCCGGCCGGCGAACGCCTCGTAGGCGCCGACTAGCAGGGCGTCGATCTCGTGCGACAGGGGCGCCTTGTGGATTTCTCGCCGGAGAGCGTCTGCCTCAGCGAGCGTGATTTGTTTCGCCTTGGCGATCTCCCGATTGAAATCTTCCACGCCGCCGTAGAAGCTGCGGAACCAAGGCCCGGAGACTCCGTAGGCAGCCACGATCGACGACTTGTGGCCGACATCGAGGATCGCCTCGCCCGGCTCGAACACGCCGCCGCGGCGGCAGGCTTCGGCGTTGACGAGGGCGAGGGCCTCGCTGGCGACGGTCACTCGCGAGGCCCCCGCGGTCCGCCACGGCGCGACGCGCAGCTGGGCGTCTTCGAGCTTCGCCGCCATGAGCGCCACGCGGCGCTGGGGGCAGGCCAGGCCCGGGTCTTCCCCTTTCTCGTCGACGCTGTAATAGCCCTGGACCGACTTTTCGGTCTCGAGCGGGATCCGCGCCCGGGCCTCGTAGCGAACCACCTCGTCGAACTTCGCTTGTTTGCTGTCCGGCACGGGGACGCTGAAGAAGCGGCCCAAGGTCTGGATCGCGGGGATGTTGATCGCCACCGGCAGGCCTCGGAACTCGTGCTCGGCGAGCAACGCCCCGACGGCGTCGGCGTGACCCTCGGGGGTGTCGGCGATGTCGGCCGTGTAGATGGCCTCGATCTTCGGCGGGCCTTGCCCCTCCTCCGACGCGACGAGTTTCACCGCCTTGAGCACGCGAGCGCCCGCGTCGACGCCCCACCCCGCGGCGGCTCCCTTGCGTCCCAGCCCGAGCGCCAGCTTCTTCGCCCAACCGCCCGAGGGCTTGGGCGAAAGGTCGACGACCAACTCGGCCCGGCCGAGAGCCTGCAGCGCCAGGCCGTAGGAGGGGGTGAGTTGGGCGGGCGCTGCTCCGGTTCCCTCGGCCGCCAGGGCCAGCCCCACGGTGAAGGGGAGGAGATCAATCGACTCACCGATCGCCGCGACCGCCGGAGGCTTCGCCCAAGGCGTGGGGCCGGTTGTCTCGACGGTCGGCTTCCGTCGCGCCCGGGCGACGAAGTCGACGACGGTTTTCTGCAGCCGCTCGTCGCGTGGCTGGCGCTTGGCGAATTTCTGGGCCAGAGCGGCGGCGTTCGCGTCGGCGTGCGGCGCCAAGGCCAGCTGCCGGGCGAGCCAAACCGTCTCGCGCACCTCCGCCGCCGCACGCGCCACCTCAGGGTCGTTGGGTTCGGCGGGCGCCTGCTCTAGCAGCTTGCCTGCGGTGGGATAATCATTGACCGCGAGCGCCTTGAGAGCGTGGCCAATGAGCACCTTGCCACGCTTGCCGCTCGCCTGCTTCTCACGCGCTTCGAGCTGAGAGTACAGCTTGGCGACCTGCGCGTCGGCCGGCGCGAGGGTCTTCAGACGCAGCACGACCGGCAGCAGGCCGTCGTACTCCTTGTCGGCGATCCGCTGTTTGATCTCGGCACGCAGTTTCTTCGCGTCGGCCAGGCTGCTCGTCGCACGGTTGTGCAGGTCCGTCAGCTTCGAGTCGCGCAAGCCTGCCGGGATCTTGCTGATCGTCTCGATCGCGCCGCCGAAATCGCTCTCGTCGATCAACGCCTGGGCCGTGGCGCCGATCTCTAACGAGTCGGTCGCCGCCCGCTCCTTCATCTCGAGGAACTCGTCACGCAGCCGGCGGGCGGTGCTCACCAGCGTGCGCAGCGCCGTGTGCTCGGGCGTGCGCACCGCGTCGAGCGTTTCGACGGCCGACTGCACTCGCCCTTCGCCGAAGAGCGATTTAGCCTGCTCGACCGTGTGGCTGAGCGAGGCCGTGGCCTCGTCGAGCGTCGCTTTCAGGTCGCCGCCGCAAGAGCCGCAGTAGGCGAAGCCCACCGCGTTGACCTCGCCGCAGGCGAGGCAAGGCTCCCACAGGAGCGAGCCGCAGCCGCCGCAGAAACGTGACTTCGACGACCCCTGCTTGCCGCAGGACGCGCAGAACAGGTCGGCCGCGGCCGCTTCGGTGGGCCCCTCGCCGCCGATCAGTCGGAAGTGTGGGCGCGGCTCGCCGTCGCCGGGCCGCCGGTCGGTTTCTTTTCTGCTGGTGTGCTCCACCGGATCAACCTCCCCGCCGAGCGGTGTGGCGACGGCCCGGGAGACCTTGGCCGGAGATCACGCTGTCTTCCAGCACGACCTCGACCTTGAGTTCCAGCCGTTCGATCCGCGGGTGTTCGAATTCCAGACGGAGAGCGATGGCGCGGTCGCCCATGCGCGATTGCTTGAACTTCAGGCCCTCGACATCGAGATAAAGGTAGTGCAACCCCTTCGCGTCGAGCCCGTTGCCGAGCGGCTCGAGCCGTGCGGTCAGACCGGGATGGGCCGATTCGAAACCGACCAAGCCGAGCCCCTTCTTTGGGTCACGCACCTTTACCATCAACCGGGTGGTCCGCGCGCCGGGTTTGCGATCGGCGAACGCCCGCACCGTTCCGTCGTTCTGAACGTCTTTGCCGATCACGCTGATCCGTCCCGACACCTTGCCGAAGATCGGCAGGTAGATGTCGAACGGCTCGGCCTCGGCCTCGGCTTCGTTCTCGGCTTCGTTCTCGGTTCCGGTGGCGGCAGCGGAGTCGTTCGGCGGGTGCACGCTCATCTTGATCGACTCCTGGAACTCACCGACCGGGCGGCCCTCGCCCATCGTGAGGTGAAGGCGGTAGCCGCTCTTGGCGCCGGCCCGACGCAGCTCGTCGGCGTCGAGCGGCTCGAGGCGGTGGGTGTAGCCGTGGGTCTCGGCGTCAATGTCCTTGATCTCGAAGTGCTCCCAAGTGGTCGAAACCACTTCGGCGCTTGTCTCGTAGGGCTGGCCCTTCAGCACGTCGCGCAGCGAGAGGAGGTTCGGGCGGAAGGTGACCGGAAAGGCGATCGTGCCGACCACACGCAGCTCGACGATCTCCTGCCGCGGGTCGTTGGTCTTCAGCGTGATCGTCTGGCTGTAGTCGGGCGTGTCGACCCGCCCGAACCAGCCGGCGGTGATGCGGGCGCTCTGGCCGGGGACGATCGGTCCCTCGGGCATCTCGGTGACCACGCATTTGCAACTGGTGGCCACCTGCTTGACGGTGAGCGGGGCGTCGCCCTCGTTGCGGACTAGGAAGGTGTGTTCCTGCGGCTCCTTGGGGGGCGCCACGCCAAAGTCGTATCGGGTGCTGTCGAAGACGGCGCGCGGGCCCAATTCACGCGAGGTATGTCCGGATGCCTTTTCGGGCGCCGCATTGCTCGGCGCTGCCACAGTCACGAACGTGGCTAAAAATACGACAACCAGCCGTTGTCGCTTCCGAGGTCGTGTCTTCACAGTGTGGGTAGCTCCCAGCAAGACAGAGAGGTAAACGCCAGAAAGCGGCCGGCGCCAGATGGCGCCGGCCGCTCGTAGACAAATCATCAACCAAGCTTCAAGCGGCTCAGTCCTCGAAAGCACCACGCTTTGTGTTGCCGGTGAGAAAAACGCCGTTGAAAATTTCGGTCTGCGGCAGCTCCACGTCGTCGCTGCGGTAGCCGATTCCCTGGTAAACCGTGTCGGTAAGCCCCTTGGGCACCGGGAAACCGGGGTTCAAGAACCCGTCGCTATTGACGTCATTGAATTGCTTGACCGAAGCGTCGGCAAACAGCACGTTGACCAAGCCGTTGTGCCAGGCGTACCAATCGCGCGTGTCCTGCATGTAGACGTCGTTGGGGGCCGACGCGGTCTCGCCGAGCGGGACCGTGTTGATCCTGCCAGAGTCGCCCGACTCGACAGCGGCCTGCGACTTGAGGCTGATGCCCTCGCCGATCAAGCGAACCGAGTTGTCCGACGGATCGAAGTAAGCGGGGCCGTCGTTGAAGGCCTCGGCGAGTAAATCGCCCGCTTGGATGTAAGAGGCCGAGTCTTCCGTGCCCTGGGCGAACGGGTCCGACGGGCCGTACTCAATATCGCGAGCGGCAATCGCCTCGTCGATGTCGCCGGGGGCGGCGCAACCGAGCAGAGAAACACGCGACGTGATGATCGGCGAGCTCTCCAGGATGCGGATCCGGAGCGGGCCCGCCGAGCCGCCGAGCCCCTTCAGGTCGGTGCCGGTCAGGGTGACCGGGTCCGTGGGGTCGGGCGAGGCGGGGTCGAACTTCGGCGCGCTGCGGACAAAGAACCAGCTCGCGGCGTAATTCGTGTTGTAACCCTTGGCGATGAAAGCCCGAGCCACCAAGTTGGCGCGCTCTTGGGTGGCCTCTTCGGTGCCGCCGAACGTCGAGCCGGATCCGCCCGACACGCCCGCGAAGGTGGGCGAGCCGCAGACGCCGTCGGCGAGACGCTCTGCATCTGCGCCACCCTTAGCGTCCGACGTATCGATACCTCCTAGTAGGTCGTTGAGTTTCTCCGACCCGCGCAACGGGCTGGTGGGGCAGAGCATCTCGGACGGACGGGCGGCGCCGATGTTCACCAGATCGGCGACCCAGCCCCAGGTGTCCATGCAGCCGTCGCGACGGTAGTCGCTGGCGCCCGAGCAGAGGCGGCCTTGGGCGTCGCGATCGGCGAACAGCAGGAAGCCCGTGCCGAACTGACGCAGGTTGTTCTGGCACTGGGCGCGGCGGGCGGCCTCGCGGGCCTTGGCGGCGGCCGGCAGCAGCAGGGCCACCAAGATGCCGATGATGGCGATCACAACGAGCAGCTCGACCAGCGTGAAGCCGCTCGTCCGCTCTTGGTTCGTGCCGCGCATCGTGCGGCGGTTCGTTCCTTTAACCATGGATCCGTTCTAAGCCTTTCGTAGCAGAAGGTGATTCCGCCGGTTTCGACCGGCAACGAAATACAAAAAAGCAGTGGGTGGAGTAGATGAGCGACGCCCCAGTTCTCGTGGGCGGGGGTCAGATCCTGCCGAGCGCTGCTTTGCTGAAGAGCGTCGCGTCGCTAACCTCTTCCTCGTCGTCGGTGAAACCGCTCTCGGCGCTGGCCGGGAAGCCGTTGTTGATATAACCGTCGCCGTTCGTGTCGACGAATGTGTGGACCCCGCCATCGGCCATCAGCACGTTGCACGCACCGCGGTGCAGCGGGGCGAAGCCGCGGTAGTCTTGCCGGGTCTTGTCCCACACGGCCCACCACCCGCCCGCGCCGTTGCGGGGTTTTCCGTCGTCGAACGTCGGCGCCTTGAGGGTCAGAGTCTGGACCGGCCCCCGTGTGAACCGCCCCGCCGTCCCCTCGCCGGCTTGGAACTCGCCAACATCCGCTTTGAGCAGCTGATCAACCGCGCTGTCGGCCAGCAGCGGGATCGTGTTGGAGGGGACCTTCGCTGTGTCGAGCACCGAGAGGCTCAGCGGTCCGTAGGTCGATTCGACCGCCTTGAGCGACGCCACGCAGGCGGGATTCTTGCTCTCTGGGTTGCCGCCGCGGTCGAGCCGCGGCCGCGACCGCACCATCAGCCAGCTGGCCACGTAGTTCGTGTTGTAGAACCGCTCGATCATCAGCGACTCGACCACCGCGACCCGCTCCGCGCTGAGCGGGTCGAGCGACTCGTCGAGGATCTTGCGGCAGGGGTTGATGACCGGCGTGCCGTCCGGCAGCGTGCTCGGCTGAGAGCCTCGCGGGTCGACGCAGCCCGAGAAGTCACTCTCGGCGAGCTCCAGCATCTGGTTCACCGAAGACGAAACCCGCGCTTCGTTCGTGGGGCAGAGCATCTGGCCCACCGGGATGGTCTGGGCGACGAGGTCGGAAACCCATCCCACCTCGGTCACGACACCGTCGTACTCCCAGTCCGTGGCCCCCGAGGTGAACGTGTTGTGCTGGCCGGCGCGTGACTGGAGACCCACGCCGAACTGGCGCAAGTTGTTCATGCACGTGATGCTGCGGCTGGCGCCGCGAGCCATGTTCACGGCCGGGATCAGCAACGCCACCAGCACGCCAATGATGCTGATCGTTACGAGCAGCTCGACGAGCGTGAACCCTCGCTCGGACCGTTGCCGGCGGGACAAATCAAAACCGTGAGACGCACAGCACGTCGCCGAGGAGTGAACCCAGGACGCCGACTCATGTGCGACGCGCGCAGCTGTAGCGCAGCACTCGGCAAAGCGAGTGAAAACCATATATCCCCCCAAAGGCCGGTTAGGGCCACAAACCAGAGACCACAAGCGCTCGCGGCTATATGCCGCGAATCGCCACAGGCATCCGGCCTGCGGGGCTCTGGGGGCGAGTCCTCACACATTGTGTGCGACTCACCAATCTCGTTAGGGCGGTGATCTTAGCGGAGTGCCTAGGCGGGAAGGTGAAGGATTCGTAAATGATCGATGAAGGTTCGATTGGCTTGGCGTTAAGGTTGCTAGCGACCCTGCGATTTACGTGCTTTCGTCGAAGTTCGGACTGGTGGAAAAGACCCTCTTGAGAGATTCAGATCGCGAGTGAGCATGGAAAACCACCTGACTAGGGCGCCGGGTTCTGGTTCAAGTGAGCACTGCAGACGCAAAAAAAGGGCGTGTCGGACTGTGGTCCGACACGCCCTTCGACGCCCAGTTCTCGCCTGTAAGCTTGCGTGTGGGGAGCATAAAGCGAGCCCGCCCCTTAGGCTCACCGCTGAAATACAGCTCAGCTTCCCAAACGCTTCACCTGCTCCTGTAAATCCGGTCGGCTAGTTGTCGCCGAGTGTCTCGCCGCCGTTGCGCGAGGCGAGCGACACGTACGCCGCCGGTTCGATGCCTTCGTTGATGAAGTGGACGCTGCCATCGCCGTAGACGAAGTTGGCGCCACCGGGGTGCAGGCTGCCGAACATCAGCTCGTTGAAGCCCCGTCCGTCACCGGTATCATCTGCAGGACGGTTAGCATCCTGGACGTAATATTGCCCCAAGCTTGGGCTCGAACTAGGCGTCAAGCTGCCGCTGATGCACTTGGCCGAAGAGATGTAGCTGCTGGGGATCGGCTCGAGCGGCGGATCCCAGATGTTGTGCTCGTTCAGGTACTTCGCGTTGAGACGATTGCGAATATCTCCCGGGATGACGTTGAACAGCCAGTAGCCGCCGCGGGTCCAGGCGGATAGGAGGTAGACTCGCTCGCCGATCAGCAGCGTCTTGCTCGTTCCGTCAGTACACTTAGCGAGCTTCACACCGCGGCCGGGCAGCATGATGCCGTCGAGATTGATGGCGCTGTCAGCAGCCCCTCCGTAATAGTCTTCATCTCTGGTGGCGAAGATCTGGGGATTCGCCGGGAAGGGGTCGCCGTCGAATTCGGTCCCCCTACTGAAGCCCGATCCCATCACGGCCGTGTAGTTCGTCGCCCCGAGCGCCGTTTCTATGCCCCCCTCGGTTGCGAGTTTCAGGGGGTCGTCAGAAGGGCAGCGGAAGATCGACGAGGTCGATCGGCTGATCTCGGTGAGCTTGTCTCTGGTGGCTGCCGAGATATTGGTGTTCGTGAGCAAGTGGTGGAGCGGCTGCTTGGGGTTGTTCGCCAACGCCTCTTCTTCAGCGGCGTCGATCACGTCGGCGGCGGCGGTCTCCTCCATGAAACGGAGCAGCTCGACATTCCAACTGAAGCCATTCTGCCCGGCTCCCTGGTTGCCGATGTAGAGGGCTCCGGCCGGCATGTAGTTAAATGTCGACTCGTAGTTGAGCGCGCCGAGACCGCAGTTCTTCAGGTTGTTCACACAACTGTTGCGTCGTGCGGCCTCGCGGGCCGCCTGGACCGCCGGCAGCAAGAGCGCGACCAAGATGCCGATGATGGCGATCACCACCAGCAACTCGACCAGGGTGAATCCGTTGTTCGACTTAGTGTTGCTTTGCCGCATAGTTCCTTCTCTCCGCTTCACGTGAGTGGCCGCACCAGTCGAAGCGACCGGGGGCACTAGTTCCAGCATGCCGTGAACGCGACGCTCAGGGCAATCAGTTATCGCGCAGCTCTGTCTCTCGCCGGCGCAACCCGTGCTGCCGCTAAAGCAACTGCGACGCACAACACTGTGGCGAGCGCTCCGGGCTCGGGAACGCTCTGGCTGGTGGCGAGGACCAGCCCGTAGTTGTCACGCCAGATTTTGAGATCGTTGTTACCGACGAATTTGTTGCCGTCGCCATCGCCTGGCAGGTTCTCACCCATTTGCAGGAAGTGGTCGCGCCACACGGTGAAGTCGGCGCCGTCCACTCGCCCGTCGTCGTTGTAGTCGCCGACCGAGGCGGGCGTGAAAATGTCCGCCGGGTCCCAGAACACCGTGTCGAGGTAAACCTCCGCGTCCGACGCGCCGATCAGTTGGATCGAATCGAGCGACACAAGGTCGCCGTCGATCGCGCCGTTGCCCCCCGCGGTCCACGCCTCCCAGTCGCTCGGGCGGTCGAGGCGCCAGCGGTACTCACGCCACTGGCCGTCGGCCACCACGTCGCGGAGCACGCCGCGGTCGCCGGTGGTCGGGTCGTCCAACGCGATCGACACTTGCAAGCCAGGATCGTCGGTCTTGAGCCACAGACCCACGGCGCCGTGCGACTCGAACTTCAGGTTCGCCACGCCGGTTGCGGCGTTGCTCGAGCCGTCGAAGTCGCTCAGCCGGGCGCCGGCGACATGTCGCATCAGGAAGTCGGTCCCCGAAGACTCGTCGTAGTCGATCGTGATCAGTTGCGAGTGGCCGCCCGACTGGCTCTCGGCCGACGACCGCTCGGCCGTCGAGCCGGCGATGTTGGCGGTCGTGCTGCCCGAGAAAGTTGGCGAGCGGCTGAAGTATCCCTCGTGGCCGTCGAAGGTGGCGCCGTTGCGCTGGCCGTAGTCGTCGAAGTTGGTAAGGGGTTTTATGCCGTTGTAGCTGCCGGCGGTCTGGTCGGTCGAAGCGGTCCGCAGTTGCACGTCGGCGCCGTAGAAGTACTTCAGAATGTCGACGTACGACACGCTGTTGTCCGACAGGAAGTCGGCCCCGTTCTGGCTCTTGGCGCCGCGGTTGGGCCAGTTCGGGTTGCTCGGGGTACCGACGAAGCCGAGCGGCGTGCCTGTATTGTCGCCGCTCGTGACGCCCGCCTCGTACGGATAGGTGACCCACTGCTGGGTGCTGGTCGGGTCCGAGTCGCCCGGGTTCGGGATGGCGCTCGGCGCCGCCGGGTTGAACGGCCCGGTGGGGATGGCGCCGGCCACGTAGAACGAGGCGAGCAGGATCTCGTTGTTGCTAAAATTCTCGATCGAGAGGATCTCCCCTTCCGTGGCGGCCGCGGCCGCGTAGTGGATGGATTGGGCCGTTCCCGAGCAGCTGTAAACCTGGTCGCTCGTGCCGTTGTTGATCGAGCCGGAGGTGTTCATCTTGAAGTACGCGAACGTCCGTGCGGCGACGGCCTGAGCCTTGAGCGCCTCGAAACTCGCGGCGCCGTTTTCGCAGTTGCAGACGTTCGGCACGTAGTCGGTCTCGGTGGCGACCGGCCCCACGCCGTTGACGCTGATGCTCGTACGCTGGTCGAACTGCGCGCGGGCGTTGTGCCCGCACGCAAGAACGACCAAAACCATCGCTGCTCCAAGTGAACGCACGCCGGTCCTCCAACTACCCCTTCGTAGGATCCTCAAGCCCGGCGCCCCCGCGTGGCGAACAGGCCGATCGAGAGGATCGCGAGCAGCGCGGAAGCCGGCTCGGGGACCGCCGTGGCGAACGACTCGTTTAGCTCGCCGTTGCCAAAGGTGTTGACCCACACGTCGTAGTCGAGATCGGTGATGAACCCGTCGCCGTTGCCGTCGGCGCCCGTGCCGGCCGAGACCTCATCGCCTAGCGAGTCGCGCCAGAGGGTGAAGTCGGCGGCGTCGACAATGCCGTTGCCGTTGTAGTCGCCCGACGTGTCGACGGCGGCGTCGACGAGCTCGAGCAAGAGGTTGTCGAAGATCATGCCGCCGCCGCCCGAGCCGATGCCCGAAGGGCCGCCGATCCGCAGGCTGTCGTAGCCGTTCGGGCCGGTGATGATCGGGTGGGTTACGGTCGAGTCCCAACCCGCTTCGCCGGTGGCCGCGTCGAGCCCGTCGCTAAAGACGTCGAGCTGGAAAGTGATGTCGGTGGGCGTGATCGTGGCGCGATAGGTGTACCAGACCTCCCCAATGTCGCCCAACGAGACCTCTTCGTTCTCGTCGTCTCCATCGAGCTCGAGCGGCAACTCGAATTGCTGCCACGACGGGTCGAGAGCCTCCGAAGGAGCGGGGAACAAGACGGCGCGGTAGTAAGGCCCCGAGGCGGGATCGTTGTACTGCCCCAGTTCGATGAGGTTTTCGGGGGCATTGCTGCGCAGGCCGATCGACATCCGCTTGTTGCCAGCGACGCCGATGTCGAACATCTCGCCCTGGACGACGATGCTTTTCTCAGTGGTCGGCAGCAGCGGCTCGCCACCGGCGAAGGTCGGCAGGTACTCCATCGCCGTGCCACCGGGGTGATAGACCCCTTGGCCACCTTCCGGGTAAGCGCGGATGCCAACCGGATCCGGATCTTCGCCGAACACAAAGACCTCGTAGTCCTCGTCGATCAGCTCTCCGGTGCCGTTGCCCGAATCCCAGACCGCGTTGAGCGCCGAGGTGTCGGCGTACGACTCGAAGTCTTCCATCACGAGCACCTGGGCCGACGCCGTAGCGACCAGTCCCAGTCCAAACGCCGCGCTGGTTGCGAGGCTTGCGATCAATTTCATCCGACGAGCCATGGGGTTTTCTCCGGTTAGCTAGATGCTCGGCCTGGGGGCGGCCAGTTGTGCCGTCAATGGAAGAAGCGGGCGTGGGGTCCGTGACCACGCCGCAGAAAACTCTTACAGCGCATCATAAATATTGGCTCCCAAGAATGCTTGCGCATGAGCGCAGCGGTGTCGCGATATGGCGCACGAGATGCGCAGCCCAGCGTGCACAATGCGTTCGCGGCTTTCCGCTTTCCAAGCAGTTTGCGACCAACCGCTACAGACAAGCCGTTACGAGAAACGCCCAAGCACCCATCCGAAGATGTGGCGATTGGGCGCGGATGCGAGAACGCAAGAGAGCTTCCTACAGTGAAGCAAGTAGCGGAGGAGGGACTCGAACCCCCGACACGCGGATTATGATTCCGCTGCTCTAACCAACTGAGCTACTCCGCCGCGTGGGCCAGCCGTTCGGCAAGCCCGTCGCCGCGAACGGCGGCGAGCCCCAAATCTTACTACTTGTTTGCGAGCGGGTAAAGAACGCCCGCGGAGTCCCCGGAATAGCTGGAAATCAAGGCGTTTGACGCACCACGCCTTCGGCGATCGGCGCCTAGCGGGCGGTCTTGCCGGCGGATTCGCTCGCGGGGGTCGCCTCGACGACGCGGCCGAACAGGCAGCCGCCGTGGCTCGCGCCCGACCAACGGCCGACGTAGCTCCCCTGGTGGAACATCACCCGCGCCGAGTAGGTCCCCAGCCCGGGGAACATCACGTTATCGACCACGATCACCGGCGTCGGGTTCGCCCCCTCGGCGGCGACCCAATCAATCGGCAGCGTGATCGGGATCGTCACGTCGTTCTCGCCGTAGCGGATGCGGGTTTGGAGCATCCATTGGCCGTTCTCGAGCTTGCGGACCTCGCCGAGCGAGTACCGCTCGGAGCGCAGCGACGGTTCAGCGCCCGGCTCGGCGGCGTCGACCGTGAAGTGCCCCACCAACTCGGCCCCGCTGAGCGTCGCGGCCAACGCCCGCTCGGCGTCGTTCATCGCGACCGGCTGCTGGGCGTTGGCGTGCACAGCGGCGGCGAGGCATAGGGCGATCGATAGGAAACGCATGACGCTGGTCCTTGAGTCGGGGGCGATGGGGGTCGTCGCACAACACGCGTCTATTCTACAGCGGCGAGCCAAGCGTCGTCCGTGTCGGTGAACACCGATTGCGCACGGGGGAGCTTGCCGAGGTCGAAGCGCTCGGCAAACTCGCCGGCGGTCATCGGCTCGCGTGGGCCCAACCCGCACCATTCGGCGAGCAGGCCGACAACGCGTTCGGGGCTCGCGCCGCGTTGGCGGTACGCGTCGATGCGCGTGTCGCCGTGGCGCTTGGCGAGCCGCCTCCCGTCGGGGCCCACCACCAGCGGCAAGTGCCAGTACTCGGGCGGCGCGCCCAGAGCGAGTCGGTCGTAAAGCAGCACCTGCCTCGGCGTCGAGGCGAGCAGGTCGTCGCCGCGCACCACGCGGTCGACACCTTCGCCATGGTCGTCAACAACCACCGCGAGCTGGTAGCACGGCAGGCACGTTTTTGTTGCGACCAGGAAATCGCCCACCACCTCTTGCGGGTTGTGCGTTTGCTCGCCGGCGTAGTGGTCGTTGAAGGCGATCGTCTTGTCGGGCGTGACCAGTCGCCACGCGAGTTGCGGGTCGTCGAGCAGGGCGGGGTCATGCCGCACGCCGGGCTGCGGGCGGCAGGTGCCGGGGTAGCGGAGGTCGTGGCCCTCGGCGTGCGGCGCCGAGAGGCTCGCGGCCAAGATCTGCGAGCGGGTGCAGCGGCAGGGATAGATCTCGCCTTCGGCGAGCAGCCGCTCGAGCGCCGCGCGGTAGGGCGACTTGTCGTGCGATTGGTAGCGGGGGCCTTCGTCCCAGTCGAGGCCGAGCCAAGCGAGGTCGTCGACCGCCATGCGATCGGCTCCCGCTTTGATGCGTGGGCCGTCGAGATCGTCGATCCTCAGCACCACACGCCAGCCGTTCTGTCGGGCCAACGCCCAGTTAACCAGGAACGTGCGGGCGTTGCCCAGGTGCAGGGCGCCGGTCGGTGACGGGGCGAGTCGGGTCGTCGGCAAGAGTCGCTTCCTTGGCGGCGGGGGGAGGGCCAGCGGAACCGCCAGAATAACAGGTTTCCTCGCAGAATTATGCGAGCGAGTGACTCGGCAGACGCGGCGAGGTTGCTATCTTGTGGGTCGGCCGTTTCTCACCTTTGATGAGAGACGGCGCCCGCCAGGCGTTCCTCCCCCGCCCTTCCATCGCTGCCCTGCGGACATCGCACCCCATGCCCGACTCCCCGACGCCCACCCAGCAGGAGCTGGCCGTTTCGACCCTTGGACCTTGCGAGATCCCCACCCCGCTTGCCGAAGCGAAGGGGGGCCACGGGAGGTTCATCGAAGACGACACGCGTGTGATGTACGACGTCGTGTTCCACGAGGGGCACGATCCCAAGCCGGCCATCGGTTTCGAGCGGGCCGGCCCGCGTGAGAAGATCCATTTCCAGCCGGCAAAGTCGAAAGCGGCGATCGTCACCTGCGGCGGCCTTTGCCCGGGCCTGAACAACGTGGTGCGCAACCTCTTCTACATGCACCGTCGCCACTACGGCACGGCCGAAGTGCTCGGCATCCGCAACGGCTACCAGGGGCTCAATCCCGCCGAGGGGCAAGAGCCGATCACGCTTACCGACAGCCTCGTGTCGTCGATCCACCACCAAGGGGGCACGCTGCTCGGCACGAGCCGCGGCCCGCAAGACCCGCGCGTGACGGTCGATTTTCTGCAATCGCAGGGGGTGAACATCCTGCACACGATCGGGGGCGACGGCACGCAACGCGGCGCCCACGCCATCGCCCAGGAGGTCGCCCGTCGCGGGGCCGACATTGCCGTGGTGGGCGTGCCGAAGACGATCGACAACGACATCCGCCACTGCTACCAAACCTTCGGTTTCATGTCGGCCGTGGCCGAGGCCGAGCGGGTGATCGATCGGGCGCACGTCGAGGCGATCAGCGTGCCGCGTGGCGTGGGCCTCGTGAAGCTGATGGGGCGTCACGCAGGGTTCCTGGCCGCCTCGGCGACTATCGCATCGGGCGAGGTCAACTTCACCATCATCCCGGAGGCCCCGCTAGTGCTCGACGGCCAGGACGGCCTGCTCGCGCGTTTGGGGCGCCGGCTCGACGCCAGCGACCACGCCGTGGTGGTCGTCGCCGAGGGCGCCGGGCAAGAGTTGCTGCGAGCCGAGAAGGGCGACCACGCGCCGCGGGTCGACGCCTCGGGCAACGAATTGCTCAGCGACATCGGCCTCTACCTGCGGAAACGGATCAAGCAGCACTTCGCCGACATCGGCAACCCGGTTGAGCTGAAGTACATCGACCCGAGCTACTACGTGCGCAGCGTCCACGCCAACGCGTACGACAGCCTGATGACCGAGAAGTTCGCCCGCCACGCCGTCCACGCCGCCATGGCGGGCAAGACCGATCTGTTTATCGGGATCTGGCAGGGGCACATGGTCCACGTGCCGCTCAGCGCGTCGTGCGGTCAAGAACGCCGGCTGTCGACCGGTCGCGACATGTGGTCCGCCGTGCTCACGATCACCGGGCAAGAGCGGTGGTGATGGCGGTACGCGGCGCTATCAAGACCGAGCGTGCGCCTTGCGTTAGAATAACGCGCATGGCGATCCTTCCCCCACCGACCGAAACGCCCGTCGCCCGGCCGACCGCCGCCCAGCCGATCCCGACTCCGCTGGGGCTGCTGGTCGCCGTGGCGAGCGACGCCTGGTTGCTGCGGCTCAAGTACGCCGACCAGGACCAAGCCGTCGTGACGGCCGCCGCGGAGACGACGGCGGGCAACGCCGTCACACGCCGCACGTCCGACCAGCTCGGCGAGTATTTCGCCGGCCAGCGCACCGCGTTCGACCTGCCGCTCGGGCCGCTCGAGGAATCTTGTGGCGTCGGCACGGCGTTTCAACGCCGGGTGTGGCGCGCCTTGATGGCGATCCCTTACGGCCGGACGATCAGTTACCGCCAACTCGCCGAGGCGATCGATCAGCCGAAGGCTTCGCGGGCCGTTGGTTCGGCGAACGGGAAGAACCCGCTCTCGATCATCACGCCGTGCCACCGCGTGATCGCCACCGACGGCGGCCTGGGGGGCTACACCGGCGGGCTGCGCCGCAAGGAGCAATTGCTCGAGCACGAGGGCGCGCGACTGTTCTAGGCGAGCCGTTCGCGTCAGCGACCGGAGCGGCGTGGAGCACTCTGCGGCGCGCAAGCAACTCCGGTCGCTGACGCGAACGGCTCGCCACGCAAGCGTGTTAGAGCGGTTTGCTCATTGGTGTAGACGCTCGGCTCGCGATCGGCGTCATGGCTTCGTCAGCCTGCATCGACAATGCACCGCATTGCCTGCTTCGGCTTCCTCGCCACGCCGCCAATCGCTTCCCCGCTCGTCCACACCAATTCGAATACCGCTCTAGCTAGCCGCCACGCGTTCCTGCCCCGGGAAGACATCGAGCTCGAGCGATTCGAACTTCCCAGCCTTAAAGCGTTCAACGGCGATGGCGCCCATCACGGCGTTATCGGTGCATAGCGACATCGGCGGGATGAACAGGCGGTGGCCGTGCTCGGCCGCCGATTGCTCGAGCCGCTCGCGCAGCCGGCCGTTGGCCGCCACGCCGCCGCCGACGCAGAGCGTGCGGTAGCCGCTCTGCTTGAGGGCGAGCTCCGCTTTGCCCACGAGGCAATCGACGACCGCCTCCTGGAAGCCCGCCGCGATATCGGCGATCTCCTGCTCGCTGGGCGGGGACGCTTCCGAGTCCTGGAGCTTGCCGGGGCCGATCAGTCGGTAGCGGACCGCCGTTTTCAGGCCGCTGAAGCTAAACGCGAGCCGCGAGTCGTCATTGAGCAGCGGACGCGGGAAGCGGATCTTCTTCGGATCGCCACGCTCGGCGGCGCGCGACACCGACGGCCCGCCGGGGTAGGGCAGTCCGAGCAAGCTGGCGACCTTGTCGAACGCCTCGCCGGCGGCGTCGTCGATCGTGCCGCCCAGCGGCGTGAAGTCGGTCGGCCCGTCGCAGCGGTAGAGATTCGAGTGCCCGCCGCTGGCGATCAGCCCGACGCAAGGAAACACCTCCTCGCCGCTGGCGATCTTGCAGGCGTACACGTGCGCTTGCAGGTGATTGATCGCGATCAGCGGCAGCCCCGTCGCGACGCACAGCCCCTTGGCCGCGCTCAGCCCGACCAGCAGCGAACCGGAGAGCCCCGGCATGTTGGCCACCGCGATGGCGTCGAGGTCGGCCAGTCTGACCCCGGCCCGCTGGAGCGTCTCGTCGATGACCGGCAAGATCCGCTCGACGTGGGCCCGCGAGGCGATCTCCGGCACGACGCCGCCGAACCGCTGGTGCAGTTCGTCTTGCGAGGCGACGACCGATCCGAGCGCTTCGAGCTTTTCGTTGACCACCGCGGCGGCGGTTTCGTCACAGGTCGATTCGATCGTGAGGATGAGGGTCATGGCGAAGGGGCTTCGTTCGTGGCCGCGTTCTTTGCGGGGGCGGTGAGCAGCGCGACGGCCGCAGCGATTTGTGGGTCGTCCGCCACCGGCAGGGGGGTCCGCGCGGCGCGGGCTTCGAACAGCCGGCGACGCGTGGCGTCGTCGACTCCCGCCAGGCCGTCGGCCCCGGGCTCGACGCCCCAGCTGTCGGTGGGCCTGGCGCTCGGTGGGCGGTCGATCGAACGGCCGCTGGGGCGGCGGTAGGCGGCCGTGGTCAGCTTCAGGGCCGCCTCGCCGCCGTCGAGTGCGATGATCGTTTGCACGCTCGCCTTGCCCCAGGTCCGCTCGCCAACGAGCGTCGCCCGGCCGCGGTCTTGCAGGCAGCCCGAGGTCACTTCGCTGGCGCTCGCGCTGTAGCGATTCACCAGCACGACGAGCGGCGTCGAAACGTCGTTGGGCTCCGCACTCGCCTTCCAGACACGGCGACGGTCGTCGCGACCCTCGACCGAGACGATCTCGCCTTCGGAGAGAAACAGGTCGCAAACGTCGACCGCCCCCTCGAGCAGCCCGCCCGCGTTGTCGCGCAGGTCAAGGATGAACCCTTGGGCGTCACGCCGCGTGGCGTCGTCGAGCGCCACACGCAGGTCGGCCGCCGTCGCCGCCCCGAACGCGCTCAGCCAGGCGTAGCCGATCTCGCTCTGCGGCAGCATCCAAGCGGGCCCATCCCCTTCGTCCGTGGCGAAGCCGTGCACGGTGGTGCGGGGGGATCGGATCGCCTCGATGCGGGTTCGCCGCACTGCGCCATCGGGCGATTGCAATACCACGCTCACTTGCGGCTTGGCCGAGATCAGTTCCTCAGCCGTGGTGAGCTCGCCGTCTTCGATCGGGCGGCCGCCGATCGAGACCACGCGGTCCCCCGGCCTGAGGCCGGCGCGTTCGGCCGCCGAACCGGGCTCCACACCCACCGCCACGATCCAGCCAACCGGGTCGATCCCCAGCAGCAGCCCGAGGGGGTCGCGTTGCGGGGCGTTGCGGTCGCGGGCCTTCTCGAACTCACGCCCGGTGAGGTACCGGCTGTGCCTGTCGAGTTCGCCGACCATGCCGCGTATCGCGGCCTCGACCAGCCGCCGCCGGTCGACCGGCTCGACGTAGTTGAGTTCGACCTCGGTGAGCGCTTCGGCAAACAGGCCGTAGAGCCGCAGGTACTCCTGCTCATCCTGCGGGGCGGGCTCGTCGGCGCGCAGGTCCGCCGCGGCGGAGCAAACGAGCGTGGCGAGCAACAATCGACGGAGAGTGAGGGCTTGGGGCATCGCCCGATTCTAACCGAGCGGCCCCCGCCGCGCGGAGCGGGGGTCCGACGAGCACGGCCAGACGGCTTGAGCCCAAGAGCTAATGGCCAAGAGCCGATAGCAATGAGCTAAAAATCGTACCAGATGCCCAGGCCGATTTGCTCTTCGTTGCGGTTGAAGAACTGGTACTGCGTGCTCTTGCCGTTCATGTAGTGCAGGCCGAGCCGCATCGTGCTGCCCGTGGCGCCACGCCACAGCCAGCCGGTTTGGGCGGTCCAGTCGCCGCTAAAATCAGTCTCTTCACGCAGGTGGGCGTTCGTGGCGAAGAACGGCGTTCCGTAGATCCCCGTCATGCCGGGCCGCGAGTACTCGGCCCCGAACTGGAACTCCCACGGCTCGGCCCCGCCGGCGGTGAAGAACGCGTAGGCGGTCTCGCCGTACAAACGCCAGCAGGGGTTCGGGTTGTACGAGGCGCCAAGGATGATCGCGTCGCGGACGTAGTTGATGCGCGTCGCCCCCGGCGTGCGGGCGATGAACTCGTCGCCCAGGTGCGAGCTGAGGTGGTAGTAGCCCGTCTTGTACTGCCAGTTGCCCGACCCGTAGGTCAGTGGCACGCCGAACCGGAAGTCGGACGAGTCGACGTCGCGGTCGTTGTCGAGGTTGAGCCGCACGATCGTGGCGCCCTCGATGTCGAGCTGCCAGCCCTGGGGGCGGAAGCTGTCGCCGTTGCCGTAACGCAGCAGCCCCCGGCGTCCGCCGAGCGTGGCGTCCCACAGGGTCTCTTCGCCCAGCGGTGTGCTGTTGCTGATCTGGTGCAGCGCGAGCCGCGACTCACGCGGGCCCGCCTGGTAGGAGCGGTAGATCAGACCGTCGGGCATGATCTCCCAACCCCAGCCGCCCTGCGACTGCACGTAATGCGTCGGGACGATCGTGTTGTCGATCCGAGCCGTGCTGGCGATCGACTCTTCACGCGACACCGTGCTGACGAGCGGGTCGATGAGGTCGTTGGCGTTGTCGCCGATCCACACGCTGCTGGCGGCCGACGCGTCGGCCATCAGGAACGGGTCGCGCGGCGACCGGTCCGCGGCCCGTGCGTCGCCGAGCGACACGAACACAGCGACCGCCAACGCACTGGCGCGCAGTGCGAGTTCGGTGAGCCGGCGGTGAGTGGTGCGAGGCATCGCGAGGCGGGCGATTGAGAGGCTGGATCGTGAAGGCGAAGGGCGCGAAGCGGCGCCCAGACATTCTATCGACGCGACGGTATACCAATCTTGTGAATGATCATTCAAGATCGATCGGCTTACGCTAGCAACGTCGGCGTTCGACCGGCGGGCTAAGCGACTATGGGGGTATCGACCCGCGGCGTGGGGGACTCGCAGTTATTCTGGCGCCGACGGTTTACCACTTTCCCTGCGCTCCCTAAAGTGCGACGCTTGTTGGGGGAAGTGGGCTTACGAAAGCTGTGCCGGCGCCGCAGTCAAAGCCTTGGAACGGGACGCCGCGAACGCTAGCACGAGAGACTCCGCATGGTTCTACTTGAATTGAGCGTCACGCCGATGGGCGCGGGCGAGAGCGTCAGCGCCGAGGTGGCCCGCTGCGTCGAGGTGATCGAGGCGAGCGGCCTGCCGTTCGAATTGCACGCCATGGGGACGATCGTCGAGGGAGAGCTCGACGAGGTTCTCGGCGTGATGCGTCGCTGCATCGAGAAGGTCGCCGAGAACCACCCGCGCGTCACCTGCGCCGCGAAGGTCGACTACCGCCACGGCGCCGCCGGGCGTATGCGGGGCAAGGTCGAGAGCGTCGAGCGCCGGCTCGGCCGCCGCGCCGATCCGCAGTGACCATTTCATCAATCGTTCACACACCAGCCGCGGCAACTGACCCGCAGCAATCCGCCGCCCTGTTATTCACTCGCAACCCGGAGACCCGATGCCCGACACGAAACCCCCGTACGACGCCCCCCTCGGACGCGTGGCGAGCGGCTTGTACATCCTCACCTTGGGCGGGGGAGAGAAGGCCACCGGCATGCTCGCCAGCTGGGCCGTGCAGGCCGGTTTCGAGCCGCCGATGGTCTCTGTCGCGGTGAAGCTCGGGCGCCACGCGTGCGAGAGGCTCACCGCCGGCGAACCGTTTGTCCTGAACCTCGTGGGCGAGGGGCAGACCGATTTCCTCAAGCACTTCGGCCGCGGTTTCGAGCCCGGCGAGCCGGCCTTCGAGGGGATCGCCACCACGCCCTGCCCTCGCGGCGTTCCGGTCCTCAGCGCGGCGTTGGGCCACCTGGAGTGCGAGCCGGGCGAGCACCTCGACTCGGGCGACCACCGCGTGTTCCTCGCTCGCGTCGTACGCGGCTCGATGAGCGGCGAGGGCGAACCCATGGTTCACGTGCGCAAATCGGGCGCTCACTACTAGGCGGCGAGCGAGTAAATTTAAGGAGGTCGTCGACTGCGGCGTCGACCCATCGATCCCTACGCCGCTCGCTCCCCCGCCTTCCGCTCCCGATCCTCCCCCATGCAGCGCAGCGACCTCCTGGTGATCGGCGGCGGCATCGTCGGACTGGCGACCGCCTATCGGTACACCCAACGCTTCCCCGGCAACACGGTGCGTGTGCTCGAGAAAGAGCCCGCCGTCGCCCGCCACCAAACGGGACGCAACAGCGGCGTGCTGCACTCGGGCGTTTACTACAAGCCGGGGTCGCTCAAGGCCGTGAACTGCCGCGAGGGCAAGGCCGCCATGGAGGCGTTCTGCCGAGAGCACGAAGTCGCTTTCGAGACCTGCGGCAAGGTGATCGTGGCGGTCGACGAGAGCGACCTCCCGGCGCTCGAGAGGATCGAGCAACGCGGCCACGAGAACGGCGTCGGCTGCGAGCGGATCGGCGTCGAGCGTCTCGCCGAACTCGAGCCACACGCCCGCGGCGTCGCCGCGCTGCACGTGCCCGAGGCGGGCATCGTTGATTACTTGGGCGTGTGCGACAAGCTCGCCGAACAGATCCGCCTGGCGGGCGGCGAGCTGACGCTCTCGGCCCGGGTGACGGCGATCGATCTGCACGACGACGGCGTGACTGTCACCACGCCGGCGGGCGAGTTCACGGCGCCCACGGTCATCAACTGCGCGGGACTGCACTGCGACGTGGTGGCCCGGATGGCCGGCTCGAAGAACCCCGCGCGGATCGTGCCTTTCCGCGGCGAGTATTTCAAACTCAAGGACAACGCCAAGCACTTGTGCCGCGACCTGATCTACCCCACGCCCGACCCGGCGTTCCCGTTCCTCGGGGTCCACTTCACGCGGATGGTCGACGGCTCGATCGAGTGCGGTCCGAACGCCGTGCTGGCCTTCGCCCGCGAGGGCTACGACAAGCGGACGATCAACCTCGGCGAACTGACTGGCTCGCTCACGTACGGCGGCTTCGTCCGCATGGCGATCAGGCACTGGCGGATGGGCGCGGGCGAGATGTGGCGCTCGGTGAGCAAGGCGGCCTTCGTCCGCGCGCTCCAGCGGCTGGTGCCCGAGATCACGGCCGAAGCCCTCGAGCCGGCGCCCGCCGGCGTGCGCGCCCAGGCGCTCACGCCCGACGGCAAGCTGGTCGACGACTTCCTGATCGACGAGTCGGGACGCCCCGGCGCCCGGGTCGTCAACGTGCTGAACGCCCCGTCGCCCGCCGCGACGGCGGCGCTGAAGATCGGCGAGACGATTGTCGAGCGGCTGGCTACGTAATCCCCTCCCCCACGGGGGGAGGGAGAACTGGCGTCTCAGTTCTCCTCCGCCGTTTCCAGCAACTCCTCGTTCGCGATCCACATCGCTAAATACGGATTGTCGCTGCCGCGCTCGACCAGGCAAAGCAAGAACGGCTTGTCGAACACAAAGCTGCGTGGGCCGTCGCCAGGGAGTGAGCCAAAGCCGACCCCTCCGAAGGACTTGAGCACCGCCCCCGATTCATCGAGGCGGAACTGGATGATCTGGAACGCCAGCGGCAGTTCGATCTCGGGATAATTTTGCCGGACCCCAAGAGAGACGACCGGCACGAGGAGCGACTCTTCCTGTTGGAGCAGCGCTTCCTCGTCTTTGAGCTTCGATTCAGCGATGCGATGTTGCATCGCGGAAAGGGTCTCCCGCATCGTTTTTTTGGGCGCGACCTTCGCAAGCAGAATCCGATCTTTGAGTGATCGCGAGTGCAACTCGATCGTAAAGTCGTCTTCGTTCTGGTAGTCGAGCACGCTTACCTGTTTGCTGAGGAGCTTGTGAGCTTTTTCAGTTTTGGAGAAGTGCTCGACTCCGAATCCCTTGAGCTTCGATTCGCCCGCGGACGATTCGAACGCAATCGGATCGCTCGATAGATTGAACCTTGTGCGGAAGGGGAGTTGTTTTGCGAGGTAAGCCAACGAGATCGACTCCCGCCCGGTAAGCCCATCGATGGGGAACTCGACCGATGGAAAACTGCGAGCGAGGCGCCTCTGAACGTTGTTCGCTCGTCCCCAACCGATGTAATAGCTCGTCGCGTCGAGGTCTTGTCGGCTGAATTGCAGGCGATCAAGCGCTCGCGTCATGGGGGTGTCGGTTCGGCGTATCCCGGGGACCGCGTCCCAGGCGAGTTTCATCGTCGCACAGTAGATGTGGTTGCGACCCTCAACGATCTCGCCCTCCAGGTGAGGGAGTACGTCGGTCCTCTGGTAGCCGCTCGCGTCGCGGATTTGGGGCAATCGATCGGCAATCGGTTGCCCTTCGCTCGATCCCGCTAGAGTGATCGCCGGCGCCGTTGCGAGCACCCACGCCACGCCCACAGCCATCGTTGCATCCAAGTGTCGCATCAAGCGCCTCCGCATTGTTCTAGCGGCTAGAAGCTAGCCTGAGAAAAGCCGTCGCCGATCAGCCTCGCTTCTGAGCGCGGCGTCGCGCCAAGTTATTACTCTTTCACAGCATACACAAATTAAGGAGTGAACCAGAAGCGTTCGGGACGCGGCTCTCAAAGATTTCGCATACTGTTAGGCCTGCTATTGCTTATGGGCAGAATCGGCCAACGTAAAGAATGCAGCGGGCCGGAGACTTCCAGATCGACAAGCGGTTCGCCAACGTACTGAACGCCCCCTCGCCTGTGGCGACGGCGTCGCTCAAGATCGGCGAGCGGCTAGAACAGGCGAGCCGTGAGCGTCAGCGTCCGCAGCGAATCACTCCGC
This sequence comes from Pseudobythopirellula maris, assembly GCF_007859945.1. GTDB lineage: Bacteria > Planctomycetota > Planctomycetia > Pirellulales > Lacipirellulaceae > Pseudobythopirellula > Pseudobythopirellula maris. The sequence continues at coordinate 476,671 of NZ_SJPQ01000002.1, read as the reverse complement.
CGAATCGTCCGCCGTTTCCAGCAACTCCTCGTTGGCGATCCACATCGCGAGATAGGGATGCTCGCTCTGCCGCTCGACGAGGTAGATCAAGAACGGCTTGTCGAAGACGAACTCACGCGGGCGGCCATCTTCGCCTAAATAGGAGTAGTCCGATTCGGATCGTAATTTTGCCCCTGATTCGTCCAATCGAAACTGGATTACTTGGGCTAATGCTGTAGCCCCTAGTTCGCCAAAGGTTTTCAGCACCCCCAGAGATATTATCGGAACGACGAAATCCTCTTGTTCCTGCAGCAGAGACTTCTCGCTGCCAAGTTGGTATCCCGAACTCACCCGAGAGGCCACGCGAACTGCGGTCATTTCAAGAGTGGATTCGGGGGGGACCTTTGCAAGTATCATGCGGTCCTGCTTCGAAAGAGTGTTCAGCTCAACGACAAAATCGTCCTTGTTCTTATAGTCAAGCACCGTTATCTGCCAACGGTGAAGCGTCTCGCGCACACCCTCTTCGTGAAACTTCTCGACCCCGAATGCAGCGACCGGCGTCGCACCTTCATCGCCGTGGAATTCCAGGGGCGATTCCAGCCGGTCGAACTTTTCACGAAATGGAAGCTGCTTCTGCAGGTAGGCGTATGAAATCATGGCCGATGGATCGTCAGCAGCCAACTCAATCTCAACACCGGGGAACTTCTCATTCATCCTCGCAGCAACTTGGGCGCGGCTGCCTTTCATGGTGAGGTAACAAGAAGGGTTGAGGTCATCCCCAGAGAACTCCAGACGCGACATGGCTTGCGCCAAGTCGGTCGGAGCTTGGCCCTTCTGTACGCCAAATGCGTCCCAGGCCAATTTAGCCGTCGCGCAGAAAACGTAATTGCGACCACGCGTGATCTCCCCTCCCATGTGTGGCAGGACATCGGTGCGCGGTATCTCTGAAGCAGGGCGAATCGGCGGCAAGTCCGTCAGAGAGGGCTCGCCAGTCGTTTCGAATCTTTCAAGGCTCAAGTAAGATTCCCGGCGGGCCGCTTCATCCTCTTTAGGATCGGAGCAGCCTGCAACCAAGGCGCCGACGAAAAGAATCATGCGTAAACGGCGCATGCTTGCTCGTACGCGAGGTTGGCGTGACATCGAGACCCCCGTCGTTGTTACGTCTTAGAAAAGAGCAGCTACGCAGGGGGGCTGTCGAGCAATTGGAGTAGGTGAACCGCGAGCGTCAGCGACCGGAGGCCGCTACGGTAGAGGATACGACTTCCCGTCGATCTCGAGATGCACCCCATCAGACGATGTCGTCAGCTTCGCCTGCTGGATCGGGTCCTCGAGTTCAAGGAGTATCGCTCCATCGACGAGGACAGCCGTCGGTGTGAACTCAAGATCGCGGCCGGCGATTTCGACCACCGTGCCGTGAGCACCTTCGGAGGCTGAGAAGCCCTCAGTACCGGCATCGATCGACATCACGGCGCCCCCCGGCAGTGTCGCCGTGCCGAGGATGCCTATATCGAGCGCGAAGAACATCGCCAATATGAAGGCAACGACGAAAAAAACGAAAACCGTGACGACGATGAAAGCGCAAGAGGGCTTCTTGTTCGTCTCGATGGCGTTCAAATTGTCGTCCTTGGTAGCGGGGTTCTTGTAGCCTACACCGCGGACGTCAGCAGCCCGTCGTACTCCTCGACCGACGCCCCGTCGAGGCACGCCTCGATGATCTTCTTGCCTTCCGGGTCGAGGTCCTCGTGGAGGAACTTCTGCACCTGCTCGTTGAAGAAGTTCGTGAGCAGCTCGGCGCCGGTGTTGTAGGCGTCGACACCAACTTCCGGCTGCGTGGCGACGTCGAAGAACCAGTTGCCGATCGTCTGGCCCTCGACCGTCATCTTCTCTTTGTGGTAGCCCAAGAGCGGGCAGCGGGCCGCCTTCAGCTCGCCGGCCGGGAAGCCGGTGGCGCCGCGGCGGGCCAGGTACTCGCGCGCCACCCACTGCGGCGCGAAGCCAACGTCCCACGCGCCGATGTGCTGGTTCGGGATCAGCACGAACAGCGTCGAGGCGGTGTCGGTGATCTGCTTCAGCAGGATGTTCGCCTGGTCGACGCGGCGGCCCGTTGCGAAAGGCCAGTACGAGCCGACTCCCTCGGACTGCATGCCCCCTTGGTCGACGATCGACGGGTTGCCGTGGCCACGCGGGGCGACCAAGCGCCACAGCCATGCGAGGCTCGGCGGCAGCACGTGGAACATGCCCAGGATGCCGTAGGTCGGGTGCTCCTGGGTGCAAGGCGGGCAGCGGACCCCGAAGCTGCGGATGCCGACCGTCACGCTTTTCTTGACAATGCCCGGCACGTACTCGCGTGGTACGACGACCCGCGGGTTGGGGCAGGGGACGCCCGGCTCGTCCTCGGTGTGTTCCCAGATGAGCGTCGTGGCGCCGGGCACCGCCTTGATGTTGAGGAACAACAGCGGCCCGGGGGGGCTCACGGTGAGCCGCTCGAGCACCGGATCGATGCCGTACTGCGTGAGGTGATTGACGCGGATGAACCACGCCCGTTCGGCGTCCATCAGAGAGAGCCGGTTCGGCGCGGAGCCATCGGGGTTGAGCTCGGGGTGGCATAGCGCCATGTCGTCCGTGACGGGGCGCAGCTCGCAGCCCCGTGGCAGGGTCAGGCTCCGCACGTCGCCTGTGACCAGGTTCTTGCCGAGCAGCAGCTGGCCGTCGGCGGCGCGGTGCATGTGCTCGAGCATCTCGCTCTTGCCGCCGCCCGAGGCGCCCTCGTGCATGATGGTGGTCACGTTGTCGTAAGGCGTGACGACCTGCACCGTCGAGCAGTGGGCCGTGGTCCAGGGGGTATCGGCCCGCTCGCCGCGGGTGAGCAGCATGCCGTAGACGCCCTTCTTGGCCGAGGGGCCGGGGTAGAGGTTGTAGCTGAACAGCTCGTGCAGGCGCACGTTGTCGTCGAAGCGGCGGTTGTGCACCACCACCTGCTTGCCGTCGAAGTGCGTGTGCCGGAACGGCGGTGCGACGTAGACCACGGCCTCGTGGTAGTAGTCGTCGCCGGCCTCGAGCACCTTCTCGATCGGCACGATGCCTTGCAGCAGCGCGAGCCCCAGGCCGAAGAAGCCGGCGTTCGCCGGGCAGATCGCCAAGCCGGTGAGCGGGTTGCCGGGCAGGCCGGTCTCGAAGAAGAACGCGGCGATCGGCTGCTCGGAGAGCCACTCGAGCGTCTCGGCGCGGTCCTTGTCGAAGCTGCGGCCGAAGCGTTCTTTGAACGTCGCCTTGTCGGTGTGCTGCTCGTCGGCGATCAGCATGCAGTCCGGGTCGCGGCGACGCATGTAGGGATCGAGGTAGTTGGCGGCGATGCCGTTGGGCACACGGCAGACCTTGCACTCGTTGACCACGCCCTTGCCGGGCACGTCGTAGCCGACGGTGTAATAGCCCTCGGGATCGACCTGGTCCTGAGGAACGGCCATCTCGAGCAGCTCGTCGACCGAACCGGCCAGCGTGAGCCGGCCGGCGGCTTCGGCCGCCTCGAGGATCGTCATGGCGGAACGAGAGAGCGTGAGACCGGGGAGCGCTTTAACGGGCATTCGTGCTGGCTTCCGCGTTCGGGGTGCGAGTTGCGTGGCGCAGGCTGGGGAAAAGAGACTGGCCACACGACTTTAGGGGCGCCTGGAGCCCATAGATTAAGGCGTGGGGGCGGTGTTTGCCAGCCTCTTCCCGCCGGGCGGATCGGCCGCCCCAACCGGGCTGACGCGCCACCCGCACCGACGCTTTCTCAGTCGGTGGCGCGCTCGGCGGAATCGCCGTCTTTCTGCAGGCTCGACGGGGCGAGGCTGCTGTGCTGCAGGCGTCCAAGAAGCCACAACGCAAGAAACGCGACGCCGGTCGCAATGCCCGCCGTGGCGTAGTCGCCCAATCCGCACGCGACGCCGATGCCGCCGACCACCCAAATCGTGGCGGCGGTGGTCATGCCGTGCACCTCGCCACGGCTCTGCAAGATGGCCCCGGCGCCCAGGAAACCGAGCCCGCCGATCACGCCGGAGACGATGCGGATCGGGTCGGCCGAAACGACCGCCTCGCCCGGGGCGAGGATCTGCTCGCGCAGGTGCATGGCGGTCACGGCCGCCGTGGCGGCGCCGACGGCGACCAAGATATTGGTCCGCAGTCCGGCCGACTTGTCACGCGCCTGCCGCTCCCAACCAAGCACACCGCCACAAGCGGTGGCGGCGAGAAGCCGCAATAGGGTGTCGAGGTGCTCGTTCATGGTTGGAGTTTAGAGCTGGAGAGGAGTAGAAAGGAGACCTCTTGCTCTACTTTTTTCTCTCGTCTCCTACTCGATCCGCTCCTTTAATCAGTCCAGAGAGCATCTTGGCGACCTCTTCGAGTCGGGTCTTAAGATCTCCGTGCCTAGCCAGCGGAAGAAGCTGGCGTCGGTAGGCGAGTTCCAACAGCGGCACGCACTCCTGAGCGGAGCCGCGGGCGATGCGGAAGAAGTGGGTGCGGTCGGCCTTGGTGAACCGGCCGTTGCCTTCGGCGATGTTGGCCGAGACCGACAACGCGGCGCGATTCAGCTGATCGACGAGAAAGCCGTAACCCCGGGCGAAACCTTCCGTCTCGCTAAAAATCTCGTCGGCGAAGTCGACCGCCTTTCGGTAGACGATCAGCTTCTCGAATTGGAAAGCCATGTCGGTGATTCACGTGAAAGGAGAAAGTAGAAAGGAGACCGCAGGAGGATCGAACGGCTTGCACAAGCACATCCGTGCTCCAAACCGGAGCTCTCCTGCTCTCCTTTCTCTTATCTCCTGCTCTATTCGCCGAAGGCCCTTTTCACCTGAAACTAAGTCGGGGCGACACGATTCGAACGTGCGACCTACTGCTCCCAAAGCAGTCGCGCTACCAGGCTGCGCCACGCCCCGTTGGGCGGCTATTGGCGGTTTGCCATTAGCCGTTAACTATGCTGACATCGTAGCCGGTGAAGGGTTCGGCAACAACGCGCCGCCGGGGGCCCGAAACGCGTGAACGGCGGGGAAGTCCCGCCGTTCACTCGCAAAACGCGATCGTTTTTCCGGTCGCCGAGCCTCATCCCACACCCGTGTTGTAGGCCGGCTGGTCGTACTGGTTCTCGACGAACGGCTGCTGGTCGGTCCCGTCCGCGGGGGGCGCCATCGGCTGCGAGGCCACGAGCAACGCGTGGAGCCGCTCGAACTCCTCGCCGCCAGCGAAGTGGATCGTGATCTTCCCCTTCCCCTTGGCGTTCTGGTTGAGGGCGACCTTCGTGCCGAGGGCGGTCTGCAGTTCGCGCTCCAGCGCGGCGAGCTGCTCGCTCTTGCCCGGCTTGGGCTCGGCGCCCGGCTGGCGGCTCACGCCGTCCTCGCCGATCACCCGCAGGCTCGCGTCTTCGCCGCCGTGGGTGATCGACTCGAGGTCTTGCACGCTGTTCTGCGCCTCTTGCTCGGTGCGCCGCACCGACCAGCCCTCTTGGATAATCCGTTTGGCCAGGCCTTCTTGCGCGTCCGCCTCGCCCACGGGCAAGAGCGCCCGGGCGTGGCCCTGCGTCAGCTCGCCATCGACGACCCGCTGCTTGACGCCCTCGGGCAGGTCGAGCAGCCGGATCAGGTTGGCCACCGTCGAGCGGTCGACATGGATCCGCTTGGCCAGCTCGTCCTGGGTGCAGGCGTAGTCATTTATATAGCGCTGGAAACTCGCGGCCTTCTCGATCGCGTTGAGGTCCTTGCGCTGCACGTTCTCAACGATCGCCAGCTCGGCGGTCTGCTGGTCGCTGAGTTCGCGCAGCTGGACCGGGGCGCGTTCCCAGCCGGCGGCTTGGGCGGCGCGCAGGCGGCGCTCGCCGGCCACGAGCTCGAAGCGGTCTCCGACTCGCCTCACCACGAGCGGCTGCAGCACGCCGTGCTCGCGGACGCTGTCCGCCAGGTCGGCGATCTCGACCTCGTCGAATTTCTTCCGAGGCTGGAACGGGTTCGGCTCGATCACGCCGATGTCGAGCCAGCGCTGGCCCTGGTCGTCGGCCGTGAGGTGCGGGCCCAGGTCCGCCGGGGCGCCAGCGTTGCTGTCGGCCGGCGCGTCGGCGGGCACCGCGCTGAATTGACCGGCGGGCGCCGCCGGCGTGTTTTGTTCTTCGAGCGATCGGCCCAACAGGGCTTCCAGACCACGACCCAAGCGGCGTTGATTACTCACGTCCCTGAACCTCCTGACACAACTCGATATAAGCCCGCGTCCCCCGTGACCGCGGCGCATACTCCATCACTGGTTGGCCGTGGCTTGGGGCCTCGGCCAGCGCGACGTCCCTCGGCACGACAGTGCGGAGCACCACGTCGCCAAAGAACTCACGCACCTCGCGCTCCACCTCCCTGGTGAGCTCGAGCGACGGGTCGTGCTTGGTGAGCACGATCCCGCCAAACTGTAATCGGCTGTTTGACCTCGTCATCACCCGTTTGATCAGCTCAATCATTTGTGTGAGTCCCTCCATGGCGAAGTACTCGCACTCCAGGGGCATCAGCACCTCGTCGGCCGTCGCTAGCGCCGTTTGGGTGAGCGCCCCCAGCGACGGCGGGCAGTCGACCAGCACCGCGTCGTACGCGCCCAAGCTAGCGGAGAGGTGCTGGGCGACGAGCTCCGACTCGGCCCCGCCGACCTGCGCCAGGTGATCGACGTCGTGAAAGCTGCGGCTGCCGGGCAGCAGAGTGAGGCCCTCGAAGTCGGTCGGCGTGACCGCCTCGCGGATCGGCGTGCGCTCCACGAGCGGGTGCCGCGGCGAAGGCTCGCGGGCGACGGCGCCGGTGGCGTTGCACTGCGGGTCGAGGTCCACCAGCAGCGTGCGCAGCCCCGCGGCCGCCAAGCCGGCGGCGACGTTCACGGCGGTGGTCGTTTTGCCGACACCGCCTTTTTGGTTCGCGACGCAGTAGACCTTACCCATAGGGCGGTGCTCTTTTTGTTCGCGGGATGAGGTGGGATGAAGGGGGCGTGTGTGGCGGCGCGGCCCCCGACTAGGCTTGGTCGGGGTGAGGGCCGCGGATTCTAGGAGACGACCCCATTGAGCGGAACGCCGGTTAGACTGCTAGCGTCCTAATGCCTGCCTAAGGACAAACCGCATCACGCCCCGTGTGTCTCAATGGACGCAAGCAACCCCACTCCGTCCGAGCGGGCTGCCGATTACTCGCCGGCATCGGCCCCCGTCGCGGGCCCTAGAAATCAGACTCAAAGCTATTGGTCGCTGGTGTGGCTCTACTTGTCGTTCGCCGGTGGGTTATATCCCCTCGTGGTTGTCGGCGTGGCGACGTTTTTATTCGTTAGCGGCGGTCTCATCTTGGGCGAAATGAGCTGGAGCGACCTAGCAGATGGGTTTATTCCGCTGGTCATCTACTCAGCAGTACTGTTCTTCGCGGTATTCGTTTTTGTCTTTATCATAGCGGGCATCGTTATTTTATTGACGCGCGGCGTTCTGTGGTGGTTGCGGTGGTCGCCGCCACGCGATCGGCTGGCCGCTTTCGTCGGCGCGCTTGTGGCTCACCTAGCCACCCTTTGGGTCGCCGTCGCTGTGAACCAGCGGGATGGAGACCTGCTCATCAAGCTCATCGGCTTCTTGATTGGGCCCGCGGGAGCGACCTTGTTCGGACAGTTCTTCGGGTCGATGGCGGCTACATGGCAGCTGCGCCGCCGCCGGGTGAACGGGAGTCAATTTGCCGAGCCGTGGCGTTTCCCCCTCTGGCGGCTCATGGCGACCGTGGTCCCACTCTGCATGCTGCTGTCCTTCCTGAGCTGGGTGGGATGGCTGACGCCGGAGTTCTTCGTCATCACCCTCGCCTGGCTCGTCTGGCAACAGCTCTCCTGGCGTCCTGTGGCGTGGCTCGCCAACCGCTATCTCGACACCAAGCTCCGCCGCCGACGACGCGGAAGAGTGCGGCCCGTGTTGTTTCCATGAGGTGATTCTTGGCTGCGGTCCGGAACGCCGGTTAGACTGCTAGCGTCGAAGAGCCAGCCGCCAGCAAGCCACGCCTCCTTCCGAGTGGATCCATCGAAGTCTGCAATCCCATCCCGCCCGAGCGGGCCGCCTGGTACTCGCCGACTTCGGCGCCAGTAGCGGCCCAGCGGAGCCCGTCGGAGAGCTTTTGGCCGCTGGTGTGGGTCTACGTGGCGATTGCTGGTGGTTTTTATCCCCACGCGGTTGTCGGCGTGATGGGGGCGTTTATGCTCGCCAGCGGCAGACTCTTTCGAGACGGACTCAGCTGGGGCGATCTCGCGGGCGCAGCTATTGGGCTGGTCTTCTATTCAGCCATGCTGTTCTTCGTGACATTCGTCTTCTGCCTGATCACGACGGGCATCGCAATTTTTTCGACGCGCGGCGTGCTGTGGTGGCTGCGGTGGTCGCCGCCACGCGATCGGCTGGCCGCTTTCGTCGGCGCCCTGGCGGCTTACCTGACCACGCTTTGGTTCTCTGTCGCTCTGGTGCAGCGGAACGCAGACCTATTCAGCAAGCTTCTGTTTTTTGGCGTCGGACCTGCGGGAGCGACCTTGTTCGGACAATACGCCGGGTCGATGGCGGCAATTTGGCGGCTGCGACGTCGCCGGAAGCAGGGGAGTCAAACCGCCGAGCCGTGGCGATTCCCCCTCTGGCAGCTGCTGGCGGCCATGGTCCCGCTCTGCATGCTGCTCTCGCTGCTGAGCTGGCTGGATGGACTGACGTTCGATTTTCTGGTCATCACCCTCGCCTGGCTCGTTTGGCAGGAGCTCACTTGGCGGCCGGTCATGCGGCTCGCCAACCGCCACCTCGACGCCAAGCTCCGTAGCCGACGGCGCAGGCAAGAGCGGCTACGTTGCTCCGTGTGAATGTTCCACGTGAAACAACCCGTGCGGCGGGCAGCCTCGACCCGTTTCACGTGAAACACGCAGCCGGTACAGGCGCCGCGGGCGTAGGGGGAATCCACCCCATGGAGACGCGAGCGGTGAAAAGAAAAGAGAGCGTCGCCACTCGGCGGGGATTATCATGCCTGCATGTCCATCCCCAACCCGATCGCCGCCGAGCTCGCTGCAGCTAGTGAGAACGCCACCCATCCCGGTGGCGAGCCGGTTGTCCCCCATTGGCCCGACTGGCAGATGCTCGCTCGCAAGGTGGCCAAGGTCCACGTCTACTACGCTTTGCTGACCATCCTGCTGGTCGGTGCGGTAATGGTCTTCTGGATGACTCCAAGCATGATGTTGGGCGGAGGTGGCGGGCCCATGATGGTCGGGTACATGATCGGCAGCCTGTTAATCGGGGCGGTCTTCGGAGTCTTGCTCAGTTGGTTGCTCACCTACCTTACAGTGCTGCTGCTCTACTGGCCGGTGAAACTCACGCTGCGGCTGATGGAATGGCGGCCCGCCGAGCATCGTCTCGCCCTGTTCACCGGCGGTTTGGTCGCGTTGGCGTGGATGCTCCCCCACGGCATGACGGATTGGCCGGGGGGGCCGATGGCGATTGCGGGACAGGTCTTGCTGACGTGCCTGATGTTTATCGGCAACATCATGGCGGGGCAAATCGGCGCGGTGCTCGCCCACGCCCCCACCTTCTACCAGCAGCGAGAATCGCCCGCCGCGGCGCCGCCCCCGATGCGGTTCTCGCTGTGGCGACTGATGGCGCTGATGGTCCCGCTCTGCGTGCTGCTCTCGCTGTTGCGGGCCGTGGGGACTTTGTCGATAGGCACGCTGGTGCTCATCCCCGTTTGGTTCCTGCTGCAGATGCTCACCCGGCGCCCCGCCGTTTGGCTCACGCTGTGGTGGCTCGACCGGCAGCAACGGCGCGGGGCCGCCTTGCCACAAGGCGCCGATTGGCGTGCGGCCACGCCCACGAGCCAGCCGATCGCCGAACCGGCCGACGCACGTTCCACGTGAAACAACCGGCGCCGCGGGCAGCGGCGACGTGTTTCACGTGAAACACCCAAGCCGTGGCCTCCCCGCAACCGTTTCACGTGAAACAGAGAAAGGGCGAGCCGGCCCCGTGAGGGGCCGGTGGTTGTGCGCCGCTGAAACCACTCGTAGCCGATCACCACCGGCCCCTCACGGGGCCGGCTCGCCGGTTGCTTCGGGGGGATCGACGCGGTCCGTTTTATTCGAGCGGGTTGAACAGCAGACCGCTGAGCACCTTCGGATAGAAGTAGGTGCTCTTGGCCGGCATCCGCTCGCCGTGGTTCGAGATCTGGCGGATGTGCTCCAGCGTGGCCGGCATCACCACGGCCGCCAGGTTGAACACGCCCCCCTCGGAGATCTGGCCCGTCAGGTCGCGGCCGGCGGCCTCGCCGTTGGTGAGGCCCTCGACCACCTCGTCGATCGCCCGCACGTACTTGGGGGCCGCCGTCTCGGGGGCCTGCAGCAGGTCCTCCATCACGAGCTTGTGCAGCAGGCTCACGCCCAGGCCCTGCCAGTCCTTAGACTGCTCGGGGGCGATCTCGGCCATGCGGTCCCGGCCCGCGTCGGTCACGCGGCAGAGGGTCCACTTCTTGTCCCCCGCGGTGTACAGGGCCAGCGTCCCCTGGTTGTCCTCGGTCTCGATCGACTCCCACGCCTCGGGGGCGTGGCTCGGGCCCTCGCCCGCCGGCTCGGTCGTGAACTTGTCGCCCAGCTTGGCGGTGAGCTCCTCGGCCGTCATCTCGGGCATGCCGCGGAACAGCCGGTGCGTGGGCAGCACGAGCATGCCGGGGTCGCTCATCGAGACGCACATCATCAGCACGTAGTTGGCCGGGTGGTTGTCGGGCATCTCCTCGCCCTTGGCCTTCATCTCCGCGGCGAGCTCGTCGCGGTAGTTGCAGGCGGTCTCGTAGCGGTGGTGGCCGTCGGCAATGTAGACCGGCTTGGGGCCCATCACGGCCTGCATCTTGGAGATCACGGCCACGTCGTTCACCGGCCAGAGCCGGTTGACCACGCCGAGGTGGTCGGCCGCCTCGAGCGGCGCGACGCCCATGATCGCTTCTTCCAGCAGGTTCTGGGCCTCGTTCTCGTCGTCGGGAAACAGGCCGAACACCTGGCTCATGTTCGTCTTGGTCGCCTTCCAGAGCTTGAGGCGGTCGGCCTTGGCGCCGCCGTGCGTCTCCTCGTGCGGGTGGATCTTGCCCTCGCCGAACCGCTCGAGCCGAACACGGCACATGAACCCACGCCGCGTGTACTCGACGCCCGCCTCGGTGTAGGTCTGGTGGTAGGCGTAGACCGCCGGGTTGGCCTCGGTGAACAGCACGCCGTCGCGCATCCACTCCTTGAGGAACTTGGCCGAACGGGTGTAGCGGTTCGCCGTGTCCGAATCGCCCGGCTCGTCCTTGCCGAGGATCAGCCGCACCGAGTTGTAGGGGCTCTGCTCGCAGAGCTGCTCGAGCAGCTCGGCGTCGATCACGTCGTAGGGCGGGGCGACCACGTCGCTCAGCGAGCCGACGTGGCCCAGGTCGTAACGGATGGCGCGGAGGGCTTCGATCTCGGGCATTTTAAGTGCGGAATTCGGATTGCGGATGGCGGAATGACGTAGCCTCCCGGGGCGAGCCGTAAGCGTTAGCGCCCGGAGGAGCAACGAGTTTACCGCCACTCCCCGCGATCCGTCGACCGTCCGCCCTTGCGGCCGATCGACGGGCGCACGAAAAAAGCCGCCGGCTCCCGCCGGCGGCTTTCGTGTTTCTGACCTCTGGCTTCAAGCCTCTGGCCACTCCCTCACGGGTATTTCAGTACCGGTAGTGGTCCGACTTGTACGGCCCCTCGACCGGCACGCCGATGTAGTCGGCCTGCTCTTGGGTGAGCTTCGTGAGCTTCACGCCGATCTTCTCGAGGTGCAGGCGGGCGACCTCCTCGTCGAGGTGCTTCGGCAGGCGGTAGACCTGGTTCTCGTACTGGCCCTCGTTGTTCCAAAGCTCGAGCTGGGCGAGCGTTTGGTTGGTGAACGAGTTGCTCATGACGAAGCTCGGGTGGCCCGTGGCGCAACCGAGGTTCACCAGCCGGCCCTTGGCGAGCGTGAGAATCGAGCGGCCGCTCTTCTTGAACGTGTAACGGTCGACGGCGCCTTCCTTCTCGGTCTTGATCACGTCGCTCGTGGCGTTGCCGGCGGCGACCTGCGCCTCGAGCCAAGCGATGTCGATCTCCGTGTCGAAGTGGCCGATGTTGCAGAGGATGGCGTCCTCCGGCATCTCGACCATGTGCTCGCCGAGGATGATGTCCTTGTTGCCGGTCGTGGTGACGAACAGGTTGCCTTCCTTGCAGGCTTCCTCCATGGTCGTGACCTCGTAGCCTTCCATCGCGGCCTGCAGGGCGTTGATGGGGTCGATCTCCGTGACGATCACGCGGCAGCCGTACGAGCGGAGGCTGTGGGCGCAGCCCTTGCCGACGTCGCCGTAGCCACAGACCACGGCGACCTTGCCGGCGAGCATGACGTCGGTCGCGCGCTTCACGCCGTCGGCCAGGCTCTCGCGGCAGCCGTACAAGTTGTCGAACTTGCTCTTCGTGGCCGAGTCGTTGACGTTGATCGCCGGGACGGCCAGGCGGCCCTCCTTCAGGAGCACCTCCAGGCGGTGGATGCCGGCGGTGGTCTCTTCCGACAGGCCTTTGATGTCGGCCAGCAGCTCGGGGAACTTGTCGTGGACCATGGCGGTCAGGTCGCCGCCGTCGTCCAGGATCAGGTTGAGCGGCTTGCCCGAAGGGAAGGCGGTGAGCGTCTGCTCGATGCACCAGTCGAACTCTTCGTTGGTCTCGCCCTTCCAAGCGAAGACCGGGATGCCCGCCTTGGCGATCGCACAGGCGGCGTGGTCCTGGGTGCTGTAGATGTTGCAGCTGCTCCAGGTGACCTCGGCGCCGAGCTCGATGAGCGTCTCGATCAGGACGGCCGTCTGGATCGTCATGTGCAAGCAGCCGGCGATCCGCGCGCCCTGGAGCGGCTTGTCCTTGCCGTACTTCTCGCGCAGGGACATCAGGCCGGGCATTTCCGACTCGGCCAGGTTGATCTCCTGACGGCCAAACGCGGCCAGACGCTCGAATTCTTCGGGCGTGCAATCAAGGACTTTGTAAGACAGCTTCTCGGCAGCAACAGGCGCCACGGCTCGTACCTCCAGAAAGAAACAGGCGGGATCTTCGCTCGGGCCTGGGAGGCCGGCGGACGTGAATCGGGTCAAAACACTGGGTGTATCCTCAGCAGTCTATATTCCCTAACCCGATGTTGGCAACCTTTGATAAGCGGGAAGGCCGCAGCCGCGATCGGGAAGAAAACCTAGTTGCAACCCAGCGAGTGCGCCGAGCCGGCGGGCGTAAGCCCCCGGAGGCGTCCGGCACGAACCGCAACGAGACTCCTCTTGGAGACCCCCCACCAGGGGCTTACGCCCGCCGGTTCTTGGCTGGTTGCTAGCTGGACTTGCTCAGCGAATCGAATGCCTCGCGCGCCGCGGCGACAAACGCCCGCACCGCCCCCGCGTCTTTGACGCCCGGCGCCGACTCCACGCCGCTCGCCGTGTCGACGCCGTCGGGCCGGACCGCGGCGATCGCTTCGGCCACGTTGTCGGGCGTCAGGCCGCCCGCCAGGATCAACGGCGTCGATCCGAGCAGCGGGCGCTCCTCGGCGACCCGGCCCCAGTCGACCCGCTTTCCGGTGCCGCCGTACGCGCCCGGCGCGGCGGCGTCGACGAGCGCCGCCTCGGGGCGCCGCCCATGTGCTTCGCTCGTCTCGAGGTACTCGGCCAAGGGCGGCAAGCCTTCGGCGCCGACGCGCCAGGCGCGGACCGTCCTTATTCCTTCTGGCAGCGCGGCGAACGCCGCGGGCGGCTCATCGCCGTGTAGCTGAACCGCATCGAGTCGCGCGGCTTGAACCGCGGCGGCGAGTTCGTCGAGCGTGGCGTTGACGAACACGCCAACCCGCAGCAGCGGCTCACCACCAGCGTCGGCCAATTCGACGGCCCGTTCCATCGTCAGGCAGCGTGGGCTGCCCGAGTAGAAGTTCAGGCCGATGGCGTCGGCGCCCGCCTCGGCGCAAACCGCGGCGTCCGCGGGGCGAGTGAGTCCACAGATTTTTATTCGGAACAAAGCTGCTTCTCTCGATCGTGGCGTGGCGACTCAGCGGCCACTGGGCCTGTGGCGGCTGACGCGGCGAACGCGACGCGACCATCGCTCCCGGTCCCGCGTTGCCGGCTCGCCATGCCGCCTGCGGTGGGTGGACGGCCTGCGCAAAGTTTACGGGCGTCGCGAGAAAAAGTGCAGCCCGCCGCCGCGGGCGGCGGGTGATTAGGGCGCATGCCGTCGCTTCTTTTCTGCGAGTGAAGCCCCTTCGCCCCGGCTGCCGATCTACACGACGTAGCCGCGCTCATACGTCCGACCGTCGTCACCACGACACGCGACGCAGCACCCACACGCCGTGTGATTCGATCCACAGGAACACGTTCGATGCCGACTTCCACTCCGGCGAGCGACGCCCCGCAGCGTGCGTTCTCCACCCACCCCCGCGTCGACCGCTACTTCGCCGCCGAATCGATCGACAGCGCACGGCGCCGCGTGGCGCAGTGCGTCGTGCGCGGCGACGGGCCCGCGCTGGTGATCGGCGCCCCCGGGGTCGGCAAGACGATGCTGCTCGAGGTGCTGGCCGAGGAGCTCGGCGCCACCGCCCGCGCTGCGGTGCGCATCGTGAGGCTCGCCTCGGCGCAGCTCTGCACGCGCCGCGCGTTGCTGCAGTCGATCCTCTACGGCATGGAGCAGCCGTACCGCGACCGCGACGAGGGAGAGCTGCGGATCGCGCTGCAGCGGTGCCTCGACGACGAGGCGTCCCGCGGCCGCGCGGTGGCGCTGCTCATCGACGAGGCGCACACCTTGCCGATCCGCTTGCTGGAGGAGTTGCGGATCCTCAGCAACATGGCGGCCGACGGCGAGCCGACGTTGCGGCTGGTGCTCGCCGGGGCGGCGTCGCTCGACGAGACGCTCGGCGAGCCGAACCTGGAGGCCTTCGGCCAACGCCTAGCGGCGCGATGCTACCTCGCGCCGATGGGGCGTGAGGAGACGATGCTCTACGTCCGTGCTCATGTCGCCGCCGCCGGGGCCGACCCCGACCGGCTGTTCGAGCCCGCCGCGCTCGAGGCGGCTTTCACCGCCAGCGACGGCGTGCCGCGTTTGGTCAACCAGGTGTGCGACCGATCGCTGATGCTCGCCGTCGATCGCGGGGTCACGACGATCGACGCCGACCTGATCCAGGCGGCTTGGTCGGACCTGCACCAGCTGCCGGCGCCTTGGCACTCGCCGGCCCCCAAGCAGCCGAAGGCGTCTGGCCACGCGACCATCGAGTTTGGCGAACTCGACCCGCCCGCCGACGAGCCGCAGATCGGCTACGCCGAGGAGAACCGCCACGGCTTCGCCGAGATCTCGCAGCCCGGCTTCGCCGAAGAGGGCCCGATCGAGCCGATCGAAACGCCGGCGTACGAAGCGATCGAGGCCCCCGCGGCCGCGGCCTGGGCGTCGCCCCCGGACGACCGATCGGAGTACAACGCGGCGGAGCAGGGCGCCGAAGCGATCGGCCGCCTGTCGCAGCGGCTCGCGATCCAGCGGCTGCAAGAGGAAGAGGCCGAGGCGTCGGCGCCCGTCGAGGCGGAGCCCGCCCAAGAGGAGTGCGACGAGGACGACAACGAGTGCGTCTCGTACGCGTTCCCCAGCCGGCCGGAGAACGACACCCCCGCCGCCGATCCGGACGACCCGTTCAGCGAATCGTTCGAGGAGGAAGAGGTGGTGCTCGACCGCTACGCCGGCCTCGAGTCTACGCTGACCAGCATGGCGACGCCGGTCGTCAACCGCGTCGACCTTGAGTTCGGCCGCATGTTCGGCGCGCTCGACCCGGCGGTCGAGAGCTTGATCGATGCGGTCCAATCGGACGGCGCCGCGAAGACGAGCCTCCAACTGCTGAGCGACGAGGAGCCGGAAGACTCGAATGTGACGGCAGAAGTGGCCGAGAGCCCCACTGTCGAGGTCGCCGCGGACGCGACCGACGAGATCGCTGAGCAAGATGAGTTCTTCACGGCCGCCGACGAGGACGACGAGTACTCGCTCGCGCCGGAGCCGTTCGAGGAGCAGGCTGTCGAGCCGACCGATGACAGCGACATGCTCGTGATCGAAGAGGAAGAGTCGGTGGCGACCATGGCGCCCGCCGGGGCGCAACGACTCGAGTACCGGCAGCTATTCGCCGAACTGCGTCGCGGGTAATCGGTAGGGGGCTCTACGGCGGTGGTCTGTCTCTTGGGGATCGTGAAATGGTGATCAGCGGCGCCCTACGGAAGCTGGCCGCGCGCGAAGCGCTCGCTGAGTGCGAGTTGTTGGTGGCGGCGCCCACCGCGTGGCCGTTGCCGCCGAGCGACCCCGAACCTCGGTCGGCGCCGGCGCCCAAGAACGCTTGGCCCGTAACCGAGATCGCCGTCGGCGAGGCGGGCGTGATTCGCGAAGCGACCGCCGCCGCTCCGGCTGCCGAGAAGGCGCCTTCGCCGCCAGCCCGCCAGACTCCTTCACCGCAGGAGCGCGTTCGTGACAGGCCCGAGCCGCAAGGGGACTCTGGCCGGGGCTACGCCGAAGTTCTCGACTTCAAGTCGGCGCTGATCGAGTCAACGGCGCTCACCGACCCGCTGCTGCGGCGCTTTGTCGAGCGGCAACGTCTCGAGCGGCAGCGGAGCGGGGCAGGGGGCGACGAGCTTCCCGAGTCGGCCGGCAAAGTGGTGATGCTGGTGGCTCACCGATTCGCAGACGCCCGCCAGCGGCTGGCCGATTGGGACCGCCGGCTCGACGCTCATCTGCAGCAACGCGTGGCGCTGGTGGGCGACGCGTCTTGGCGCCAGGTTGCCGAGTCCGATCCGGTGATGCGGGGCCTGCTGGCCTGGTTCGACAGCTGCCAACGCCGATTCGATTGGACACTGCTAGTCGCCGACGGCATGGACGAGACAGCCGCCCGGGTCGCCGAGCGGTGCGACGCGGTTTACGGCTTAGTTGTCGACGACGCGGACTGGCCCCTCCGCCACGAGGCCCACACCGAGATCGTTCAATGGGGCGTTGAGCCCGCGGGGGTAATGACTCTCCAGTGGGGAGCTACCCCGACAAGGCGAGCCGCGTGAGGTAGGGTTACCCGTACCTCCCCGCGACACCCCTCCTACGTCCTCTCCCCCCGCTCGACTTATGGCCCTGCACCTCGTGACCGGCGGCGCCGGTTTTATCGGTTCTCACATCGCTACCAAGCTCGTCGAGCGCGGCGACACGGTGCGGGTGCTCGACAACCTGCTGACCGGTTTCCGCAAGAACCTCGATCATCTCGGCGACCGCGTCGAGTTCGTCGAGGGGAGCGTGACCGACCCCGCCGCCGTGGCCCGGGCCGTCGATGGCGCCGAGGTCGTGTACCACGAGGCGGCGATCGCCTCGGTGCCGCGCAGCGTGGCCAACCCCCTGGAGTCGCACGGCGCCACGGCTACCGGCGTGGTGACGGTGCTCGAGGCGGCCCGCACCGCGGGCGTGCGACGCGTGGTGTTCGCCGCGTCGAGCGCCGCGTACGGCGACCGGCCGACGCCCGTCAAAAGCGAGACCGACCCGGTCGACCCGCTCTCGCCGTACGCCGCCGCCAAGCTCGCCGGCGAGGCGTACTGCATGGCCTACAGCAAGTCGATGGGGCTCGACGCGGTGGCGCTGCGTTACTTTAACGTCTACGGCCCGCGGCAAGACCCGCACAGCGAGTACTCGGCCGTGATCCCGATCTTCGTGACGAAGATGCTCGCCGGCGAGCGGCCGCACGTGTTCGGCGACGGCGGCCAGTCACGCGACTTCGTGTTCGTCGAGGACGTGGCGCGGGCCAACCTGCTGGCGGCCGACGCCCCGCAGGCGGCGGGCCAGGTGATCAACGTCGCCACGGGCGAGCGTGTGTCGCTGCTCGACCTGATCGCGGCGATCAACGCGGCCCTGGGATCCAACATCGAGCCGGTCTTCGACCCGCCGCGCGCGGGCGACGTTCGAGAGAGCCTGGCCGACATCGGCAAGGCGCGCGAGCTGCTGGGCTACGAGCCGAGCGTCGCGTTCGCCGAGGGGCTCAAGCGGTCGATCGATTACTACCGCGCGATCGCCGGGCAGTAGCTTCTTCATGTGGGAGGCGTCTCCGACGCCGATAACGCGCCGCGAGCACTGAACGGCTGACACACCGCTATCGGCGTCGGAGACGCCTCCCACAGGTCTACCAATGAGTAACTCACGAGCCGAACCCCGCGTGCTGGTCGTCGTGGCGACCTACAACGAACTCGAGAACCTGCCGCGCTTGGTCGACGCCATCCAGCAGGCCTTGCCCGCGGCCGACCTGCTGGTGGTCGACGACAACTCGCCCGACGGCACCGGCGCGTGGTGCGATGAGCGTGCGACGAGTGACCCGCGTGTGAGCTGCCTCCACCGGGCCGGCAAGCTTGGGCTCGGCTCGGCGACGTACGACGGCTTCCGGCACGCGATCGAGCACGGCTACGGAATCGTCGTGACGACGGACGCCGACTGGAGCCACCCGCCCGAGCGCCTGCCCGAGCTCGTGCGGCTCGTCGACAGCGGCGAGGCGGACGTGGCGATCGGCTCGCGCTACTGCCCGGGCGGCAAGATCGAGGGCTGGCCTCTGAAGCGGCGCGTCGCGAGCCGCATGGTGAACTCCGCCGCTCGCGTCATGCTGCGGCTGCCGATCGGCGATTGCAGCGGGGCGTTCCGCGCGTACCGGGTGGGGCTGCTCGCGCGGCTCGACTTTAGCGCGGTGCTCACCGGCGGCTACGCCTACCTCGAAGAGATCCTCTGGCGGCTCAAGCGTGAGGGCGCCCGCTTCGCCGAGGCGCCGATCACGTTCACCGACCGCGTGGCGGGCCAGTCGAAGATCAACACGGGCGAGGCGATCACGGCGCTGCGCGTGCTCGCGACGCTGGGGCGGCGGGAGTGGCTCGGCCCACGCCGTTGAGCGTCGCAGGGCGGCGCCTGCTCCTGTCCTGCGTGCTGTGACGGTTGCGCCTGCCTTCATGCGGGCAACGGTCCCGTCGTGTTGCTCGTCGACGCGGCGTTCTGTCGCGGCGGCGACCTACGCTTGCTCGGACCGCGACGCGCCGACGACCGGCGTGGCCGCCGCAGCACCCCGCACAAGCGAGCGACGTTTATCATGACCAAGCGAATCGGCGTTCTCACCTCCGGCGGCGACTGCCCCGGTCTCAACGCGGTGATCCGCGGCGTCTACAAGAGCTGCGACCAGCTCGGCTACGACTGCGTAGGGTTCCTCAAGGGCTTCGAGGGGCTCTACGACCCGGTGCAGTACAAGCACCTCACGGGCTCGAACACCCGCGGCATCTTGAGCCAGGGCGGCACGATCCTCGGCTCGACGAACAAGGGCCGCTTCGCCGCCGTCAAAGGCGTCGACGACCGGGTCGAGATCGCCCCGCACCTGATCGAGGGCGTGAAGGAAACCGTCAAGCAGCTCGGCATCGACGGGCTGATCTGCGTCGGCGGCGACGGCTCGCTCGCCATCGCTCAACAGTTCCACGAGAACGGCATCCCGGTCGTCGGCGTGCCGAAGACGATCGACAACGACCTGTCGGCCACGGCGTTCACGTTCGGATTCGACAGCGCGATCGAGTGCGCGACCGACGCCCTCGACCGCCTGCACACCACAGCCGCCAGCCACGAGCGCATCATGGTGCTCGAGGTGATGGGCCGCCACGCCGGCTGGATCGCGCTGCACTCGGGCATCGCCGGCGGCGGCGACGTGATCCTGCTGCCCGAGATCGAGTGGAGCTACGACAACGTCTGCCACAAGATCTTGCACCGCGAGAGCCAAGGGAAAAAGTTTACCCTGGTCGTTGTGGCCGAAGGCGCCGAGCTGCCCGAGGGGGGCATGGTCGGAGAGCACCGCGACGGCCAACAGGTCAAGCTGGGCGGCGTCGGGCGGACCGTGGCCGAAGAGATCGAACGCCGGCTACACCGCGAGGCGCGGCTCTGCGTGCTGGGCCACCTGCAGCGGGGCGGCAAGCCGACCACGTTCGACCGCGTGCTCGCCACGCAGTTCGGCGCCCACGCGGTGCGGCTGATCGTCGAGGGCCGGTTCGGCGAGATGATCTGCAGCCGACCGCCCGACATGACCAGCGTGCCGATCCTCGAGGCGGTCCACAAGATTCGCCAAGTCGACCCCCAGGGCGCCGCGGTGAAGGCCGCCCGCGCGCTCGGCATCAGCTTCGGCGACCGCTCGGCCGAGGAGGCGTCGAACGGAGTGTTCGTCGCCGCCGAAAAGAACACGGCGGGGAGCGGCATGCAGCTGCTCGAATCGGCCGAGTCGGAGCTCGAGGCGGCGCTGAGCAACTGACAGGCCGCGCGTCCCGATGGGCGGCGCGGCCCCCGACCAAGCTTGGTCGGGGCTTTCGCGACCGCACTCGGCGCGCGAGCCGTTTGACATCCCACAACCCCGGCCAAGCTTGGCCGGGGTTTTTCTTGCGCGCCACACGCCTTATCGTGCCGTCCATGCAATACCGACGCTTCGGCAAGACCGAACTGAAGATGCCCGTGTTCAGCTGCGGCGGCATGCGCTATCAGCAGTCGTGGACCGACATGCCGCTCGACGAGGTCGAGGCCGCCAACCAGGCGAACCTCGAGGCGACGATCCGCCGCGCGCTGGAGCTGGGCGTCACGCACATCGAAACGGCCCGTGGCTACGGGTCGAGCGAGCGGCAGCTCGGCGTCTTGCTGCCGACCTTGCCGCGCGACGAGCTGATCGTGCAGACGAAGATCGAGCCGCACGCCGACGCCCTCGTGTTCCGCGACCAGTTCGAGGAGTCGCTCGACCGGCTCGGGCTGGAGCACGTCGACCTGTTGGGGCTGCACGGCGTCAACAACCACGAGGTCTACTGGCACACGATCAAGCCGGATGGCTGCCTCGCGATGGCCCGCCGGTTGCAAGCCGAGGGCAAGGTGCGGCACGTCGGGTTCTCGACCCACGCGTCGCCCGACCTGGTGCTCGACGCGGTGCGCACCGAGGCCCACGGCGGCTTCGACTACGTCAATCTGCATTGGTACTACATCTACCAGCGCAACTGGCCCGCCGTGGCGGCCGCCGCCGAGCGCGACCTGGGCGTCTTTATCATCAGCCCCGCCGACAAAGGGGGCAGGCTCTACAAGCCGAGCGAGCGGCTGGTCGAGCTGTGCGACCCGCTCCACCCGCTCGTGATGAATTGCTTGTTCTGCTTGGCGCGCCCCGAGGTGCACACGCTGAGCATCGGCGCCTCGTGCCCCAGCGACTTCGACTTGCAGATGACCGCGCTGCCGATGCTCGACCGCGCCGCGGAGCTGACCGGGCCAATCGTCGAGCGACTCGACGCCGCGATGCGCGACGCGGTCGGCGCCGACGTGGCCGAGCGGTACCTGGAGGGACTGCCCGACTGGGAGCGGACCCCCGGCATGATGAACCTGGCGACGATCCTCTGGCTGCGCGGATTGGCCCTGGCCTACGGCATGACCGAATACGGCCAGATGCGCTACAACCTGCTGGGGAACGGCGGGCACTGGTTCGAGGGCCTCAACCCGTCGAACTGCGGCGATTGGGACAGCGAGAAGCTTGCCAAGGCGGTCAAAGATTCGCCGTTCGCCGACCGGATCGAGGGCTGGATCCTAGAAACGAACGACCTGCTGGGCGGCGCCGAGGTGAAAAGGCTCAGCCAAAGTTGAAGCTTATTTAGCCCCCGGCGATCTTTATTTAGCCCCCGGTCACTGACCGGGGGCTAAATAACGGTGACCGGGGGCACAATAAAGATGGCCAGCGGCGCAATACAGCGCCACGATCGGCAGCGACCGAGGTTGTTCCGCGGGCCCCGGCAGGGGATGATAGGCTTTCGCTCGATCGCGGTGGCCCGACCGCCACGCGCCGAACCCGTCACTCAATCGCTCGCCCCGCTCCTGCGATGTCGACCAGCAAACTCCGTTTCCTGCCGACCAAGACCAACTTCACGTTGGGCAAGCAGATCGGCTCGGGCACGGTCGGCGTGGTCTACCGGGCCACCAGTCCGGAACTCGAAGAACCGGTCGCCATCAAGCTCTTGCTGCCGAGCGTGTCGGGCGATCCCAAGATCGTCGACCGCTTCGAGCGCGAGATCATGATCATGGAGCGCCTGAACCACCCGCACATCGTGCGGAACTACGGCGGCGGCGTTCTCGATGGGCAGTATTTCTACGCCATGCAGCTGCTCGAGCACGGGTCGCTCAAAGGCCGCATGGCGAAGGGCCGGATCCCTTGGCCTCAGGCGGCGGCCTACGGCGTGCAGATCGCCTCGGCGTTGCAGCACGCCCACAACCACGGCATCGTCCACCGCGACCTGAAGCCGAGCAACTTGTTCTTCAACCAAGACGGTGGGCTGGTGCTGGGCGATTTCGGCATCGCGCGCGACTCGTTCGCCACGAGCGACATCACCCAGCAGGGGATGACCGTGGGGACGTACCTCTACATGTCTCCCGAGCAGATCACGGCCGACGCGCGGATCGACGGCAAGGCCGATCTCTACTCGCTCGGTTGCGTGATGTACGAGATGATCGCCGGCCAGCCGCCGTACCAAGGCTCGAACTTCGCCCAGGTGTGGGACCAGCACCTGCACAAGCAGCCCAAGAGCCTCCGGGATCGCGGCGTCGACTGCCCGGCGTGGCTCGACGACTTGGTCCTGCACCTGCTGGCCAAGGAGCCAGAAGCCCGGCCGTTCAGCGCGCGGGCCGTCGAGGGGCTAATGTTGCAGCACCTGATCGACGAGTTCGGCGAGGAGGGCGCCCGGGCGCTGACGAAGCTCGACCCGAACCTGTCCGCGGGCGACGATTCCGAAGAACGCCAGGTGCGCACCTGGCCGCTCGTTGTGGCGGCGATCATCATCGCCGTGCTGATCGCCATCGGCACGCAGCTCTGACGATGCTGGCAGCAGCACAACGGCCATCCGTAGCCGACGACCTACGGTCGTCGGACTGCGCCAGGGGCCACGCTCGTTAGCGCTGCTTCCGACGACCGTAGGTCGTCGGCTACCGCCGAACGCTCCGATGCGGCTTATTCGCGGGGCGCGATGTGCGGTCCGAGTAGCTCGTTCCACAGCGCATAGCCCTGCTCGTTCATGTGCAGTTTGTCGTTGCGGAAGATCTCCGGCAGCGGCAGGCCGTCGTCGTCGGTCATGGCGGGCCAGACGTCCACGAACTCGCAGTTCGGTGTGCTCTGGCAGTGCGCCTCGATCGCCGCGCTCGCCTCGCGGTAGACCTCCACCCGTTTCCACCGACTCGGGCTCGGCTTGGGCGGCATCACGATCAAACG
Organism: Pseudobythopirellula maris; assembly: GCF_007859945.1. Lineage (GTDB taxonomy): Bacteria > Planctomycetota > Planctomycetia > Pirellulales > Lacipirellulaceae > Pseudobythopirellula > Pseudobythopirellula maris. The sequence continues at coordinate 453,411 of NZ_SJPQ01000002.1, read as the reverse complement.
GCACTCGGGCAGCTCTTTGCGGAGCTTCGCGGCGAAGGTTTCAAAGTCCGCCGCCACGCGCTCGGCCTTGTGGCCGGCCGCGATATCGTTGTCGCCCGAATAAAACACGACGCACCGGGGTTGGTGCTTCTTGATCAGCAGGTCGAAGTGCTCGATCGCGTCGGGGATGGTCGAACCGCCGAAGCCGCGATTGAGCGGCGTCGGGGCGACGTCGGGGAAACCCGCAGCCAGGTCCCACAGTCGCACGCTGCTGCTGCCCACAAACACGACGCCGCCCTGCGGATACGGGTCGCTGGCGTCCTGCGCGGCGAAGCCGGCCATTGCCTTGGCCCAGCGTCCCTCGGCCGCGGCCTGGGAGGCTTCTCCCAGCGTCAAAGCGGCCGAGAGCAGCGCCGCCAGCAAGAAAAAAGGGCTGGGCGCCGGCAGCGCCTGAAGGAATGACGTCGAAATCCGCTGCATGTTCGTTCTCCAACCTTCTCGGTTTGCCGGGGCTGCCGTAGAATGCTCGATCCGCGCGAGCCGACCACCGTGGCCGCGTGGGACGACGGAACGCCCCTCCCCACGACCCCCCACCGCTCGGCGAGCCGCTAGTCGGCCCCAAGCCGACGCCGCGATATGCCCGCTTCCGATATTCTCATCCGCGGCGCCCGTGAGCACAACTTGCGGGATGTCGATGTTACGCTGCCGCGCAACCAGCTGATCTGTCTGACCGGCGTGTCGGGCTCGGGCAAGAGCTCGCTGGCGTTTGACACGCTGTTTGCCGAGGGTCAACGGCGTTATGTCGAGAGCCTGTCGACCTTTGCGCGCCAATTCCTGGGCCAGATGCCCAAGCCGGACGTCGATTTGATCTCGGGCCTGAGCCCGTCGATCTCGATCTCGCAGAAGTCCTCGGGCAACAACCCGCGGTCCACGGTGGGCACGATCACCGAGATCTACGACTTCCTGCGCGTGATCTTCGCCCGCATCGGCGAGGGCCACTGCCCGAGTTGCGGCGAGCGGATCACGGCCCAATCGCGCGAGCAGATCATCGGCCAGATCCTCTCGCTGCCCAAGGGGAGCAAGTTCGCCGTGCTGGCGCCCGTGGTGCGTCAGCAGAAGGGCGAGCACCGCGATCTCTTGGAGGACCTGCAGAAGCAGGGCTACGTCCGCGCCCGTGTCGACGGGCGGATGGTGCGGCTCGACGAGTCGCAGACGCTCGACCGGCAGGTGCGGCACGACATCGAGGCGGTGGTCGACCGACTGACGGCGGGCCCCTCGATCCGCGGCCGATTGGGCGAGGCGGTCGACGCCGCGCTGAAGCTTGGCGATGGCGCCCTGATCGTCGCCCCCGAGGAGGACGACGAGGCGGACGACACGGCCGAGGCGCCGGCGGAGTCGAAGCCGTCGGCCAAGAAACCGGCCAAGAAGCGCCGCACCGGCCTGCAGGCTGGCGACATCGCGCTGTCGGCCGACTTCGCCTGCAACGCCTGCGGGCTGAGCTTCGAGCCCCCCTCGCCGCAGCTCTTCAGCTTCAACAGCCCACGCGGCATGTGCCTCACCTGCGACGGCATCGGCGAGTTCTACTCGTTCGATCCCGAGCGGCTGGTCGAGCATCCCACGAAGTCGTTCGCCCAGGGCTGCTTTGCGCTGGTCGACAAATGGAAAGACCTCGGCCGCTGGAAGCGGCACATCTTCCAGGGCGTGGCCGACACGATGGAGCGCAAGCTCGGGCTCGAAGAGGGGACATTGCTCGAGACGCCGTGGCAAGACCTCTCCGAAGAGCACCAGAACATTTGGCTCTGGGGCACGGGCGAGGAGCACATCACGTACACGTGGCGCGCCGGCAAGTCGTCGCAAAAGTACGGCGGTGAGTTCGAGGGCGTGATCCCCGAGTTGCTGGAGAAGTACCGCTCTACGCAGAGCCAGATGCAGATCCGCCAGCTCGAGAAGTTCATGCGGGTGATCGACTGCCCCGACTGCGAGGGGCAGCGGATCAACGATCGTGCGCGGGGCGTGAAGATCACGACCGCCAACCCGGCGTTCGCCGGCGCCCCGACCAAGAGCCTGCCCGAGCTGTGCGAGCTGTCGATCTCCGAGGCGGGAGACTATTTCGCCGACCTCGTGCTCAGCAAGCCGCAACGCACGATCGCCGAAGAGGCGATCAAGGAGGTGCGCGGGCGGCTCGGGTTCCTCGCCGGCGTGGGCCTGGAGTACCTGTCGCTCAACCGCACGGCGCCGACGCTCTCGGGCGGCGAGACGCAGCGCATACGCTTGGCGGGGCAGGTCGGCTGCGGACTGGTCGGCGTGCTCTACATCTTGGACGAGCCGTCGATCGGCCTCCACCCGCGCGACAACGACCGGCTGATCGAAACGCTCACCCGCCTGCGCGACCTGGGCAACACCGTGGTCGTGGTCGAGCACGACGAAGACACGATGCGCGCGGCCGACCTGCTCATCGACTTCGGCCCCGGCCCCGGCGTGAAGGGGGGCGAGGTCGTGGCGGTCGGCACGGCGGACGAGATCGCGAAGAAACGCAAGAGCGTCACCGGCGCGTACCTCGGCGGCAAGCGGAAGATCGAGGTGCCGAAGACGCGGCGGCTGCAAGATCCCCCTTCCCCGGCAGGGGAGGGGAGTGCGGGCTTCCCGACTCTCACCGTCGTGGGCGCCCGCCAGAACAACCTCAAAGACGTCACGGTCGAGATCCCGCTCGGCGCCTTCGTCTGTGTGACCGGCGTTTCGGGCTCGGGCAAGAGCTCGCTCGTGAACAGCATCTTGCGCGAGGCGTTGCTCCGCGACCTGATGAAGGGCAAGGGCAAGCCGGGCGACCACGACCGCATCGAGGGGGTCGACCAGCTCGACAAGATCATCGCGATCGACCAGTCGCCGATCGGCCGCACGCCGCGCTCCAACCCGGGCACCTACATCAAGGTGTTCGACGACATACGCAACCTCTACGCCCAGCTGCCCGAGTCGAAGCGGCGCGGCTACAAGCCGGGGCGGTTCAGCTTCAACGTGGCCGGCGGACGCTGTGAGGCGTGCGAGGGCAACGGCGCCAACAAGCTCGAGATGGACTTCTTGGCCGACGTGTGGGTCACCTGCCAGGTGTGCGCGGGCAAGCGGTTCAACCGCGAGACCCTGCAAGTCGAGTACAAGGGCGTGAGCATCGCCGACGCCCTGGAGATGGACATCTGCCAGGCGCTCGAGCACTTCGAGGCGATCCCGTCGATCAACCACAAGCTCTCGACGCTGCACGCGGTGGGCCTCGACTACCTGAAGATCGGCCAGCCTTCGCCCACGCTCTCGGGCGGCGAGGCGCAGCGGATCAAGCTCGCCAAAGAGCTGGTCAAGAAGTCGACGGGCAAGACGCTCTACCTCTTGGACGAGCCGACGACCGGGCTGCACTTCGCCGACATCGAGATGCTGCTCAACGTGCTGCACAACTTCGCCGACGCCGGCAACACGGTGCTGGTGGTGGAGCACAACCTCGACGTGATCAAGACCGCCGACTGGCTCATCGACATCGGCCCCGAGGGGGGCGCCGGCGGCGGGCAGGTGGTCTTCTCGGGCACGCCCGAGGCGCTCGTCGAGCACACCCGTGACAATCCCGCGTTGCGTTCCTACACGGGCGAGGCGCTCGGCCCGGTGCTCGACGGCACGATGGCCGACAAGCCGACGGCCAAGGCGCCCAAGCGGGCGGCGCCGCAGGCGACCCACATCGAGGTGCGCGGCGCGCGGCAGCACAACCTGCGCGGCGTCGACGCCAAGTTCCCCCGTGACGAGATGACCGTGCTCTGCGGCCCGAGCGGCTCGGGCAAGTCGTCGCTCGCGATGGACACGATCTACGCCGAGGGGCAACGCCGCTACGTCGAGAGCCTCAGCTCCTACGCCCGGCAGTTCGTCGGCCAGATGCAGAAGCCGCTGCTCGACCACATCGAGGGCCTGTCGCCCGCCGTGGCGATCGAGCAGCGCAGCATGGGCCACTCGCCACGCTCCACCGTGGGCACGGTCACCGAGATCTACGACTACTTCCGGGTGCTCTTCGCCCGCCTCGGCGCGCCGTACTGCCCCGAGTGCGAGACGCCCATCGGCACGCAGACCTCCGACCAGGTGGTCGACAAGGTGATGGCCGAGCCCGAGGGGACCAAGCTGCAGCTGATGGCCCCGGTCGAGCCGGCGCCGAACGACTCGTACGCCGAGCTCTGGACCCAGCTCCGCAAGGCGGGCTTCCGGCGCGTGCGGGTTGACGGCCAGACGCACGACCTGGAGGACCCGCCGCGCATCGACCGCCGCCAGCGGCACGAGGCGGCCGTGGTGGTCGACCGCATCGTGGTCAAGCCTTCTTACCGCGGGCGGATCGCCGAGGCGGTCGAGTCGGCCCTGTCGATCGGTCACGGCGTGATGCTCGTTTCGTACCCCGAGGACGAGCGCGCCGAGCCGCGTTGGCGCACCCGCCGCCACAGCCAGCACCTGGCGTGCGACGGTTGCGGCCGAAGTTTCGAGTCGCTCACGCCGCACAACTTCTCGTTCAATAGCGAACTGGGATGGTGCCCCTCGTGCGAGGGCCTCGGCACACAGACCGGCGCCAACCCGGCGTCGATGCTGCGTGACGACGAGCTCACCCTCGCCCAGGGCGCCGTGTTGCTCTGGCCGCACCTGTCGAACGATTTGTCCAAAGCGATGCTCGCCGCGCTCGCCGAGCACACCGGCTTGCCCACGGACACGCCCTACAACCGCCTCAGCGCCCGCCACCGCCGGGTGCTGCTCTACGGCACGGGCGACGAGTGGGTCACGCTCGATGAAGCTGCGAGTAACGAGGCGCTAGGCGTTAGTAAAAGCAAGAAAGGCAAAGCCGGTTCTTCAACTAGCGCCCCGCTCAAGTTCCAATTCAAGGGCCTCTACCCCGCCCTGGAAGAGGCCTCGCGTCTCTCGCCCAAGCTGCGCTCGCACCTCGAGCACCTCGTCGACGAAATCGACTGCAGCGAGTGCGGCAGCAGCCGGCTGCGCGACGACGCCTCGGCCGTGCGGTTCCGCAGCCAAACGATCGACCAGATCGTCAACCTGCCGCTCGGCGAACTCCTGCCGACAGTACAGGGGTGGAAGCTCGACAAGCGCGAGAAAAAGATCGCCGGCGAGATTGTGCGTGAGATCTCCAGCCGCGTCACGTTCTTGGTGGACGTCGGACTGGAGTACCTGACGCTCGGCCGCACGGCGCCGAGCCTGTCGGGCGGCGAGAGCCAGCGGATCCGCCTCGCCAGCCAGGTCGGCAGCGGGCTGGTCGGCGTGCTCTACGTGCTGGACGAGCCGACGATCGGCCTCCACCCGAGAGACAACACCCGGCTGATCGAGGCGCTGCAGAAGCTCCGCGACCTGGGCAACACGCTGCTGGTCGTGGAGCACGACAAAGAAGTCGTGGCGAGCGCCGACCGCTTGATCGACTTCGGCCCCGGCGCCGGCGTGAACGGCGGCCAGATCGTCGCCGACGGCACGCCCGAGCAGGTCTCGAAGAAACGCAAGAGCGTGACCGGCCCCTACTTGAGCGGCAAGAAGGCGATCATGGTGCCGTCGAACCGACGGATCACCGCGCCGGAGGGCGGCCGGGAGAACGACGAGTTCCTCATGACGAGCGACAGCGATCTGGAAACCGTCGAGGACTACGCGTCGTTCGTGCTCCGTCGTTCGTTGGCGCAGACCCTCCGCGTCGAGGGCGCCCGGCACAACAACCTCAAGAACATCGACATCGACTTCCCGCTCGGCGTCCTGACGGCCGTCACCGGCGTGTCGGGCTCGGGCAAGTCATCGCTCGTGAACGAGATCTTATTCAACCAACTCGCCCGCACACTGCACCGCGCGGGCGCCGTGGCGGGCAAGCACGACCGCATCCGCGGCCTGTCGCACATCAACAAGGTGATCCGCGTCGACCAGACGCCGCTGGGCAATTCGCCCTCGAGCAACCCGGCCACCTACACCGGGGCGTTCGACCTCATCCGCCAGCTGTTCGCCCAACTGCCCGAGGCGAAGCTGCGCGGCTACACGGCCCGCCAGTTCAGCTTCAACGTGGCCGGCGGCCGCTGCGACGCCTGCGAGGGCGCGGGCCAGACCTGCGTCGAGATGCACTTCCTGCCCGACGTGTGGATCGAGTGCGAGGTCTGCCAGGGCCAGCGCTACAACCCCGACACGCTTTCGGTCCGCTACCGCGAGAAGACGATCGCCGACGTGCTGGCGATGCCGTGCGCCGAGGCCCTCAAGCTGTTCTCGAACATCCCCAAGATCCGCCGCGTGCTCAAGACGCTGTGCGACGTGGGACTCGACTACGTCACGCTCGGCCAGAGCGCGCCGACACTCTCGGGCGGCGAGGCGCAGCGCGTGAAGCTCGCCTCCGAACTCGCCCGGCCCGACACGGGCCGCACGCTCTACCTCTTGGACGAGCCGACCACCGGCCTGCACTTCGACGACCTGGCCAAGCTGCTCGGCGTGCTGCACCGGCTGGTGGACATGGGCAACACGGTGGTGGTGATCGAGCACAACCTCGACGTCATCAAGCAGTGCGACTGGGTGATTGACATCGGTCCGGAGGCGGGCAAGCACGGCGGCGAGGTCGTCGTCGAGGGGACGCCCGAGATGCTGGTCGAGGAAATGCAGGCCGCGGGCGCCGGCAGGGCGAGCAAGAAGGGCAAGAAAAAATCGAAGGACGCGGCCGCCGGAGTCTCCGCGAACGGCAAGCCGAATCCCGCAGCCGCCTCGCACACCGCCCTGGCCCTCGCCCCGATCCTCGCCGAAGGCCCCTATGAGGAGCGGCCGCTCTACGACCCCGCGGCCGACGACCCCGATCAGCAGGGCGATCTCGACCTCGACGAGGTCGGCGAAGGGGTCAAAATGCCCTGGGAAGAGGATGGCCGCCGCTGGCATTGCCAAGATCGCGTTGCGCGGGACGGGTCTTCCTGCCTGTGGGAAGGGAAGCTGCTCGACCGCGTGGAGCGGAAAATCCAGTCGTTGGGTGATTTTGCCCCCACCAACTGGAACAACCGCTCGATCGTCGAGATCACCGGCCAGAAGAAATCGGACGGCTGGTTCTTCCACGCCCTCACCGGCGAGCGGGCGCTGGTGAAGCTCAAGTTCCGCACCGCCAAAAAGACCTTCCAACGCGATCAACTGGTGATGGACCTGGCGCTGAAATCGCTGAACGATCTGGACGACGTCGAGGCCTACGGCTCGGGCCCACGCGTGCAGTGCAAGAACCTCCGTGGCCCCTGGCAGGAGGTGCAGATCGCCGCGCTGACGATGCGGGAGCTCGACAAGCCCGCCTTCTGGGAATTCGTCGAGAAGGCGGTCGAGGGCTTCCAGCGGTTCGCCACCCGCGTGGAGCAGAACCCCGAAGACCTGATGCCGTGGAAAGTGCTCGGCCAGAAGTGGCACTTGGCCCGCAAGGGCTTTGCGCCCGGCAAGAAGGTCGTCTGGTCGACCGAGCTGCTGGAGGAGCTGCTCGAGATGGTCGCCGAGTCGTCGCCCAAGGGGGAGTTTCTCTGGAACAACAAGGTGCTGGTGCACCGCATGGTCCCCGGCCGCACCGAGCCGTGGGCCACGCTGGTGACCAAGCGTCCCGAGAACGTGGAGCTAGCGCTCAACGGTCCGAAGGGCGCCTTCCAACTGGGCCAGATCACCGAGCTCGGCGTGGAGCAAGAGCTCAACGTCGATCGCGAAGACCGCGACACCGTGCGGCTGAAGTTCGTCGAGCAAGACGACCTGGCGCGGGGTGATTTGGCCGGCTTTGTGGCGGAGCACCTTGAGGCGTGCTTGGCGGCGGGGTCGTCGGCGTGAGTCGCCAACCGAAGGCCATGGCGAGCCGTGAGCCCTTGCGGTTCATTGCCCGCCGGGCGGGGGATTGCTACGCTGGCGAGTAGCCTTTGTCGGCCGCGCGCCGACGCTTGCCCTCCCCGCATGCGAGACCCCCCGGCGATGACCCCGCAAGAAGTTTTGACGCTGTGCCGCGAGAAGGATGTCAAGGCGGTCGACTTCCGCTTCATGGACTTCCCCGGGCTGTGGCAGCACTTCACGATCCCGGTGGGCAAGCTCGAGGAGTCGGTCTTCGAAGAGGGCCTCGGGTTCGACGGCTCGAGCATCCGCGGCTGGCAGTCGATCAACGAGAGCGACATGCTCCTCGTGCCCGAGCCCGACACGGCGTTCATCGACCCGTTCACCGACCTGCCCACGGTCTGCATGATCTGCAACGTGCAGGACCCGATCACGCGTGAGGACTACACCCGCGACCCGCGCAACGTGGCCCGCAAGGCGGCCAACTACCTCAAGAGCACCGGCGTTGCCGACACGTGCTACATCGGTCCCGAGGCCGAGTTCTTCGTGTTCGACGACGTGCGGTTCGACCACCGCCCGAACGAGGCGTTCTACTTCCTCGACAGCGGCGAGGCGGAGTGGAACCGCGGCGCCGACGAGGGGCCGAACCTCGGCCACAAGCTGCGGCACAAGGAGGGGTACTTCCCCTGCCCGCCGGCCGACCAGCTGATGAACCTCCGCAACGAGATGATGCAGTCGATGATCGACTGCGGGCTCGACGTCGAGTGCCAGCACCACGAGGTGGCCACCGCCGGGCAGAGCGAGATCGACCTGAAGTACGGCGAACTGGTGCGCATGGCGGACAACCTCTGCCTGTACAAGTACATCGTCAAGAACGTCGCCCACCGCGGCGGCCGCACCGTGACGTTCATGCCCAAGCCGCTCTACAACGACAACGGCTCGGGCATGCACACGCACATCTCGTTCTGGAAGGGGGGCGAACCGCTGTTCGCCGGCGGCGGCTACGCCGGCCTGAGTGACGACGCCCTGTTCGCCCTCGGCGGCATCCTCAAGCACGCCCCCGCGCTCTTGGCGTTCACCAACCCCACGACCAACAGCTACAAGCGGCTGGTCCCCGGCTTCGAGGCGCCCGTGAACCTGGCCTACAGCCAGCGCAACCGCTCGGCCGCCTGCCGCATCCCGATGTACTCGCCCAGCCCCAAGGCCAAGCGGATCGAGTTCCGCTGCCCCGACCCGAGCGCGAACCCTTACCTGGCTTTCAGCGCGCTGATGATGGCGGCGCTCGACGGCGTGCAGAACAAGATCCACCCCGGCGAGCCCTTGGACAAGGACATCTACGACCTCACGCCCGAAGAGCTCTCCGACGTGCCGAAGACCCCCGCCTCGCTCGCCGAAGCGCTCGACGCCTTGACGGACGACCACGAGTTCCTGCTCCGCGGCGACGTCTTCACCCAAGACGTGATCAGCACCTGGATCGATTACAAGCGGCAGAACGAGATCCGCCAAATCGACCTCAGGCCGCACCCGTACGAGTTCTGCATGTACTACGACATCTGAGCCGTTAGCCAATAGCCGACGACCTCCGGTCGTCGAAACCCGTGCCGACCGCCGTTTTTTGCTTGGGCCTTCGCGGGTTGCCGCTATACTGACCGGCGCAACCGGTCTAATTGCCCCGTCCGGGGGGCCTCTTTTCTGGCAAGATCGGCCCCCGTGGGGCGAATAAACCGTCGACCCGCCCCCCGTGCGGCAAGCTTACGGAGTCGGCCGCAAGGCGGGGCGAGGGTTCCCGTTTTTTGCGTTCGCCAACCCGGAGCGCTGCGATGCTCGACGAACTGTTTTTCTGGTGCGCGATCGGCGGCGGCGCTGCGCTGCTGCTGCAAACCTTGCCGATGCTGCTCGGCATGGAGGGCGCCGACGACGCGATCGACGGCCCCTTCGACGGCGCCGACGCCGACCTCGACGGGGGCGATGCGAGCGGCTTCTGGCTGTTCGAGATGATCTCGCTGCGCACCGTCACGGCGGCCGTCACGTTCTTCGGCCTGGCGGGCAAGGCGTGTTCGACCTCGGGGCTGAACAGCGGTGTGTCGCTCGCCGTGGCGCTGGCGGCCGGCTACGCCGCCATGTACTCCGTCTACTGGGCCTTCAAGCAAGTCTTCAAGCTCGAAACCTCCGGCAACCTCGACATCCGCGGCGCCGTCGGCCTCACCGGACAGGTTTATGTGCCGATCGACCCGCCGCGGGCGGGCAAGATCCACCTCATGCTGCAGGGACGCACCGTCGAGTACCAAGCGGTCACGGCGGGCGACGCGCGACTCGCCACGGGCGAGAAGATCGTCGTGACCGACATCGTTTCGAGCGACACGGTCGAAGTGGCGGCCATCGCCGCCGAGGCCCCCAGCCAGAACCCCGTCGCCACAGGCTGACATCGCCACCGACTGACGGCGCTGCCCCAAACAAGCAAACACCCACCGGAGCTTTCCCATGTTGGATACATACACCGTGAGCGTCGCGCCGCTGCTCGCTCAGCAGAGCATAACCGACCACCCGCTTTTCTGGTTCGTTGCGATCTGCCTCGCGGTGCTGTTCGGTTTGTCTTTCTTGTTCGCGTTCATCAAGGCGACGATCAAACGCTGCAGCAGCAACCAGGTGCTGGTGAAGTACGGCATGCTGGTCGGTAAGGGCGAGACATCGAAGACGATCCACGGCGGCGCCACTTACGTGTTGCCGTTCGTGCAGGACTACCGCTACCTGAGCCTCGAACCGATCCAGATCGAGATCCCGCTACGCGGCGCCCTGTCGATCGAGAACATCCGGGTGAACGTCCCCAGCGTGTTCACCGTGGCGGTGGGCACGCAGCCCGACGTGATGAACAACGCCGCGATCCGCCTGCTCGAGCTCTCGATCGCCGAGATCCGCGGGCAGGCCGAGGAGATCATCTTCGGCCAACTGCGGCAGGTGATCGCGTCGATGGGCATCGAAGACATCAACCGCGACCGCGACGCCTTCTTGCAGCACATCCAGAACTCGGTCGAGCCGGAGCTCAAGAAGATCGGTCTGGTGCTGATCAACGTCAACATCACGGACATCACGGACGAGTCGGGCTACATCGACGCGATCGGCCAGAAGGCGGCCGCCCAGGCGATCCAGTCGGCCCGTGCCGACGTGGCCGACGAGGAGAAACGCGGCGAGATCCGCGTGGCCGACGCCGAGCGCGAGCGGGTCGTCGAGGTGGCCAACGCCACGAAGCTGCGTGAGATTGGCACCCGCGAGGCCGAACGCGAGCAGCTGGTGCGCATCGCCGAGCTGATGAAGGAGCAGACCGTCGGCGAGAAGGCCGCCGAGCGCGACCGGGCGGTGCAAGTCGCCAACATGCTCAAGGAGCAGACCGTCGGCGAGCGGACCGCCGAGTTCCAACGCGAGGTCGAGGTCAACGACGCGGACCGCGACAAGCGTATCGCCGTGGCCGAAGCCAACGCCACGGCGGTGGACGGCGAGAACGTGGCCGAGGCCAAGGTCGCCAAGTCGCAGGCCGAGCTCCTCGTCCAACGGGCCGAGGCGTACGAGCGCGGCGAGTCGGCCAAACGCGAGGCCGAGGCGGCCGTCATCGAGGTGCAGAACCGCGCGATGGCCAAGGCCGCGTTGGCCGAGGCCGAACGCGTGGAGGCCGAGAAGCGGGCCGAGTTCGAGGCCGTCGCCAAGGCCGAGAAGGCCCGCACCGTGGTCAACGCCGAGGCCGAGGCCGAGAAGCGGCGCCTGGAGGCCGAGGGCGAAGCGGCGGCCATCTTCGCCAAGCTCGACGCCGAGGCCCGCGGCCAGTACGAGATCCTGGCCAAGAAGGGCGAGGGCCTCAAGGCGATCGTCGAGGCGTGCGGCGGGGCCCGCGAGGCGTTCCAGCTCATGATGCTCGAGCACCTCGACAATCTCGCCGAGAGCTCGGCCAAGGCGATCAGCAACATCAAGTTCGACAAGGTCGTGGTCTGGGAGAACGGCGGCGGCAAGGACGGCCGCACCAACACGGCCGACTTCCTGCACGGCATGGCCGGCACGCTGCCGCCGATGATGCAGGTGATGCGCGACATCGGCGGCGTGGAGATCCCCGAGAGCCTGTCGAAGCTCGTCGGCGCCGAGGAAGACGCGAAAGGCGAAGGCGTGAAGGCGAGAACGGAGTCGAACGGCGCCGCCGTGGCGCCGGCCTCGCCGGAGGCTTGATCGCTTGGGCCGGGCCCCGACCAAGCTTGGTCGGGGCTATGGGGTTTTTTCTTGGGCCGTGAGTCTCTGATATATTGAAACGTCCCCGCTACATTCGAAATTAGCCCCGACCAAGCTTGGGCGGGGGCCGTGCAATCAAGGAGGACCACCCGCCGTGAAACGCAAGCAAGTTTCCGAAGGCCGAAAGGCGGTCTATTACGTCGGCATGGGGATGAGTCTCTTGGGGCTGCTGTTGTTCCTCTCGACGTTCGTCACTTTCGCGATGAACTTTGGCAACTTCAATAACTTTCGTGGTCGCGCCCAAAGCGGCATGCTGCGAGCCTTCTCGGGGGTCGTCTTGCTGATCGCTGGCGGCGCGGTCACGACGGTCGGCCGCGCCGGCCTCGCCGGGTCGGGGCTGGTGCTCGACCCCGAGAAGGCCCGCGAAGACGTCGAGCCGTGGAGCCGCATGTCGGGCGGCATGCTCAAAGACACGCTCGACGAGGCGGGCGTCGACCTGTCGGAAGTCGCCGGCAAGCTATCGGGCTCCGAGGCCGCGGGCTCCGACCTGCCGTTCGACGAGAAGCTCCGCCGGTTGCACGCGCTACGCGAAGAGGGCATCCTCACGGAAGAGGAATACCAACGCGAGAAACAAGAAATCCTCGACAGGAGCTAGGATCGATGGCGACCAACCCCTGCCGCGACTGCGGCAACGGAGTCAGCCCTTCAGCTACGACCTGTCCCCAGTGCGGCGCTCCCCGCCCGAGTGACCCCGATTGGGATGGCTACGGCTTCGAGTACAAGAGCCCGCAAGTATTCCTCGGATTGCCGCTCGTTCACATCTCCTTCAAGTACCGGGAGAACCGCATGCCGGTCTTTGCCAAGGGTTGGCTGGCAGTGGGGCAGTTCAGCTGCGGGTTCTTCAACCTCTCACAGTTCGGCGTGGGGCCCTTTGCGGTAAGCCAGTTCGCCCTGGCGGGGATGGCGATCTCGCAGATCTGCGTCGCGGTCGAGGCGATCTGTCAGATCGGTTTGGTCTGGCAGGGAACCGGCCAGCTCCTGTTCGAGCTAAAGGAATTGCTATGATCATGGCCTGACCGGTCACGCCAAGGAGGGTATCGCCATGAAAGTCTCGATCATCGGAATGGGCCACGTCGGCGCCGCCACCGCGCACGCGCTGATGATGGGGGGCGACGTCGAGGAGCTGGTCCTGGTGAGCCGCCGCCGCGAGAAGGCGCACGCCGACGCCTTGGACCTGACGCACGCCGCCGCGCTGCTCGCGCGCACCATCCACATCGAGGCGGGCGACCTCGAAGCGACTTCCGGGTCGGACCTCGTGGTGCTCGCCCACTCGGCGCCCTTGGACAAACCGAACCGCAAGCTGTTGGCGGGCGCCAACGGCAAGATGTTCCGCGAGACCATCCCCGAGATCGCCGACCAAAGCCCCTACAGCGTGCTGCTGGTCCTGTCGAATCCGGTCGACGCGCTGGTGCACCTGATCCTCGAACTGACCGATCGGCCGTGGCGGAAGGTGATCGGCGCCGGCACGCTGATCGACAGCCTGCGGTTCCGCTCGCTGATCTCGCAGCGGCTGGGCATCCACCCGCACGACGTGCGGGCCTATGTGCTGGGCGAGCACGGCGAGACGCAATTCCCGGCGATCAGCATCGCCGAGGCGGGCGGCATGCGCGTGGCCAACCGCGCGGGCGACCTCCATGAGCTGTTCGAGCAGGCCCGCAGGTCGCCCTGGGAGGTGTTCGCCGGCAAGGGCTACACCGACTTCGCGATCGCCCATGCCGCGGCGATGGTCACCAGCAGCATGGCCCACAACGACCTGCACACCTTGCCGGTCTCCACCCGGATCGACGGCTTCCTGGGCGTGACGGGCGTCTGCCTGTCATTGCCCTGCGTGATCGGCCGCAAGGGCGTCACCCAGCAGCTCGGGCCCGACCTGTCGGCCGACGAGGAGGCGGCGTTCCGGGCGAGCGCGGAGAGCGTGCGGGAGACGATCGGGCAGCTGGGGTGAGAGCAATCGATCTGTCTGTGTAACCTATGGGTAGCTCAAGTTCTTTAACCTGGGATACCCGGTATGTCAGTAAATTACTCAATAAAAGGATGGTGAAATGTCTACGAAAGAATATTTCCAGCTATGGGGAAGCCCTTTGGGTGTAGCGGTAGCCGCACTTATATTCATGATTGGGTACGAAACGTGGGCCGATAGGCGTATTGGAGAAGTTCATGCGGAATGTACCGAACTCAAGATGGAGCTAGCCGATCTGGTCTCCGGACGGCGCTCATTCGATTCGTTGAAAATCGGTTCGGATGACAATTACGTTCAGATTGATAAACAACGGATTACGGTCACGCACAACGAGCGAGAAACTTGCCGGTTAGGCATGATCCGTGGCAACCCCACCATGGCCGAGCTCAATTTGGCTGCAGGGACATCCGAGATTCGAGTAGAGACAGTACTAAATGATGATGCCATGGTAATGATAATAACTCCGGAAGGTGAGAGGACAAAGGATCTTCGGCTAGATTCACGACTCGGTGTTCATCAACAACCGGCTCCTTGAGGTATTTCAGGGGACTTGTATATTCACGAAATCGTATGATCGGGATGGGATCGCGAAGCAACGTGATGTTCTCTCACCGCGCAGGGCGCCACTGGCGTGCCGCCAGTGAGATGTACTTGTTGGGCTGGCGCCCTAAGCTGCACTGACGACACGCTAGGGCACACTCCAGTCTGAGCACACTTCAGCCCTCCCACCCGCGACCAAATGCCGCACGCCGCTGCGGCAATCCCCCGTGGGCACAACCCTTGTGACCCGCACGAGCGGGTTGCGCTCCGCCGCCTTGGTCTGATGGGGCCTCTGCCGCCGGCGCAACCCGTCCGATCGCAACGTAGGTTTTCTTGTGGAAGGCCCCCGCTCGCGGGGCCGATTCACGCCGCCGGGACCGGCTTTTCGGGTCCGCGGCCTCCCGGGAGGACCTACCCCCCTATGGGCCCCTTGGCGACAATTGCCGGGATGCATCCTGGCGAATTCACCCCCGAAGTCCGTCCCTCCGTCTCCCAAGACGCCGCCGGTCCCCTTCCCGAGGCCGGGCCGCCGCGGGTGAACGTGGCCGATCGGCTGGCCGAGACCGCCCTGCGCAAGCCGGGCGAGATCGCGCTGGTCGCCTACGACGGCCGCTCGCGCTGCGACGGCCGCCGCGTCCGCCGGCGGGCCGAGGAGTACACCGCCTGCGGCGTGCGCTACAGCACGATCACCTTCGGCGAACTCGACCGCCAGGCGAGCCTGTTGGCCCACGGGCTGGTGTCGATGGGCGTCAGGCCCGGCACGCGGATCGCTCTGTTGGTCAAGCCGGGCGTCGAGTTCGTCGCCCTCGTGTTCGCCCTGCTCCGCAGCGGCGCCACGATGGTGCTGGTCGACGCCGGCCTCGGCAAGCGGAACGTGGTGCGCTGCCTGGCGTCGACCGAGCCGGAGGGCTTCGTGGCGATCCCGGCGGGCCAGCTGCTGCGCAGCGTGTTCAAGAAGCGGTTCGAGAAGGCGTGGCTCAACGTGACGGTCGGCGCCCCGCTGGGGCTCGGCCTGGGGGGCGTGTCGCTCGGCACGCTGCGCCACTTTGGCGAGACGAGCGCCCCCTCGCCGCTCGGCGCGGCGCGTCCCGGCGGGGCCATCGCCCTGCCCAACACGGCGGCGAGCGACACGGCGGCGATCGTGTTCACCTCGGGCAGCACCGGCGCGCCGAAGGGGGTGCTCTACCGCCACGAAACGTTCACCACCCAGGCCGACGAGATCCAGCGGCAGTACCAACTCGGCGCCACCGAGGGCGACGAGGAGAACGCCGCCAAGCCGGTCGACCTGTCGTGCTTCCCGCTGTTCGGCTTGTTCAACGTGGCGAGCGGCGTGACCACGGTTTTGCCCGAGATGGACTTCAGCCGCCCGGCGTCGTGCGACCCGTCGAAGGTGATCGCCGCGGCCAACGACTGGCGGGCGACCCAGGCGTTCGCCTCGCCGTCGGTGTGGGACCGGCTCAGCCGCCACGCCGAGGAGTGCGGCCTGCGCGAGGACGGCGAGTTCTCGCAGATCCCGACACTCCGCAAGGCGTTCAGCTGCGGCGCCCCGGTGCCGGCGCGCACCATCCGCCGCGTGCTCGGCAAGCTCGCGCTCGACGCCGTGCTGCACACGCCCTACGGCGCCACCGAGGCGCTGCCGCTCTCGACGATCAGCTCGACCGAGATCCTCGGCGAGACCGCCGATAAGACCGACCGCGGCGTGGGGGTTTGCGTGGGGCGGCGTTTCCCGTCGATCGAGTGGCGTGTGATCCGGCTGAGCGACACGCCGCTCGCCACGATCGGCGAGACGGCGGCCCTGCCCCCCGGCGAGATCGGCGAGCTGATGGTCCGCGGCCCGCAGGTGTCGCGCGGCTACGTGGGCGACGACAGCTACCGCCACAACGCCCTGGCCCTGGTGCACGACGGCGAGACCGTGTGGCGCCGGATGGGCGACCTCGGCTACCTCGACGGCCCGCCCGACAGCCCGAACACACGGTTTTGGTTCTGCGGCCGCAAGTCGCACCGCGTGGTGACCGCCGAGGGGACGCTCTACACCGTGCCGACCGAGAGCGTGTTCAACACCGCCCCGATGGTCGGCCGCACCGCCCTGGTCGGCCTGGGGCCGCTGGGCGAGCAGACGCCGGTGCTCGTCTACGAGCCGGTTGGCCTGAAGTCGGCGCTCACGAAAAAGGACTACAAGACGCTCGACGCCCTCTACGAGGCGATCGAGGAGTCGCTCCGCAATCTGGTGCGGGCAAACCCGCATCTCGACGGAATACGCCATTTCC